>DATAHW010000145.1:0-30124 GCA_036262935.1 Gemmatimonadales bacterium | reverse complement strand
GCGGCGCCGGCGGCCGGCGGAGTGTTCGTCAGCAGGGGACCCGGCCTGGGCGCGGCTCTTTTGGGGCCGCCGCTCAAATTGAGGGAGAACCCGGCCGCCAGCTCGAAGCCGGTCCGGCGGTCGAGCGAGATCTCACGCCAGCGGCCTTCGACGCCGAAGCGCAGGAAGGACGCGGGCACCAGCTCGTAGCCCGCGCCCGCCGACCAGGAGGTCCAGAGGCTCGAGAACGACTGCGAGTGGGGCGAGCCCATTCCGCCACCGAGCCCCGCCACGAGGTATGGCCCGTTGCCGCCGCCCTGGAACGCCGTGACGTCGACGCCCAGGCCGGCGAAGGCCCCGTCCGCGCCGCCGGCGCGGCGCAGGTAATCACCGTGCAGCGTGGTGCCGAGCGGGCCGATGAGCGGCCGGCTCATGCCGAGGCGATAGACCGTCCAGCCCTCGCCCTCGTAGAAGCGGCCGACCTTCCCCTCGATCCCCTGCGCTTCCGCGCTCGCCGCGGCGGAGGCGAGCAGGAGCGATAGCGCGGCCGCGCCGGACAGGACAGGGCGCCTCACTCGGGCCCCTCGCTCGGCCCGCGGCCCGGAAGCGCCATCTCCACTGTGTCGGGCGTGCCGTCCTCGGTGACCGCGAGGACTTCTCGCACCTCCGGGCTCCGCCGCAGATAGTGAAGCCAGAGGATGATGGCGGCGAAGCCCGTCGCTGCCCCGCACAGCGCCGTCACCGCGAGCCCGTCCACCGGATCGTCCACCCGCATCGCGATCAGCGCGCCGCCCACCGCCCCGAAAAACGAAGCTGCCCACGCCAGAAACGGCGTGAGCAGCCATCCAAACACCCTGAATACCAGCCGGAGCCAGCGCATGCGTCACGCGCGTCGCGCGCCCAGACCGGTGAGCAGCTTGGCCAGGGCCAGTCCGGGCAGGAAGGCGACGCCGAAGGTGCCGAGATTCCAGCCGGCCAGCGGGACGTGAATCAGCATCGCGAGGAGCGCCAGCACCACCGCGCAGGCGAGGGCGGTCACGAAGGCGATGACCGGCGAGACGCTGCCGGAGCGGGCGCGCTGGCCCGCCAGCATCCAGGCGCCGAACCAGGGGAGAAACGTTCCCACCATCCACCACACCGGGTGGTACCACCAGTCGCTGCCGCCGCCGATCTCGCGCCAGCGGTTGCCCCAGGTACCGATGTTCTGGAGTACCGTGACGTCCACCAGCAGAAAGACCACAGTGGCCCCGAGCCCGATTCCCGCGGCGCCGGCGATGCCCTCGATGGTGCGCGCCCGGGTCCAGAGGCCGGGCAGCAGCGTCACCGCGGCGAGCCCGACGAGCACCAGGAGTGCGACGAGCACCGTCTGCAGCGCGCCGTTCGGCAGCAGGTGTGAAACGAGCGAGATCAGCAGCACGAAGACGCACTCGAGCAGGCCGAGCTTGACGGCTCCATTCACGATCGAGGGCACGTCCGTGACGTCGAGGTCCGCGCGCCGTTCAACCACCGGGTTCATGCCTGCTCCGGGAAGGATGGGGAGTGCCGTAGTATACGCAGCGGCCGGCGGCTCGGCCAAGGGGCTGTCAGCTTCCCCAGGCGAGGACCACAACGGCGTCGGTGAGAGCCCACGCGCCGAGCGCGTGATACATCCGCCGCTGGTGCTCCCGCGCGGGCAGCGCGGCCCAGCGGCGCCGCCATGGCAGGAGCACCGCCGCCCAGGCGGCCAGTCCGAGCCCGAGCCCGCCCCACCGCCAGAGGTCGGGCCCCGCGGCTCGCCAGCCGGCGCGCAGTCCGGCCGCGGTGAAGAGCGCGAATGCGAGCGCCGCGGCGCCGAGCGAGGCGGTCAGGCTGTTCCGGACGCCGAGCACGCAGGCCAGCGTACGGTCGCCGCGGCGGGTGTCCTCCTCGAGCTGATAGAGCTGGGTGAGCGGATAGAGCGCGGCGAACAGCGGGCAGAACGCGAGCAGCACCAGCCCGCGTGCCGGCTCGAGCGGCAGGCCGGTCGCGGCCCATCCGGCGTACGGCGTGAGCGTGCCGAACCCCCACATGTTGATGATCCAGTCGGCGCCTGCGACCGCCTTGAGCCGAAGCGGCGGGACCGAGTACGCCAGCGAGAGCACGAAGCAGACGGCGTACGCCATCGGGTACGGCGCGGCCAGCCGGAAGGCGAGGATCTGCCCGGCGGCCATGAGGGCGATCGCGACCGCGGCGAGGTAGCGCGGCGGCGGCGGCGGGCCGGTGAGATAGGCCACGTCGCCCTCGTCACGGTCGAAGGCGCTGTTGAGCGCCAGCGTACCGCCGTTGAGGCAGACGACCCAGAGCACCAGGCCGAGGAGCGCCGGCCCGAGCCGCGTCCCGGCCGCCGCCCCTGCCAGGCCGACGGCCAGCAGGTAGCCCACGGCGGTGTGCGCGGCCATGATCGGCCATTCGGCGGGGCGGAGATGCAGGAGATAGTCCAGCCGCCGGCCGAGCAGCCGGTAGCCGGCCTCGCGTGCCACGCTCACCACACCAGCCCGAGGTGGCCCGCGGCGAGCCGGAGCCCGCGGAGCGTGAGGTCGGCGTCGGTCTCGTCGATCGTCCTGGTGAGCGGCGCGACGACGCTCGCGAGCCCCCCCGTGGCCACCACGCGCGGCCGGCGCCCGCCGGGCCACTCCGCGCGGATGCGGCGGACGAGGCCATCCACCGCCTCCGCCGTGCCGAAGAGCACGCCGGATTGGATGCACTCCTCGGTCCGGCGGCCGATCACCCGCTCGGGCGCGCGCAGCTCGGTGGCGGGAAGCTTGGCGGTGCGCTGGGTGAGCTGGTCGGCGGCGGTGCGGAGGCCCGGCATGATGACGCCGCCGAGGAAGCGCCCGTCGGCGGTGACGCAGTCGAACGTCGTCGCCGTGCCGAAGTCCACCACGATCGTGTCCGTGTGATAGAGCTCCACGGCGGCCAGGGCGTTGACGATCCGATCGGCGCCGACGCTCAGCGGTTCGTCCACGTCGAGCCGGACCGGGAGCGGCGAGTGGGCATCGATCTGCACCCCCGCGCAGCCCGTCACCCGCTCGATGCCGGCCACCACGGCCAGCGTGACCGAGGGCGCGACGGACGCCAGGCAGACGGCCCGCACCTCGTTGGGCGAGTGCCCCGCCCCGAGGAGAAAGCCGCCGATGGCGCTGCCCCATTCATCGGGCGTCCGGCCGGGGTTGGTGGTGAGACGCCAGTGCGCCTCGAGCTCCGCGCCCCGGAAGAGCCCCATCGTGATCTCGGTGTTGCCGATGTCGAGCGTCAGGAGCATGATGGAAGATCCGCCGTCACGTGAGGTCCCGCCAGCACGACCGTTCCGGCCCGCACCGCCGTCGTCGAGCCGTCCGCTCCCCGGACGAGCAGCCCGCCGTCGGCCGCCACGCCGTCACCGGTGCCCGCAATCGGGGCCAGCAGCGCCCGTCCCCGGAGCCAGTCGCGTCGGCCGTAGCGGGCGCGCTCGTCGTCGGTGAGCGGGCCCGCGGCCGGGTCGATGGCCCGGAGCGCCTCGACCATCGGGGCCACGAGCGCGGATGCCGTGAGCGAGGGGCGGGCCAGCGCGAGCCAGGCGGCGGTGCTCTCGAGCGATGCAGGCGGGCGGTTGGTCACGTTGAGGCCGAGCCCGATGACCACCCACACCGGCGTGGCGCCCTGCCAGCGCGCCTCGCACAGGATCCCGCCGACCTTGCGCTCGTCCAGCATGAGATCGTTGGGCCACTTGAGTCGCACGTGGCTCGCCAGTCCCATCTCGTCCAGCCGTTCGGCCACGGCCAGCCCGGCCCGGAGGCTCAGGAGCTCGAGCCCCGCCGCGGCGGGGCGCGCCAGCACGCTGAGCCAGAGGCCGCCCGGCGGCGAAAGCCACTCGCGCCCACGCGAGCCACGCCCGCCCACCTGCTCCTCCGCGACCACCGCGCTCCCCGCGGGCGCTCCACCCTGCGCCAGCTCGTGCAGCACATCCATGGTGGACGTGGCCCGTGCGAGCACCACGACGGACGGCACCCGCGCGCTCATCGGAGGAGCAGCAGCAGCGCCACGCCCAGCGCGATCCGATACCAGGCGAACGCGGTGAAGCTGTGGTGGGAGACGTAGCCGAGGAACGCGCGCACCACGATCACCGCCGACACGAACGAGACGACGAATCCCACGGCGAACGCCGGCGCGTCGGCCGCGCCGAGGGCGCCGCGGCTCTTGAACAGGTCGTACAGCGTGGCGGCGAACATCACGGGGATCGAAAGAAAGAACGAAAACTCGGTGGCGGCCCGGCGCGAGAGCCCGAGCGCGTAGCCGCCCATGATCGTGGCGCCGGAGCGCGACGTCCCGGGCACGAGCGAGAGCACCTGCGCCAAGCCGATGCCGAGGGCGGTCGAGCGCCGGATGTCGCCCACCTCGGCCACGCGCTCCGGCGGCCGCGCCCACTCGATGAGCAGGATGACGAGGCCGCCGATCACCAGCGCGGCCGCCACGACCGTCGGCGTGAAGAGCCGCGCCTTGATCCAGTCGTGGAACAGGAAACCCACGATGGCCGCGGGGAGAAAGGCGACGAGCAGGTTGAGCAGGAAGCCCCGGCTCGCCGGCTCGCGGCGGGCGGCGAGCACGGCGTGGGCAAGCCGCGCGCGGTAGAGCCACACGATGGCCAGGATGGCGCCGAGCTGGATGAAGATGTCGAAGGTCTTGGCCGCTTCGCCGGTCTCGCCCAGCCAGTGGCTGGCGAGAATGAGGTGCCCGGTGGAAGAGACGGGGATGAACTCGGTCACCCCTTCGATGAGGCCCAGCAGCGCCGCCCTGGCCAGCAGCTCAGCCGACGTCAGCACGACTCACCGCAGCACCTCGTGATAGAGCGCCTCGTACATGGGCACGATGCGGTCGGCGGAGAACTCCCTGGCCTTGGCCACGGCGGCCGCCCGCATGGCGGTATGGCGCGCGGGATCGCGCAGCAGCTCGATGGCGCGGCGTCCCATGGCCTCGACCGAACCGACCGGCTCGAGGATGCCGCTCACCCCGTCGTCCACCACTTCGGGCAGGCCGCCGGCGCGGGTGGCCACGACAGGTGCGCCGCACGCCATGGCCTCGAGCGCGGCCAGGCCGAACGACTCGGTCTGCGAGGGGAGCAGGAAGAGATCGCTCGCCTGCAGCAGCGAGGCAACCGGGTCGAGCCGTCCGAGGAAGCGGACGTCCTGGGCCACGCCGAGCTCCCGGGCCTCGTTCTCCGCGTCCACCCGCTCGGGGCCGTCGCCCACCATGACCAGGACCGCGGGCAGGGCGCGCTGGATCCGGGCGAACACCCGCACTACGTCCTTCACCCGCTTCACCTCGCGGAAGTTGGAGACGTGGGTGATGACCCTGGTGCCCTCGGGCGCGAGCGTGTTGCGCGTCCCGGGCTCGGCCGGGTGGTACTCGGCCAGGTTGACGAAGTTGGGGATCACCTTCACGTCGCAGCTCACGCAGCCGAACGCCCGGTAGGTCTCGTCCCGCAGATAGGCGGAGACGGCGGTCACCTCGTCGCTCTGCTCGATGGAGAACTTGGTGATCGCGTAGAAGCTCGACTCCTGGCCCACCAGCGTGATATCGGTGCCGTGAAGCGTCGTGATCACCCGGAGCCGTCGCTCGCCGGCGAGCATCTGCCGCGCGAGGTACGCGGTGGTGGCGTGGGGGATGGCATAGTGGACGTGCAGGATCTCGAGCCCTTCGCGCAGCACCACCTCGTGCTGCTTGGACGCGAGCGCGAGGGTATAGGGAAAGTGGTCGAACAGCGGGTACCGGCCCATCCGCGTCTCGACCTGGTGGAAGTAGATCCGCTCCGCGTACCCGTGCAGCCGGAACGGCGAATCGTAGGTGATGAAGTGCACCTCGTGACCGCGCCGGGCGAGCTCGAGACCGAGCTCGGTGGCGACGGCGCCGGAGCCGCCGTAGGTCGGGTAGCAGGTGATGCCGATCTTCATGCGTTCCCCTCGTCCCAGGCTTCGGCGATCTCGGCGGCGAGCCGCTCCGGCGCGCGCGTGGCGTCGAGCATGCGCACCGTGCCCTCGAGCTGGTGGCGGAACCAGGTCTGCTGACGCTTGGCGTATTGCCGGGTGCTGGTGGCGATCGCCTCGGCGACGGACTCGCGGGGGCGGCGGCCGTGGAGGTACTCCACCGCTTCCCGGACCCCCACGCCGTCGAGTCCGGCGGCGCCGGGCGGATGCCCCTCGGACAGCACGGCCGCCACTTCCTCGACCAGGCCCCGGCGCATCATCTCCTCCGCGCGCCGGGCGATCCGCTGATGGAGCACCGGCCGGGGCGCGGTCAGGACAATGTACCATGGGTCGATGGCGCCCCGCGCGCGCGCGGCCTGCTGCCAATACGAGAGCGGATGCCCGCTGAGGAGGGCGACCTCGATCGCGCGCGCCGCCCGCTGCCGGCCGCCGCCGCGAAACCCCGGATCGAGCCGGCCCGCCCACCGGAGGAGCTCGAGCGGCTCGAGGCGCGCCGTCCAGGCGTCGAGCGTGCGCCGCCGCGCGGGATCGAGCGCGGGCTCCCGGAAGAGCCCCTCGGCGAGCGCGCGGACGTAGAGTCCCGTCCCGCCCACGACGACGGGCAGCCGGTTCCGCGCGCGGATGTCGGCGATCCACTGCTCCGCGTCCCGGGCGAAGTGACCGGCGCTGTAGCGCGCGCCCGGCTCGATCAGGTCGAGTCCGTGGTGCGGCACGCGCGCCCGCTCCTTCCGGGTGGGCTTGGCCGTGCCCACGTCGAGCCGCCGGTAGATCTGTCGCGAATCGGCCGACACGATCTCCAGGGGCCAGTGCGCGGCGAGCGCGAGCCCCACCGCGGTCTTGCCGACGGCTGTGGGGCCCACCACCACCGGCACTCTACCGCCGGCCAAACCGGCGCTCCAGCTCCTCGCGGGGCAACTGTACGATCGTCGAGCGCCCGTGCACGTCGTGCGGCGGCAGGTCGGTGGCGAAGAGCCGGAGAAGCAGCGCCCGCATCTCGCGCTGGTCGAGCGGCTCGCCGGCCTTGACCGCGGCCCGGCAGGCGTACGTGGCCGCGAACCGCTCCAGCCGGTTGGCCCAGCCGCCGAACCGCCCGCGGGCCAGGTCGGCGATCAGCTCGCGGAAGCACGCGCCCGCGTCGAACCGCGGATGCGGCGACGGCACGGCGTGCAGCACCACCGCACGGCCGCCGAACGTCTCCGCCTCGAACCCCACTCGGCGGAGCTGCTCGTCATGGCGTTCGACGGCATCGAGCTCCTCGTCGGTGAGCTCGAGCGTGAGCGGCAGAAGCAGCCGCTGCGCCGGCGCGTCCGCGCCGGTGAGCTGCGCGAGCACCGCTTCGTAGAGCACTCGCTCGTGCGCGGAATGTTGATCCACGATCACGATGCCGTCGGCTGACTCGTACACGATGTACGTGGCGAACATTTGCATCAGCGGCGCGTCGAAGCCGGCCGGCTCCTCGCTCGGCGTGCCGGCCAGGGGCCCGGCGTCGGCGGCGGTGAAGAGCTCGTCCACCAGCTCGGACGCCGCTCCCCCGGCCGAGCCGGCGGTGGCGGCCGCCGGAAGCGGCCGCCAGTCCCCCACGGGGGCGGCGGCGATGAGCGCGCCGAGGGCGTGACGCACCGCCTCCTCGACCACGCGCTCAACCCCGATCCGGTCGCGAAAGCGGACCTCCAGCTTGGCGGGATGCACGTTGACGTCCACGTCGGCCGGGGCGACCTCGAGCTTGAGGTAGAGCGAGGGCCGGTCGCCGGGGTGGATGGCGGAGCGGTAACCGGCTTCCGCGGCGCGCAACAGGAAGGAATCCTTGAACGGGCGGCCGTTCACGAAGAGCTGCGTGCGGCGTCCGGTGGGCTGGGCGTCACCGGGCCGCTGGACGAAGCCCTCGACCCGGAACGCGCCGGCCGCATAGCGCACCGGGACCAGCGTACCCGCGAGCGCCCGCCCCCAGACGGCGGCGAGCCGCTCCTCGGGCGTCTGCCCGGGCGGCACCGCGAGGCGTGTGGTCGCGTCCACCTCGAGCTCGAAGCCCACGCCGGGGTGCGCCAGCGCCAGCGTGGAGACGACCTCCTGGGCGGCGCGGGTCTCGCTGGCGGCCGAGCGGAGGAATTTCCGGCGGGCGGGCGTGTTGAAGAAGAGCGCGCGCACGGTGATGGTGGTGCCGCGCTGGCGCACCGCGTCGGCGACCCGGTCGAGCCGGCCGCCGGCCACGGCGAGCGCGGTGCCGGTCTCGCCGTCGCTGCTGGTCAGCGCGAAGCGCGAGACCGAGGCGATCGCCGGCAGCGCCTCGCCGCGGAAGCCGAACGTCGCGACGCCCACGAGGTCGGCGGCGCTCCGAACCTTGCTCGTGGCGTGCCGGTCGAGCGCCAGCACCGCGTCCTCGCGGCCCATCCCGCCGCCGTCGTCGCTCACCTCGATGAGCGTCTTGCCGCCGTTCTCGAGCGCGACGCGCACCCGGGTGGCGCCCGCGTCGAGCGCATTCTCCACCAGCTCCTTCACGACCGAGGCCGGCCGCTCGACGACCTCGCCCGCGGCGATCTGATCGGCGACGGCATCAGGGAGGATGGCGATGAGGCGCGGCATGGCCGAATTCTATCCGCCGACCGCCGCGACCGCCGCGTCCGGCACCCAGCCCTCCCGTCCCCCGCCGGCGCGCACCAGCACCCAGCCGGCGCTGCCCTCGAGCACGCGCACCGCGCTCCCGGGCTCGAGCGGCGCCACGGCCGGCGCGCGACCGTGGGGTGAGAGCCGGAGCGTCGACGCGTCGAGCACGATGGCCAGTGGGCGGCCATACCAGGATCTCAGCGCGAGTCCGCCGAGCACCGCCGCGCCGGCAAAGACCAGCAGCACGAGCCAGCGGTCGCGCACCCTCGGGCGCGCCACCCAGCCGATCCAGCCGACGATCCAGCCGAGGCCGCCGAGGAGCAGCAGCTCCTCGGGCGTCAGCGGCGGCGACCACGTCCAGCGTTCCGAGGTGGCGTCCGGCGGCGGTGTGAGCGCCAGCGCGCGGCGTACGGATTCGTTCCGCGGCGCGAGCCGGCGTGCGCGAAGCCACGCCGCCTCCGCCCGGCCGGGGGCGCCGAGCCGATAGTATGCGGCACCCAGGTTGTACCAGTTGGCCCCAACTGCCGGGGCCGCACCCGCGCGGCGCGAGAACCCGTCGGCGGCGGCGTGGAGCGCTCCGCTTTCATAGAGCTGCTCGGGCGCGGGGCTCTGCGGGAAGAGCCGGCCGACCGCCGCGGCGCTCAGCAGGACCACCAGACCGGCCACGCGGCCGCGCCACCCGCGGAGCGAGCCCCCCAGCCGGCGTACGACCTCGTGCGCCTCCGCCGCGAGCGCCGCGTCCTCGCCCGCCGTTTCCTCCGGGCCGTACCGGCGCGACAGCAGCCGCTCGCGCACCGCGGCCACCCGCCCGGCCAGCTCCGCATCGGCGCCGGCCGCGCGGATCGCCGCGGCCAGGGCCGGCCCGAACCGGCGGTCCGGATCGGGCGCGAGAGCCCGCACCATCTCGTCGAGCTCCGCTTCCGCACTCCGGAGGCCAGTGCCCGACTCCACGGGCGGCCGCCGCCGCGGCACGCGGAGCTGACGGCCACGAAAGGCGAGCAGCAGCGGCGGCAGCGCAAGCAGCGCCACCCACATCCAATCGGGAACGCCGTGCGCCAGCGACCACGCGAGCGCCGGGCGGTCCGCGTGCATGAGCGCCGGCGGGAGTGCCGCCGCCGCCGCCGATTCGCCCCGCGGCGAGACGGGCACGGCCGCGGGCCCGACGCCGATCTCGCGGTAGCGGCCGGACGCGAGGTCGAAATACGCGTAGGGCACCGCGGGCAGCGGGAGCGCGCCGGCCGAGTCGGGAACGACGAGGTAGCGAAACGTCTTGGTGCCCCCCACCCGGCCGTCGGTCGTAGTGACCTGCTCGTCGGTGCGCTCCAGATAGGCGCGGACGTCGGCCGGCCAGCGGACGTCGGGATTCGGCCAGAGCGCCGTGTTGCCCTCGCCGCTCAGCCGGAGCTCGACCGCCACGCCCTCGCCGACGCTCGCGGCCGGTGGATCGATGCGCCGCTCCAGCGCCAGACCGGAGCCGATCGCGCCGGCGAAGTCGGCGGGCCGGCCGGACGCCGGGAGCGGCAGCACCACGAGCGTGTCGGCACGGCTGGAGAGCGCGAAGCGGTCTTCCTGACTGAAGAACTGCAGCGCCACGGGCGTGCTGTACTTGAGCGTGGCGCGCGGGATGCCTACGGTGCCCGGCACCAGCGGGAAGACCACCTGGTGGGAGACGAACAGGTCGTACCAGCGTCCGCGGATGTTCCGGGTGGCCGCGATGCCGGTTGGGGTGGTCTGCGGGAAGCTCCAGACGCCGTCGATGACCGGTGGCTGCAGCGTCGGCGGGCGGCGGAGCTGCATCCGGAGGTCCCGGGGAAACCAGGCCGCGGTGACAACGTCCACCTGCTCGCCCACGTGCGCGGTGTCGGTCGAGACGAGCAGGTCCACTGCGGGGTCGCCGGACGGCGGGGGCGTAGCCCGGTCGATCAGCCCGCGGAGCCGCGGGTTCAGCGCGGACGCGGTGGCAGCCCGGGTGGCGGCGACATCCACCACGATCGGCTCGGCCTCGACAGTGTCCCGGCCCTGCACCGCGCGGGCGGGGCCAAGCTCCCAGCGTCCGGGCCGCACCGCGCGGAGCCGGATCTCGACCAGAGTCGTCCGGGTGGCGTCGCCGCCGAGCCCCACCTCGGTACGCTCGCTCCGGGCCACGATCTCGAGGCCGTTGAACGGCGCGAGCGTCACCTGCATGGGCGCGGGCGAGCGGCTGACGGCACGCAGGGTATAGGTCAGCTCCTCCCCGACCGCGACCCGGGTCTCATCCACCGACGCGTCGAGTTGCGGGCGGTCACCCTGCCCCAGCGCCACGGCGAACGCCAGCAGGAGCGGCAGCGGCGCGCTCACCAGTCCTTCACTCCGCCCGACGAGCTCTCCATCCGGCGCTGCTGCTCCTCCCGGGTCATCCGCTCGCGCCGCTCCATCGAGTTGAGGATCTGCTCGGCCTGGCTCTGACTCAGCGCCTTCTGCCCGGGCTGTTCGGGCCGCTGCTCGGGTGACTGGGCGCCACCGCTGGGCGGCGGGGGAGCTCCGCCACCTCCTCCACTCGGCGGCGGCGGCGGCCGGCGCCGCTCGGCCAGCTCGAGATTCCATTTGGCGCGGGCGGAGGCGGGCTGGAGCAGGAGCGCCTGCCGCAGGCGGTCGATCGCGTCTTCCAGCATCTCTTCCTGCCGCGACGTGTCGGCTCGCGCGGCCAGCAGCCCGGCCAGGCCCAGATTGTAGAGGGCACGATAGCGGAGCGCGGGGTCGAGCGACTTGGTGGCCTGCGCCAGGGCGCCGCGCGCGACGTCGAGTCGTCCGGCCTCGAGCGCCGCGGTGCCGGCGTTGTAGAACGCGGTGTCGCGCGCGCGTCCGGCGCTGGCTTCCTTGAGGAACTCGGCCGCGGCGCGGGCGGGGTCGCCCGCGGCGAGCGCGCGGCCGCCGGCGCTCGGGCGCTGGGCCTCCGCCGGCCGCGCCAGCAAGAGCACGCCGGCGAGCCCGATGAGCGCCGGGCCGGGCCGCGCCAGCGTGTAGCCGAGGAGGAGAAGCGCGGCCGCGAGCGCCGGGATCCACGCGCGCGGCACCAGGTCCGCGGTGCGGGTGGCGGAGGTCGGGCTCCGCTTCATCGCGGCCACGAGGTCCCGCACCGCCCCGCCCTGGTCGGCCGTCTCGGCCGGAACGAGGGTGCCCTCGGCGGCTTCCACGACGGCGTGCAGCACGTCGTCGCGCCGCTGGGTCTGGATGACGGTGCCCTCGTCGTCGCGCTTGTACTCGACCAGCGCTCCGGCCGAGTCCCGGACCGGGATCCGGGCCGGCGAGGCGCCGCCTTCCGCGACCACGATCAGGTGCACGCCGGCCTCCTTCAGCGCCTCGGCCTGGCGCACGACGTCGGTCAGCGTGTCGTGCGCTTCGCCGTCGGTGAAGAGCACCAGGACCCGGTCGGCCGCGTCGGTGGTGGCGCCGAGGAGCTGGGTGCCCTGCGCGAGGACGCTCGAGAGGTTGGTGCCGCCTTCGCTCGCCAGATCGGGGTCCAGCGCATCGAGGTACATCCGGATGGCGCCGCCGTCCACGGTGAGCGGCGACAGGATGTAGCTCCGCCCGGCAAAGGCGATGAGCCCGAGCCGGTCGCCCTCGAGGTCCTGAATCAGGCGGCGTGCCTCGCGCACGGCGCGCTGGAGGCGGTTGGGCGCGGCGTCCTCGGCCAGCATGGATCGGCTGATGTCCACGGCGAACACCAGGCTCAGGGCGCGCGACTCGGTCCGGATCTGCGTCCGGCCCCAGCGCGGGCCGGCGAGCGCCACCACCGAGGCGAGCCCCACCAGTCCCAGCACGAGCGGCGCCCACATGCCGCGCGAGCGGGCCAGCCGGCCCAGGGCCGGCGACCAGCGCCGAGCGAGCCGAATCCGCCGACGGCGCCCGAGCCACGCCGCGAAGCCCAGGGCGAGGCCGAGCACCGGCGCGAGCAGCAGCAGGAGCGGCGTGTCGAACATCATGGGACGCGGACCACCAGCGTGCTGCCGAGGAGGAGCTCGAGGGCGAGCGCGCCCAGCCCGAGCAGGATGAGCGGCCGCGTGGCCTCGTCGTACCGCGTGTAGCGGGTCACCTGGATGGGCGTCTTCTCGAGCTGGTCGATCTGGCGGAAGATCCGGCTCAGCGCCTCGCTGTCCTTCGCGCGGAAGTAGCGGCCGCCGGTCTTGGCCGCGATCTCGCGCAGCAGCGGCTCGTCGATCCGGACCGGGAGCAGCTCGTAGCGGAACCCGCCAAGGCCCCGCCCGGTCGGGATCGGCGCCTCGCCGATGGTGCCGACGCCGATGGTGTAGACCCGAATGCCGTACGCCGCCGCGGTGGCCGCCGCGGTGCGCGGATCGATGAGCCCCTTGTTGTTCTCGCCGTCGGTCAGGAGCAGGACCACCTTGGATTTGTCGGGCGCGCGGCGGAGCCGGTTGACGGCGGTCGCGAGCCCGCTGCCGATCGCCGTGCCGTCCTCGAGGCTTCCGATCTTGAGGTCCATCACCGCCTGCTCGATGACGGGGTAGTCGAGTGTGACGGGCACCTGGGTAAGCGCTTCGCCGGCGAAGGCGACCAGGCCGATCCGGTCCGCCGTCCGCCCGCGGATGAATGCCACCGCCTGCTGCTGCGCCACCGCCAGCCGGTTCGAGGGGGCGAAGTCCTCCGCGAGCATGCTGCTGGAGATGTCGATCGTGATCACGATCGCGATGCCCTCCTGCTTGAGCTCGACCGTGTCCCCGCCGACGCGCGGGCCCGCGGCGGCGAGGACCAGCGCGGCGAGGCTCACCGCCCGGAGAATCGGCGGCAACGCCACCCACCAGCGCCGGGCGCTCACCGCGGCCGGAATGGTGACGTCGCTGTACCGCGCCGCGGGCACCTGGCTCCGGCGGCGGCGCCACCACCAGGCGAGCAGCCCCAGCAGCAGGAGCAGGAGCCAGGGCCGGGCAAAGCTCACGCGGCCTCCGGCACGAGCCGCGGCGCCAGCTCGTCCGCCCAGCGCGCGAGGCCGAGCGCGTCGGGGAACGCGGTGTGGCCGAAGCGGGCTTCGTCCAGCGCGCGGAGCAGGTCACCGAGTTCGGTGAGCGGCCAATCGGCTCGCTTGGCCAGGGCGCGGAGCAGGTCCTCGGTGTCGAGTCCCGGATGCGCCGATGGCATCCGGGCAGCGATCCCGGCGCGCAGCCGGGCGGCCGCTACGGACGCCACCGCGCGGGACTCGCCGGCGTCGGCCCAGCGCTCGAGCGGCGGCTCCGCGCGGGCGGTGGGCAGCACCGGGCGCGGGCGCGGGTGGCCGCGGCGGCGCCACCACCAGTGGAGCGGCGCCAGCAGCAGCGCCGCCGCGGCGAGGAGGATGAGGAGCGGCACCGGACTCACCGTGGCGCGCGGCACGAACTCCGCGCGCGGCTGGGGCGCGAGCGTCGAGTCGGCCGGCACCGCCGGGAGCACGCTCGCGATGCGGAGCTCCACCGGAGTGGCGGGAAGCGAATCGACCCGGCCGTCGGGGTGCAGCAGGAGCGGCCCCGGGAGCTCGACCGTCAGCGTGCCGGGCCGCCAAACGACGACGGGATAGGCGATCTCGGTGGAATCTCCACGCGGCGAGAGGCGTGGCGCGCCCAGGCGCTCGACCGGGTCGGGCGCATCCCAGTCGGCCGGCCGGAGCGTGGCACCGGCGGGGACCGCGACGGTGCGCGCGACCCAGATCGTGTCGCCGACGGTGGGGCTCCCCTGTGAAGCCTGCAGCACGAACGACGGCGTCATCCGCGATGCAGGCGGCGCGCCCGCAGGAGAAAGGCGCGCCGGAGCGGGAGGGCGTAGGGAGTGCCGGTCTCGAGATGGACCTGGTCGGCGCCGGCCGCGGCAAGGGCGCGGCCGCGCTCCTCCCGGCGGCGGCGAGTGAGCTCGCTCACCCGGGTGCGGACTTCCCGGCTCCCGGTGTCCACCAGCGCGCGGCGGCCGGATTCGGCGTCGAGCAGCTCGATCCACCCCGACTCGGGCAGCTCGTGCTCGCGCGGATCGTCCACCGTGATGGCCACGACTTCGTGACGGGCCGCGAGCCGCCGGAGCGGCCGCTCCCATCCGTCGGCGATGAAATCCGAGAGGACCACGACGATGCTCCGGTGCCGGAGCAGGCGGCTCGCGTAGGAGAGGCTGGCGGCGAGATTGGTGCGGCGGCCCGCGGGCTCGAAGGCGACGAGATCGCGGATGACACGGAGCGCGTGCCGGCGGCCTTTCCGGGGCGGAATGACCCGCTCGATCTCATCGGCGAAGAGCAGCGCGCCCACCCGGTCGTTCTGATGCGCCGCGGCGAGCGCCAGCACCGCCGCCACCTCCACCGCGAGCGCCGCCTTGGTGAGCGGCTCGCCGAAACGGGTCGAGCCCGACTGGTCCACCAGCAGCATCAGGGTGAGCTCGCGCTCCTCGGTAAAGGTCTTGACGTAGGGGCTCGCCAGACGGGCCGAGACGTTCCAGTCGATGGTGCGGAAGTCATCGCCCGGCTCGTACGCCCGCACCTCGGCGAACTCCATGCCCTGCCCCCGGAACACCGACCGGTACTCGCCGGCGAAGAGCGAGCCCACGAGCCCCCGCGTGCGGAGCTCGATGGCCTTGACCTGTTTCAGGATTTCGGGGGAGAGCATACGATCAGTCGCGAGTCGCGGGTCGCGAGTCGCGGGGGCCAGCATGAGAAATCGGTTCCGTTCCGTCACAGGCGCTCGCGACCCGCGACTCGCGACCCGCGACTCTCCTCACGGCACCCTCAACGCTCCCAGCACCTTGCTCACCACGTCATCGCTCGTCACGTCCTCCGCCTCCGCCTCGAAGGTGAGCACGATGCGATGGCGGAGTACGTCGGGGGCCAGGGCGCGCACGTCCTCGGGCACCACGTAGGCGCGGCCGCGGAGAAAGGCGTGGGCGCGCGCGGCCTGCGCCAGGGCGATCGAGGCCCGGGGCGACCCGCCGAAAGCGATGAGCGGCTTGAGCTCGGCGAGACCCACGCCGCCGGGATCGCGGGTGGCGCGCACCAGGTCCACGATGTAATCCACCACCTTCTGATCCATGTACAGCTCGGCGATGGCGGCGCGCGCGGCCAGGATCGCCGCCGGCTCGAGCAGCCGCTCGACCGCGATCTCCCGCCCGCCGCTCATCCGGAGCAGCACTTCCTTCTCCTCGTCCCGGCTGGGGTAGCCCACCCGCACCTTCAGCATGAACCGGTCGAGCTGCGCCTCGGGCAGTGGGTAGGTGCCTTCGTTCTCGATCGGGTTCTGGGTGGCGAGCACCAAGAACGGCTCCTCGAGCACGTAGGTGTTCCCGCCGATCGTCACCTGGTGCTCCTGCATCGCCTCGAGCAGGGCGGCCTGCACCTTGGCGGGCGCGCGGTTGATCTCGTCGGCCAGGATGATCTGGGCGAAGAGCGGCCCCCGCTTGACGTGGAACTCCTGGGTCTTCTGGTCGAAGATCATGGTGCCCGTCACGTCGGCGGGCAGCAGGTCGGGGGTGAACTGGATGCGGGAGAACGAGGCGTCGATGATCTCGGCGAGGGTGCGGACCGCGAGGGTCTTGGCGAGCCCCGGCACGCCCTCGAGCAGGATGTGGCCGCCGGTGAGCATCCCCACCAGCAGGCGCTCGATCATGGCGTCCTGACCCACGATTCGACGCGACACTTCCTGGAGGATGCGCTCGACCGGCAGCGACTCCGCCGGCGTCTGGGCGAGCTTCGGGGCACTCACGCTGGTCGGCTCCTTGGGTGATTGGACGAAAGATAGCCGAGGGCTGCGGAGCCGGACGGGTCGGAACCCCGGGTGCGGCTGTCGTGCCGGCCGGGCGCCAGTGTCATCCTGAGCGGGGCTGTCATCCCGGGCGGGGCTGTCATCCCGGGCGGCACTGTCATCCCGACCGGCACTGTCATCCCGACCGGCACTGTCATCCCGAGCGCAGCGAGGGATCTACTCTGCGCGGTTCCGGAACGGCGGGCCAGATCCCTCGCTGCGCTTGGGATGACAGTGCCGGTCTCGGCCGGGTCTCCGCCTTCCCGCTCCCCGGCCGCGCCTTCCCCGGCCCCACGCTCCCCGCCCTCCCGCTCCCCGGCCGCCTCCCTCACCCCTCCTCCACCTCCATCCGGATGGCCTTGTACAGGTGCGCCTCTTCCCTGGGCGTGAGCGGCCGGTAGCGGCCGGGTGGGAGATCGCCCAGACGGACGGGGCCGTACGCCAGCCGCGCCAGCCGGTCCACCTTGAGCCCCATCGCCTCCGCCCACTTGCGGACGATGCGGTTCCGCCCCTCCGTGAGCGTGACGTCCACGATGCTTCGCCCCTGCGTGCCCGGGCGCACCCGGACTTCGGACGGCGCCACCGGCCGGCCGTCCACCACCAGCGGCCCGGCGGCCGCCTGCGCGATCTCCGCCGTCGGCCGCCCGTGCACCAGCGCCGTGTAGCGGCGCGGGACCCGGTAGCGTGGGTGGGTGAGCCGGTGGACCGCCTCCCCATCCGTCGTGAGCAGCAGGAGCCCGGTGGTCATGACGTCGAGCCGGCCCACGTAGGTGAGCCCCGCGTGGTTGGGGATGAAGTCGAGCACGGTGCGCCGGCCCTGCTCGTCACTCGCCGTGGTGACGACGCCGAGCGGCTTGTGGAACGCGAGCCAGCGCCGCTCCTGCAGCCGCACCGGCCGGCCGCGTACGGTGATCTTCTGGGTGGCGGGGTCCACCTTCATGCCGAGCGTCGCGGGTTTGCCGTCCACCCGTACCTTGCCCTCCGTAATCAGCGTTTCCGCCGCCCGGCGCGAGGCGACCCCCGCGCGCGCCAGCGCGCGCTGCAGCCGCATCTCGCTCACGACTCGGCCTCGACGTACGCCGCGGCGTCGTCCTCACCCCCGGCGTCGGGCCGGTGGGGCTGCAGCGCGATGGTGAGCTCCTCGGCGCGCGGGAGGTCGGCCAGGTCGCGGAGCCCGAGAAGCTCGAGGAACATCGCCGCCGTGCCGTAGAGCAGCGGGCGGCCGAGCGCCTCGCTCCGGCCCACCACCTCGATCAGCCCGCGCTCCTGCAGCGATCGCAGCACGCCGCCGGCGGAGACGCCGCGGATCTCCTCGATCTCGGCGCGGCCCACCGGCTGGCGGTAAGCGATCACGGCCAGCGTCTCGAGCGCCGCGGCCGTGAGCTTGGGCGTCCGCACCGAAAAGTGCGCGCGCTCGATCGCGGCGGCGTGCACCGCCCGGCTGAGGATCTGGTAGCCGCCCGCCAGCTCGAGCAGCTCGACGCCGTGCTGCTCGAAGTCGTAGTGCTCGCGGACCTGCTCCAGGGCCACCCGCACATCGGCGAGCGTCGCATCCTGGTCCAGGGTGGACAGCTCTTCGACGGTGAGCGGACGCGCGGCGCTGAAGAGCGCCGCCTCAAGCAGTTGGGCGAGCGGGGTCACGGGCGATCACCATCGGCTGGAAGGCCGCCGGTTGCACGAGTCGAAGGATGCCCCGCTTGGCCAGCTCGAGCAGCGCCAGCAGGGTCGAGAGGACGTCCACGATCGTCGGCCGGGGTCCGAGCGCGTCCAGCCAGCCGATCTGCTCCCGCTCCTCGAGCAGGCCCTCGATGCGCCGGGTGGCGGTTTCGACGTCGAGCGGGCGCGCTACCACGCGGTGCAATACCGGCGAGGGGATCCCGGCGATCACCCGCTCGACCGCCTGCAGCATCTCCAGCAGGTCGAGCGTGAGCGGCGGCGGCGGCAGCGCGGGCGGCGGCGGCAGATAGCCGCGCGCGAACCGCTCGGCCCGCCGCTCCGCCGCCCGGCCCATCCAGACGGCGATCTCCCGGATCTGCTGGTACTCGAGCAGCCGCCGCACCAGCTCGGCGCGGGGGTCCTCCCAGCCGTCCTCCTCCGTGCCGCGGGGCAGCAGCATCTGCGCCTTGAGGCGCACGAGCCGGCTGGCCATGTCGAGGTAGTCGGCCGCCTGGTTGAGGCCGAGCTCGTGGATGGCCTGGAGGAACTGGTCGGCGATCCGGGCGATCGGGATGTCCGCGATCTCGAGCTGCTCCTCGCGGAGGAGGTGGAGCAGCAGGTCGAGCGGGCCGGAAAACGCATCGAGCTGGACGACGAAGCCCGGGCCGGCGCCGAGCGCGGTGGTGGGGGCCTCGGGCGCGGTCATCCAGGCGGCAGCCCCGCGAGCAGCGAGCCGATCTGGTACGGGGCGATCCACCCGCCCAGCAGCCGCATCATCACGATGACCGGGGTGAGCAGCATCGCCATGGTGCCGCGGAAGACGAAGAGCAGCAGGAAGAGCGGGAGGTACCCGAAGCGCTGCAGCCCGCGATACCAGCTTCCGGCCCTCGCGGGCAACGCGTGATACAGCAGATGCGAGCCGTCCAGCGGCGGGATCGGGATCAGGTTGAAGAAGCACAGCAGCAGGTTGAGCCAGATGCCGTGCACCATCATGCGTTGGGCCGTGGCGAGCATCGGGCCCATATCGGGCAGCGAGCGCGCGAGCAGACCCAGCAGGATGAACACGAACGCCCACACCAGCGCCAGCAGGAAGTTGGTCGTGACCCCCGCCGCGGAGACGAGAATGTCCCCGCGCGTGTAGTGCCGGAACTTCCGCGAGTTGACCGGCACCGGCTTGGCGCCGCCGAAGGTGAACTGGCCGCTGGACGCGAACCAGAGCAGCGCCGGCAGGAGCAGGCTCATGAACGGATCGATGTGCGGCAGCGGATTCAGCGTCACGCGCCCGAGCGCGTAGGCGGTGTCGTCGCCCTGCTGGAGCGCGACGACGGCGTGGGCGTACTCGTGCGCCACCATCGCGAAGACCAACATCGGGAGCGCGAGGATGAAGTCGCTGAGCTGGGCTTCCAGAGATACGTCCTGTCGGTCGGGAAGGCGGAAGGTTAAGCACCCACCGGAGTCAAGTCAAAGCGGCGCGCCGCTTGACCTTGCGGCGACGGCGCCGTATGTTTCGCGGCTCATCCGCCGGACAGTGGTCCGGCGCGGAAGTCTCTGCCGCTCATCATCGAGGTCGTCGTGCCGCGAATCAAGTCCGCCAAGAAGCGTATGCGCCAGGCCAAGACCCATGCGACGCTCAATCGCACCCAGCGAAGCGAGCTGCGCACGGCCATCAAGAAGGTGCGCACCGCCTCGGGGCCCGACGCTCAGGCGGCATACGCCGAAGCCGTGCAGCTCATCGACCGATCCGGCCGGAAGCGCCTGATCCACCCGAACGCCGCCGCGCGACAGAAGAGCCGGCTCGCCAAGCTGGTCAACTCCGTCGCCTCCAAATAGGCACCGCGCCGGCACGCGACAACGCGTACGCGCTTAGGGCCCCGCACCACGCGGGGCCCTTTTGCATCCGGCAGCTTCCGTCCAGCCGCTTCGCCTCAGATCCCCGCCAACTCGGCGCCGCAGCGCTCGCAGTACCACTCCGTCGGCCGGTTGAGCGTGCCGCACTCGCCGCACTTGAGCGTCTTGGCTACACCGGGCGCGCCAGGCTTGGCCGCCGCCGGAGCCTCGGCGGCCCGGCCCGCACCGGAGCTTCCGGGATTGCTGCCACGCCGCGCCGCGGCGGGCGCAGGCTTCCGCTCCTCTTCCGCCACGGACTTGAGGAACGCGAGCTCGTCGCCGGGCGGCGCCGCGTGCGACACCTCGGGCTCCCGCGCGGGCGCGTGCCTGGGAGCCGGCCGCGCCACCGGCGCTGCTGCGGGGGCCGCCGCGGCCGGCGCCGGCGCGGGGCGCGGCGGCGGCGCCGGCTCGGGTTCGGGCTCCTCCTCGGGTTCGGGCTCAGGTGCGGCGGCCACCGGCGGCGGAGGCGGGGGCGCCGGGGCGGGGGCCGGCTCGGGCCGCCTCGGGGCACCGCCGATCAGCCCCTGCACTTCGGCCAGCCGGGCGATCTCCTCGCCCACCCCACGCAGCTCGACCCGCAGCCCGCTCAGCCGATCGTTGCTCTGCTCGCTGATCCGACGCCACTCGTCCTCGGAGTATTCGCCCACGGCATGACGGACCTCGGCCTCGGCCAGCGCTTCCTCCGCCTGCCGCCGATCCTGATCGAGTCCGCTCTGCGTCCGCTTGTGGCGCTCGAGTTCCTCGCTGATCGTGGCCGCATGCCCGCGCAACTCGTCGATGACGCCACGAAGCCGCGACTCGTAGTCGCCGCGGACGCGGGCACGGACGGCCGGCGGCGCCTTGTCGCCCGCGGAATCGAGGCGGGCGAGCCACTGCTCGTATTGTGCCCGCTGCTGGAGGAGGGCTTCGATCGTCGTGTCGGTATCCGGCGTCGGTTTGGCCATGACGAGGTGGTCCTCTCGACGGCTCGAGGTCGTTCATCTGGGAAGGTCAGGGGTGTCCGGACCGTGCAAATCTAATTCGCTGCCGCCCCGGCGGGAGTCCGCGATGCCCGGTCGGCGCCGCGCCGGAACACCACCTGCCCCCGCACGACCGTCAGGTCCGCGCGGCCGCGGAGTTCCCGGCCGGCAAACGGCGTGTTGCGGCTCTTCGAGTAGAAGGCGCCGGGGTCCACGACCCAGCGGGCGACGGGATCGATCACCACGACGTCCGCCGCCGAGCCAGGCGCCAGGGTGCCGCCCGGCAGGTTGAACACCCGGGCGGGCATGGTGCTCATGCGGGTGATCAGGGTTGGCAAGTCCATCAGCCCGCTCTCGACCAGCTCGGTGAGCGCCAGGCCCAGCGCCGTCTCGAGCCCGATGATCCCGTTGGGCGCGTCGTCGAACTCGCGCTCCTTGGCATCGTAATGGTGGGGCGCGTGGTCGGTGCAGATGACGTCGATCGTCCCGTCGCGCAGTGCCTGGCGGATGACCTCCCGGTCCTCGGGCTCGCGAAGCGGCGGGTTCATCTTGGCGTTGGTGTTGTAGCCCTCGCACGCCTCGTGGGTGAGGGTGAAATGGTGCGGGCACGCCTCCGACGTCACCCGGAGGCCTTTCGCCTTCGCCTGCCGGATCAGCTCCACCGAGCCCCGGGTGGACATGTGGCACAGGTGGACATGGCCGCCGGTGAGCTCGGCCAGCAGGATGTCCCGGGCGACCATGATCTCCTCCGCGGCCGCGGGCACCCCCTTGAGGCCGAGCCGGGTGGAGACCAGCCCCTCGTGCATCGCGCCGCCGGCGGCGAGCGTCGGGTCCTCGCAGTGGTCGGCCACGGGGATGCCGAACGTGCGGGCATACTCGAGCGCGGTCCGCATGAGGTGGCTCGAGACCACCGGCTTGCCGTCGTCGCTCACCGCCACCGCGCCCGCGCCCACCAGCTCGCCGAACTCGGCGAGCTGCTGCCCCTTCTGGCCAAGCGAGATGGCGCCGATGGGATAGACCCGCGCCGCCCCCGCGCGCTGCGCCTGGCTCACGATGAAGCCCACGGCCGCCTGGTTGTCGGTGACGGGGTCGGTGTTCGGCATCGCGCACACGGCGGAGAACCCGCCCGAGGCGGCGGCCATGGCGCCGCTGGCCACCGTCTCCAGGTCCTCCTGGCCAGGCTCGCGCAGGTGCACGTGGAGATCGATCAGGCCGGGCGCCACCACCTTGCCGGCCGCATCCACCAGCTCCGCCTCGTCCGGCGTGCCGAGATCCCGGCCCACGGCCTCCACCTTCCCGTCCTGAAGCAGCAGGTCCGACACCTCGTCGGTCTTGCGCGACGGGTCAATCACCCGGCCGCCGCGGATCAGGATCGGCCGCATGGTCAGTCCACCCCGCCGGTCTGCTGCGTCCAGTCCGGTGACCCGCCGGCCAGCAGGTAGAGCACCGCCATGCGGACGGCGACGCCGTTCGTCACCTGCGGCAGGATCACGCTGTGGGGTCCGTCGGCCACGTCACTGTCGATCTCGACGCCGCGGTTCATCGGGCCCGGGTGCAGGATGAGCAGGTCTTTGGGCGCCTTCGCCAGACGCTCGGTGGTGACGCCGAACACGCGGTTGTACTCCCGGAGCGAGGGAAGGAAGCCCGCGTGCATGCGCTCGAGCTGGAGCCTGAGGACGTTGAGGGCGTCGGCCCACTGGATGGCGTCCTCGATCCTCGGGAGGACGGTGACGCCAAGCTCGTGCACGTTCCTCGGCAGCAGTGTCGCCGGTCCGCAGACCGCCACCTCGGCGCCCAGCTTGGTCAGCCCCCAGATGTTGCTTCGGGCCACCCGGCTGTGGAGGATGTCGCCGCAGATGGCGACCCTGAGCCCCTCGATCTTCCCGAAGCGGTCGCGCAGCGTCAGGATGTCGAGCAGACCCTGGGTGGGGTGCTCGTGCTTGCCGTCGCCCGCGTTGATGACGTTGGAGCGGATGCGGTGGCCGAGGAACTGCGCGGCGCCGGACGACCCGTGGCGGATGACGACCATGTCGATCCGCATGGCCTCGAGGTTTCGCGCCGTGTCGACCAGGGTCTCGCCCTTGGAGACCGAGGAGCCGGTGCTCGCGACGTTGACGGTGTCCGCGCTCAGCCGCTTCTCGGCGAACTCGAACGAGATCCGCGTCCGGGTGGACGCCTCGAAGAAGAGGTTGACGATCGTCTTCCCGCGGAGCGCCGGCACCTTCTTGATCGGCCGCTCGCTCACTTCCTTGAACGGCTCCGCGGTGTCCAGGATGAGACGGATCTGCTCCGCGCTCAGCGGCTCGAGGCCGACCAGATCCTTGCCGAGCGCCGGGGCGGCCACGTCAGGTCCGGGCCAGCTCGACCGCGTCGCGGCCGTCGAGCTCGGAGACGAAGACGTCCACCCGGTCGCCCGGGCGGGTGCCGACCGTCAGGCCGGTGATGTCCGCCTGGATTGGCAGCTCGCGGCCGCCCCGGTCAACGAGCACGCAGAGGAGGATCCGGCGCGGGCGGCCGAAGTCGGCGCACTCGTCGAGCGCGGCGCGAACGGTCCGGCCGGTGTAGAGCACGTCGTCCACGATGACGACCGTGCGGCCATCCAGGTTGGGCAGCCGGGTCTCGCCTACGACGGGGCGCGGGCCGATGGTCTGGAGGTCGTCGCGATAGAGGGTGATGTCGAGCTTGCCGGTGGGGACGTTGGAGCCTTCGGCCTGGTCGATGAGGCGCTTGAGCCGGTCGGCCAGCTCCACGCCCCGGCGCTGGATGCCGACCAGCACGAGGTCGTCGGTGCCGCGTCCCCGCTCGACGATTTCGGTGGCCATGCGCACCAGGGTGCGGCCGAGCGCGCGCTCGTCGAGGAGTGGGGAGCGGGAGGGCATCGGGGCGGGAAGCTAGTGGTGGGCCTCGGCTTGCGCAACTCGCGCGCGGCCGGTGACGCCGACTTGAAATCCGCTTGACGGTGCCCTCCCACCGTGCACCTTCGACCGGCGCCGGACGGCGCGCCATGACAGCCGTTTCCGGGGACCTGCTCCCGACTTCGAAAGGTGACGACCATGCATGCACTCACTCCCGGCCGGGCCCTCACCCCGCTGCTCGTGCTCGGCGTCGGCGCGCTCGCCGCGGGCTGCCGGGACGACGGCGCCACGCCCCTGTCGCCGGCGGCCGAGCCGGCGCTCGCCGCCGCGGCTGTCTCCGCCCCGGCCTTCACCCAGCTCAGCACCTTCGGCAGTCACAGCTGCGGCATCACGGCCGCCGGCCGCGCGTACTGCTGGGGCCTCAACGCCGGCGGCCAGCTGGGCGACGGGAGCGCCACCGATCGCGCCACACCCACTCCCGTGGCCGGCGATCTCGAGTTCCGGCAAGTGAGCGCCGGACAGGCGCACAGTTGCGGCGTGACGACGGACTCTCAGGTCTACTGCTGGGGATTCAATCTGGCCGGCGCGTTGGGCGACGGAACGACCCAGAGCCACTTCACGCCCGCGCCGGTGTCGGGCGGGCTGCGCTTCCGCACGGTCGAGGCCGGCTCCCATTGGACGTGCGGCCTGACCGATCCGGCGCGGCGCGCCTACTGCTGGGGCGCCAACGACCACGGCCAGGTCGGCGACGGCACCACGACGGCGCGGCTGGTTCCGGCGCCGGTGTCCGGCGGGCGCGCGTTCCGGGAGATCACCCTCGGAGCGTTCCACACCTGCGCCGTGACCACGACGTCTCTGGCGTACTGCTGGGGTTCCGACAACGAGGGCCAGCTGGGCGATGGCTCGGAGCGGCAGGACCACTGGACGCCTTCGGCCGTGGCGGGCGGCCACGCATTCACCCAGATCGACGCGGGGTACCAGAATACCTGCGCCGTCACGCCGGGTGACCGGGCCTTCTGCTGGGGCACGGGCGCCATCGGGGATGGCAGGACCCTTCCACGCTTCTCGCCCCGGGCGGTCGCCGGTCACCTCAGCTTCGAGCGGGTCACGAGCGGCGGCGGCCACGCGTGCGGCGAGTCGACGACCGGCGCGTCGTACTGCTGGGGACAGAACGATCTCGGCCAGCTCGGCGATGGCTCGAGTGTAACCCGGTTGACACCGGTGGTGGTCAAGGGAGGGCACGTCTTCGTCCAGCTCACCGCCGGCTCGCTTCACACCTGCGGCATCACGCAGCAGGCGGTGGCGTACTGCTGGGGCAGCAACCGGTGGGGACAGCTTGGCATCGGGACGGCGGACTTCGCAGTGCACGCCAGGCCGGTGCTGGTGCAGGGCGCGGAGTGAGGCTTGAGACGCAGGAGATCCTTCGCTTCGCTCAGGATGACAGATGCTCGTCGAGCAGCCTGTCATCGGTGCTCGTCGAGCAGCCTGTGCGAAGCCGTCAGTGCCGGGCCCGGGGCAGCGCGACTCGGGCCAACCGCACCTCGCTCCGCCCGGCGCTGTCCGCCGTCCAGGCCACCAGCGCGAGGTCCGCTCCGGCGGCGACAACCTGGGGATACGCCCCGCCCTCGCCGCCGGGGATCGCCGTTCGCCGAGGCTTGTCTCCTCCGGCCGGCAGCCAGGCCACGCCGATCGCGCGCCCGCCGCCCTTCGTCGCATCGTAGGCGGCCACGGCGCCCCCGCCGGAGAGCGCCGCCACAGCGCCATGTACGCTCGGGAGTGACCTCCCTGTGACGAGCGGGACTGCCGCCGCCGGGCCCGTCTTCCCCGCCTGGGCGTAGTAGAGCCCCGCGCGCCCCTCCGCCCCGGTGTACCACACCACGTGCCGCCTGCCGTCAGGCCCGACGCTCAGGCCCGGGCCGTTGTGCGGACAGCCGGGGTAGACCCAGCCGTCCTCGTGCACCCGCACGGGCTCGCCCGGCGCGGGGGCGATCGGGGCGGTCACCACGTCGCGCACGTTCCCGCGGAAGTGCTGCCGCCAGGCCGCCACGACGGAGCCGTCCCGCTCGCGCGCCAGCGCGATCCGGCAGCACGGGCACGCGCCGCCCCACACCGGCGTGTTGGCACGCCAGGTCGCACCGAAATCGGGCGAGGCGGCGAGGTACACCATCGCGTCCGCTTCCGTGGTGGAGTCGTGCGCCGTGGCGGACGGATCGTGGTGATGCCCCACCGGTCGCGCCGACGTCCGCTCGTCCAGCCACGCGGCCACCAGCCCCGAATCGCCCGACCAGGCAGCACCCTGGAAGTTGTGCCCGACCGGCGCCGCGGTGGTGTCGTCGTTGATCGTCACCGGCGGAAGCCAGGTGCGGCCGCCGTCGAGCGAGCGCGCCACCCGGATCGCGCTTGCGGGCCAGCGGCGCGTCGGCACCGGCACGTCGCGTGGCCAGACCACCGCGAGCCGCCCGGCCGGACCCGCGATCAGGCGCGGCGACGCCTCGCCATGCGGGTGTACCTCGGCCGTGTCGGCCGTGACGCGCACCGCCGGCCCCCAGTGGTCCCCCCGGTCGCGCGAGCGCGAAAAGTAGAGGTGCCATGACGCGCCGTCGCCGCCGAGCCAGGTGAGGAGCAGCTCGCCGGTGGCGGGGTCGGCGGCGAGCGATGGATCGGCGGACGACGACCCACCGGCGCTCGGCAGACCGGGCAGCCGCTCCGCGACGGGCGTCTCGTCCCCGCAGCCGGCGGCGGTCAGTGCCGCGAGAAGCGCCGCGAGCGTCAGGGGGCCAGGGCGGCGAAGGACGAGCGGCATCAGCGGGCCCATTGGAACCCCACATAGAAGGAGCGCCCGTCCGCCGGCTCGTACGAGCGGCCGGCGGCGTTGTCCACCTGCACCGACGCCGCGTAGCGGGCGTCGGTCAGGTTCTGTCCCCCCGCGAAGGCCGTGAGGCCCAGGCGGTCGAAGCCCCACTCTGCCCGGACGCCCAGCGTGGCCCAGCCGTCGTTGCGCGCGTCGTTCGCACTGTCGACGAAGTACGCGCTCGGCACCCACTCGACGCTCGGCGTGAGCGCGAAGCCGGACGGATGCTGGTAGCGGAACTGCGCCTGCACGTGGTGCCGGGGCGCGCCGGGGATCTCGTTGCCATCGTAGAGCGGATCGCTCACGAACCGATAGCGCGCGAAGGTGTAGGCCACCCGCGCGGTCCCGAACGGCAGGTCGGCCTCCGCGCCGGTCTCCAGCCCGTAGTGCCGGGTGCGCGGCGCGTTCCGGTAGGTGGGCACGGTGAACGGCGCGCCGGGGAACGGCGGCACGTTGAGGTTGAGGATCTCGTCGTTCAGCTCGATGTCATACGCGGCGACGTCCCACCGGACGCCACCAGCGGCGCCGCGCACGCCGAGCTCCATCTGCCAGGCGTCCTGGCCACGCAGGTCGATGAACCCGGGCACCGTCAGGCTGTTGAGCTCGAGCAGCAGCGGCGGCTCGAAGGAGCGGCTCAGGTTGGCGTAGAGCTGGCCACCGACCGACGGCAGCGCGTAGAGCATCCCGACCTTCGGGAGCAGCGCATCGAAGACGCGGTGGTCGGTCTGGTCGCCGTCCGCGAGAAAGAAATCGCGGCTCTTCCGGATGGCGTGGTCGAAGCGCACGCCGAGGACGGCGGTGAGGCGCGGCGTCAGCGCCAGCGAGTTCTCGCCGTAGAGTGCCAGCGCGGCCGCCTGATCGTTCTGGTTCTTCCGCAGCGCGCCGTGAGCGCCCGCCAGGTTCTCGAACTGCCGGTTGTCCATGTCGAGCCAGGCCGGCTGAAAGCCGAGCGTGAGCCGGTTGGTGCGCCCCAGCAGCGGGGCCGAGCTCTCGTATCTCACCTCGGCGCCCCAGTCGCGGCTCTGCTGGTTGATCACCTGGAAGATCGGGTGGTCGATGTCGCGGAACTGCGCGTACGGGCTGATCTCGAGCCGCTGATTGGGGCCGATCTGCGAGCGGAGCTGCACGCCGATGTGGTGCAGGTCGTAGTTCCGGCCCCAGTGCCCGGCGCGGTTTTCGGGATCGGCCGCGGTGGGTGTGTCGCCCAGCTCACCGGCCGACAGCGCGCCGGGGAGCTGCTCGCTCACCCGGGCAAAGAAGTAGAACGCCCGGACGTCGGTCGCGGACGAGAGGACGTAGCCCAGGTGCGCGTTGCCCCGGGTGCGCCCCTGCTGCGCCCAGTCGCGGTAGCCGTCGAGCGTGGTGCGCCCAAGACTGCCGTACCAGTCGAGCCTGCCCCTGGTTCCCCCCGAGGAGAGCTGGCTCTTGAGAAACCCGTAGCTCCCGCCCTCGGTGGTCACGCCGATGGGCGATGCGGTGTAGCCGGTCCGGGTCTCCAGGTTGATCGCGCCGCCGAGCGTCGAGCCGCCGTAGCGGAGCGCGTTCCCGCCCTTGTAGACCTCGATGCTCTCGGTGTTGAGCAGCTCCAGTGACTCGAAGTCGGTGAAGCCGTCCGCGTTCCGGTATGGCATTCCGTTCACCAGCAGGTTTACGCCGCGCGCGTGAAAGTTGTTGCGCAGGCCCGAGCCGCGGATGGAGATCTGACTCTCCTCCGCCGCTCCGAACCGCGGCTGGATATAGACCCCGGGCGTGAAGCCGAGCGCGTCCTTGAGGTTGGCCTGCCGGGTGGCGCGAATCTCCCGCGACGCGACCAGGGCGACGCTGCCCGGTACGCGATCGAGTGCGGCGCGGCGCTCGTCCCGGTCTTCCCGGGTACCGATGACCGTGAGCTCGGCGAGCTCGGTGGCGGCCGCCTCGAGCCGAACATCCACCACGGTCTCCGCGCCGGCCCGGACGTTCACCTTCAGGCGGGCCGGGTCGTAGCCGATGTGCTTGGCGACGAGCTGCTGCCGGCCGCTGGGGGCCTGGGCGATTCGGAACCGGCCTTCGGCGTCCGTCTGGATGTTGGTCCCGCTGCCGTCGAGCGACACCAGCGCGCCGCCGAGCGCGGAGTCGGTAAGCGCCGAGCGGACGACGCCGGTGATGGTACCGGATGCCTGCGCCTGCAGCGGCGCCGCGACGAGCCCGCCCACGGCGAGCAGCCGGATCGCGGCGCGTGAGGCGCGCCGGAGAAACTGGAGCATGTGGTCCGTCCCGTCCTCGAGGTCCATGACCGAAGGGCGGTCGCCGTGCGCGCCCACAACTCCGGTCTGCGTCAGGTGTGGCTGAAGCTCAGGACAGGACGGGAGGGGCGGTGGCCGGCGGAAGGAGCTGCAGTGGGCGGCCGGCGGGCAGGAGGCGCCCGCGGTCGGCACGCTGGGGCGCGAGCTGATACGTGGCGGGCGCCACGTCGAAGGTCGGGGCGTCGGCGGCTCGCGCCGCCTGCGCCGTGTGGCATGAGCCGATGCAGCGGCAGTGTCCGTCGTGCTCGCCGTCCGCGGGGACATCGTGCTGCCCCGGACCATGCGCGGCGTGACCGACCGCGCCCGCCGCGGCCGGACAGGGGTGCGCCGCCTGCACCACCCACCCACCGAGCCCGGGGGTGAGGAGCAGAAGGAGCAGCGCGACGAGTCGCGAACGGCGCAGAGGGCCCGGCATGGCGCTCAAGCTACGTCCTCGCCGGGCCGAATCAAAGGGGAAGACTCACGTCGGCGACCCGGCGCCCGAGCGGGTCGCCGGGCGCGGGCGCGGGCCGCCCAGAGTCGCGCGGCAAACACCAGCGCCAGCACGCCCGCGAACCAGAGCGGCGTCCGCACGTCCTTCTTTACCAGCCAGAAGTAGTGCAGCACGCCGCCCACGGCCGCCGGATAGATCAGCATGTGCAGCCGCTGCCAGCGCTTCCCGCCCAGCCGGCGGATCCAGCCGTTGGTGGAGGTGACGGCGAGCGGGACGAGCAGGAGAAACGACGCGAATCCCACGAGCACCCAGGGATGCTTCGCCACGTCGTCCGCGATATCGGCCAGGGAGAGGGACTGGTCGAAGACGACATACGAGACGAAGTGGAGCAGCGCGTACCAGAATGCGGTGAGTCCGATCAGCCGCCGGGTGCGGATGATCTCGTTCCATCCGGTGGCGCGCCGGAGCGGAGTCACCGCCAGGGTCAGGAAGAGGGTCACCAGCACCGTCGTCCCGGTCACGTGCTGGATGTACTTGACCTGGTCGCCCTCCACCCGGCCGGCGGCCAGGGCAAAGATGATCCAGGCGCATGGCAGCACCGCCGCCAGGTACAGCAGCGGCTTGACCACTCTGGTCACCAGGCGGGTCACCGGCGGCTCAGAAGTTCTGCCGCAGATCCAGCCCCGCGTACAGCGAGGCCACCTGCGGGGCGTAGCCGTTGAAGGGGAGCGTCTTGCGCTTGAAGAACTCGCCGATGCGGCGCTCGCGCGCCTGGCTCCAGCGCGGGTGGTCCACCTCCGGGTTCACGTTGGCGTAGAACCCGTACTCGTCCGGTGCGGCGATGTTCCAGGTCGTGGCCGGCCGACGCTCGAGGAAGCGGATCCGGACGATGGACTTGCCGCCC
>DATAHW010000144.1:0-12253 GCA_036262935.1 Gemmatimonadales bacterium | reverse complement strand
TCCGGGTCACCATGGAGGACGCCGTCGAAGCGTCCAAGCTGTTCGACGAGCTCATGGGCGACGAGGTCGAGCCGAGGCGGCAGTTCATCGAGCGGAACGCCAAGTACGTGAGCAATCTGGACGTGTAGGCGAGCGGGGCCGCTGGAGCGTGGGGCCGCGGGTCTGCCCGCGGCCCCTTGCCGCGTCCGCCCCGGTCAACTCCCGCGGCAGCTGCGGCCGCTGCGGTTTTCGGCCTTGTTGCGCAGGTAGCTCATCGCGTCCTTGATGCCGCTGTTGTTCAGATAGCTCGAGTTGTACTGCCAGCTGATGAACGCACACGGATACGAGCTGCTCAGTAGCGTCGAGCCCCAATTTTTGACCTCGCTGGCGCTCATCTGCGTGCCGTTGGGCGTGCCGCCCTTGATGACGTTCATGCCCACCACGAGCTGCAATCCCCGGTTCTGCGCATCGGAGACCTGCTTGCGGATGTAATCGCTCACATTGCCGCGGCGGGAGAGGTACTGGGCCCACGCGGCATCCACATATCGCGGACTGAAGCCGAAATAGCCGGGCTCCGTCCGCACGATGGTGACCATGCCGGGCCAGAGCTGCTTACTGTACCGCCCCATCTCGTCCACCGTGGATGCCGAGACCGGGCGACCGTTCCAGTTGGCCGGATCGTTCGGCTCGTCGATTAGGTAGTGGCCGATGATGGTGCCGTCCTTCACGTAGGAGCTGAAGTCCACGCTCCTGAACCGGTTCACCCGCTGCTTCCACTTGTCCAGGCTGAAGTGGCCGCTGCCGTCCTTGTAGTACTTCTCGTTCCCCGCGAACATGAGCACGACCTTGCCGCCGCGGGCCTTGATGGCGGCCAGCTCGCTCCGGAGCGAGCCGGGCCAGATGTTGCGCAGCGCGCCGTTGTAGCGCGAGCCGAACCAGCTGGTCGGCAGCGCGGAGGTCCCGAACGGGATCCCGCCGGCGAACGAGGCCGTTGCGAGCGACACCCCGTCCGCGGGCGCGAGAGAATCGGGGGCCTCCCCGTTCGTGAGCGCGGCGGGGTCGGCGCCAGGGACATCGGGCGCGACAGAATTGGTGCCGTCGCACGCGCCCAGCGTGGTCACGACGGCGGCAAACAGTGCGGCGCGGATGCGGGGCATCCAGGACGACGTCTCGTTGGTGCAGAACATGGGCGAGCGTTCCTCTCTCCGTCACGTGGTGTGGGAGGTACACAGTCGGTGCGGCAGGCGGAGAGCCATCGCTTGGCACGGCCAAAGCGGCGACTCGGCGTGTGTTCCTGACGCGGTGGGCCCAGGCAGGTGTGTGCCCGACCCTATGGATGTGTGTTGAGGTGCAGGTCCGCTGAGACTAGGGAGCTAGTCAGACAGGGCGCGAAGGAATGAGCACCGAGGTGGCGTCATCTCGTTTCCTCTGTGGCTCGCGCCGGTGACAGAATCGTGACTCCTGTCACGGAAGTCAAGGGCCGGGCAAGATCGGATTTCCGGGACCGGGAATCGAACGGCTACGCAGGACCTGAAGCGGCTGCCGATCGACACAGGCCGACCCGATCGCGAGCAGACGCGGTTCAGCCGAGTGGTTGAGAAAAAGGGCGGACACGCTGTGGAGCCGAGAGCAGTCCCCCGCGTCGGGAGCCGACAGCACGACGGCGACAGTATCGCCGCGCCGCTCGCCAGCGACCCCGCTCAGGCCGGCTACCCAGGCGGCCACGAGGGCGTGCCGCTGGGTCACTGCCTGCCGCACCCAGGCGGGCGGCTGGGGCGAGGCCGATCGCCGCGCGAGCATGGCGGAATCGCCCCGTATCCCCGCGGCCAGATAGGCTCGCACGGCCTCGGCATAGCTGTGCCAGGGGTCGGGCACCGAGTACCAGCGTGAGCACCAGATGGCCAGCGCGAGGACCAGCGCGGCGCCGATCACAAGCGGGAGCGATCGTTCGGATCTCATGATTCCCTCCGGCACCGGATCGACTCCTTCCGGCGCGTCCTACAATTTGACCGGCGGCCGAGGCCGAGCCGCGCCCGGACCCCAGTCGTCGCCCTCGAAGCCGTCGTCCGGGTGCCGGCCCGCCTCCAGCTCGCGCACCTCACGCTCGGCGGCCTCCAGCTCTTCCCGATCGATGCCATCGTGACCCACCAGCCTCGGTCCGGGATGCCTGGGCCGCCGGAGAAACCAGATCACGAGCGCGGCGAGCGCCGCGCCCGCCACGAGCAGTGTGGCCACCGGTCCGGTCACGTAAGGCATCAGCCGGCCCCGGGGAACGGTTCCACGCCACGCGCGGTGATCCGCTGTGAGATGAGCGGGGTGAGCTCTCCGCGCTCGCCGATCGTCACCGCCTCTGCCAGGGCCGACATGCCGAGCGCGACACCGGCCGCATCCCGCGCGAACACCGAGGCGATCGGTTCACCGGCGCGCACCGCATCACCGGGCTTCACGGTGATCACGAAGCCGACGGTCGGGTCGACCGCGTCGTCCACGGCGGCGCGGCCGCCGCCGAGTTCCACGATGGCGCGCCCGATCCGCCTCGGCTCGACCCGTTCCACCACGCCGCTCCGGTCCGCCCGATAGACCTCCACCGCCCGGGCCTGCGGGAGGACGGCGGGGTCGTCCACCAGCGCCGGATTGCCGCCCTGCGCCTCGATGACGTGGGCGAACGTTTCGAGCGCCCGACCCGACGCGACCGACTCCTCCAGCGCCCGCCGCGCCGCCGCCCTGTCGGGCTCGGCCCCCACCAGCACCAGCATCTCGGCGGCCAGCGCGTAGGTTACGTCCATGAGGTCCGCCGGCCCGCTGCCGCGGAGACCCTCGATCGCTTCCTCGACTTCCAGCGCGTTGCCGCATGCCCGGCCCAGCGGCCGGTCCATCGCGGTGAGCAGCGCCACCGTAGGGCAGCCGCGCGTCTCACCCAGGCCGATCATCGTCCGGGCGAGCTCGACGGCCAGCGCGGGGTCCGTCAGGAAGGCACCGCTTCCGGTCTTCACGTCGAGTACCAGGCCGTTGAGCCCTTCGGCCAGCTTCTTCGACATGATGCTGGCCGCGATGAGCGGAATGGACTCGACCGTCCCGGTCACGTCGCGGAGCGCGTACAACCGCTTGTCGGCCGGCGCGATCTCCGGCGTCTGTCCCAGCATGGCGCAGCCCAGTCGGTCGATCTGCACGCGCGCCTGGTGGAGCGAAAGGTCGGTGCGGAACCCCGGGATGGATTCGAGCTTGTCGAGCGTGCCTCCGGTGTGCCCGAGCCCGCGGCCGGACATCATCGGCACGGCGACGCCGCAGCTCGCCACCATGGGAGCGAGCAGGAGCGAGACCTTGTCGCCCACACCGCCCGTCGAGTGCTTGTCCGCCACGGGGACCGGGTGGCCGTCGAAGCTGAGCCGGGCGCCCGAGGCGATCATGGCGTCGGTCAGCGCGGCCAGCTCGGCCGGCCCGAGCCCGCGAAAGTAGACTGCCATCAGGAGCGCGGACATCTGGTAGTCCGGCACCCGACCGGCAACATATTCCGCGATGAGCGACGCCCATTGTTCCGGGGCCAGCGCTCGGCCGTCGCGCTTGTGCTCGATGAGCGGCGGAATCACCATTCGGGATCACCCTTCGTCCGGGAGCACGGTCTGCCCACCTTCCGCCTGGCCCTTTTCGTCTGTCTGGTGCTGCTGGCCCCCCGGCCCCTCGCCGGCCAGGATGTCCACGACCATGTGGCCCTCGGCACTGCCGCGATGCAGGTGCACGATCTCCCCACCGCACTGGCGCACTACGAGGCGGCGCTCGCACTGGACTCGGCCTCCTACGAAGCCAACTGGCGCGCCGCGCTCGCCCTGCTCGACGAGGGCGAGCAGCTCGCCGAGCGCGGGAAAAGTCCGTCACGGGACTCGCTGTACGCTCGCGCGGAGCGGCTGGCGCGGCGCGCCGTGGCGGCGGATTCCATGGGCGCGGAGGGCCACTTCGCGCTGGCGGCCGCGGCGGGGCGCGTCGCGCTCACCCTGGGAAAGAAGCAGCGGATCCAGCGGGCCAGGCTCATCCGCGACGAGGCGCAGCGCGCCCTCGCACTCGACCCGCGCAACGACGGGGCCTGGCACATCCTGGGACGCTGGAACGCGGAGATCATGCGCCTGTCGGGCTTGAGCCGTTTCTTCGCGAAGCAGTTCCTCGGCGCCGGCATCTTCGGCCAGGCCTCGTGGGCCGCGGCTGTCTCCGACATGCAGCAGGCGGCGGCCATCGATCCGGGGCGATTGTACCATCGGCTGGAACTGGCCGAGATCTACGTCGACCGCAAGCGGTACGACGATGCCCGCGCCGAGCTGGCCCAATTGGCGGCACTCCCCGATCGGGAGATCCTCGACAGCGTCTACCGGCGGGAGGGGAAGCAACTGGCGGCGAAGATCGCGAACAAGCGGTAGGCCGCCCGCCTCGTCAGATGACGTCCCGCGCCCGCTCCGCCGCCCGTTCGAGCCCCTCCTCGAGCCGCCGCTTGCGCCGCGCGAGGTCCCGGCGGGTGCGGGAGCCGGCCCGCTCGAGGCCTTCAGCCGTCTCCTCGCGGAGTTGCTGCAGCCGTCGGCGGAGCCGGCGTCGCGTCTTGTTGCCGCGCTCGGGCGCGAACATCAGCGCGATCCCGGCCCCCAGGAACGCGCCGAAGACGACGCCCGCGGCGAAGGCGCCCATCCCGCGGGAGGCGTCCGCCTCGTCCACCAGCTCCGTTTCCTTGCTCTCGTCCTCGCTCATGCGCTCCTCCCCTGACCCTGGATGCTCTCGACTCCCTGCAACCTACCCCTATCCGGGAAAGCGTCAACCATCGTGACACCATAGACTTTTGACAGATGCACTGCACATTCCTTCAGGTGTTTTCGGGCCGGGGGGACCGCCTTATACTGGTGCAGGCGGCCCCCTCCCGGGCACGGTCCGCCGGCCCCTCTACCCAGGACGCATCATGAGTTCGGCTGCCATGGCGACGGACGACGTCGAACGGCTCCAGGCCCGTCTGAGCGCGCTGGAGCAGGAGCGCAAGCACCTCCTCGCGATCATCGAGATCCTGCAGGACATCGGCGGCTCGCTCCATTTCGCCGAGGTCGTCCAGTCGGTGACGCTGCGCCTCGGGGAGACGTTCGGCCTCGACCGCTGCTCTATTTTCCTGGCCGAGCGAGGCGGCGGCAGCGTGCGCCTGGTGGCCAGCTACGAGGATCCGGGCATCCGGAACTACGTGGTGGACCTCGACCGCTATCCCGAGCTCAGGCGGGCGCTCCAGACGGGCGAAACCGTCTTCATCGCCGACGCGGCCACCGACCCCTCGCTCGGCCCGGCGCGCTGGGCGCTGGCCGCGCGGAAGGTCAAGGCCATTACCGTCATCCCGATCTCGTGGCGGGGCACGGCCATTGGCGCCATCTTCCTGCGCACCTTCCGCGACGGCCCCAGCTTTTCCGCGGCCGATCTGCAGTTCTGCCAGGTCGTGGCCAACCTCACCGCCAAGGCACTGCGCAACGCGCACCGGTTCGAGCGCCTGCGGCAGCGGAAGGGCGAGGACGAGGAGGCGCGCCGGCGCGAGCAGGAGCAGGGCGCGCTCCTCGGCTTCCTCCGGCGCCTGCTCGCGGCATACCCACCGCCGTCGGCGGACGAGCCAGGGCTGGCCGAGGGTGTCTCGCCCGAGATCGAGCGCCTCGTCGGCGTGGCCCAGGCCGTCCTGAGCCAGGAGTCCACCGCGCGGTGACCGAGGGCGCAGCCGAGCGGGCCGCATGGCTGCGCGAGCAGATCGATCGGGCCAATCACGCGTACTACGTGCTCGATGCGCCGGAGATCTCCGACGCCGAGTACGACCGGCTGTTCCGCGAGCTCCAGCAGCTCGAGGCCGACCATCCCGCGCTGCGCTCGCCGGAGAGCCCCACGCAGCGCGTCGGGGCGCCCGTCGCCAGCGCGCTCGCGAAGGTGGCCCATCTCCGCCCCATGATCTCGCTGGGCAATGCCTTCACACCGGAGGAGCTCACGGCCTGGGAGGAGCGCAACGCGCGCATCCTCCCCGAGGTGCGCACCGCCGGCTACACCACCGAGATCAAGATCGACGGCGCGGCCGTGAGCCTGACCTACGAGCGCGGCCGCCTCACGGCCGGTGCCACCCGCGGCAACGGCATCATCGGCGAGGACATCACCGCCAACCTGCGCACCATCGCGGACGTGCCGCTGGCGCTCAAGCGCGACGGCTGGCCCCGGCTGATGGAAATCCGGGGTGAGGTCTACCTCCCCTACGCCGGCTTCACCCGCGTCAACCAGGGACGTGAGCGGGACGGCGAACCGCTCTTCGCCAACCCGCGAAACGCCGCCGCGGGCGGCCTCCGCCAGCTCGATCCCAACATCACGCGCCGCCGCCGGCTGCGGATGTTCGCGTTCGCGGTGGAGCCCCTCGAGGGGAGACTCGGCGCGCGGACGCACTGGGAGCTGCTGGACCTGCTGGCCGGCTGGGGCTTCCAGATCGAGTCCCACCGCGAGCGCTTCGGCACGCTGGCCGAGGTGCAGGCGGCGATCGCGAGCTACGAGGAGCTGATCCCGCGCCTGCCGTTCCAGGCCGACGGCGTGGTGGTGAAGGTGGACCGCCTGGAGCTTCACGGCGAGCTGGGCACCGTCGGCGGGCGGGAGCCGCGCTGGGCCATTGCCCGCAAGTTCGCGCCCGAGGTGGCGGTGACCCGGGTGGAGGACATCCGGATCAACGTGGGGCGCACCGGGGCGCTCAATCCCTGGGCGGTACTCGCCCCGGTCGAGATCTCGGGCGTGACGGTCAGCGCCGCCACGCTGCACAACGAGGAGCTGATCGCGCAGAAGGACATCCGGATCGGCGACCAGGTGGAGATCATCCGCGCCGGCGAAGTGATTCCCCAGGTCGTGCGACCGCTGCCCGACAAGCGCACCGGCCACGAGCGCGCGTTCCGGATGCCCGACCGCTGTCCCGCCTGCGACACGCCGGTCGAGCGCCCCGCCGGCGAGGCCATGCGCTACTGCCCCAACGTCTCCTGCCCGGGACGGGTGCTGGAGGGGATCGTACACTACGCCTCGCGCGACGCGATGGACATCCGCGGGCTGGGCTACGAGCGCGTGCGGCAGTTGCTCACGGCCGGACTCATCAGCGACGTGGCCGACCTGTACGAGCTCACGGCGGAGCGGCTCGTCCAGCTCGACCGGTTCGCCGCGCAGTCGGCCGGGCAGCTCGTCGCCGCGATCGACGCGTCGAAGGCCCGCCCGCTCTCGTCGCTGCTCTTCGGACTCGGCATCCGGCATGTCGGGAAAACGGTGGCGCAACTGCTCGCCCGGCGGTTCGGCACCATGCAGGCGCTGATGCACGCCACCGAGGAGGACATCAGCGAGGTGCCCGGCGTCGGCCCCGCGATCGCGGAGGCGGCGGCAGCCTTTTTCGCGGAGCCGCGCAATCAGGAGCTCATCCGCCGGCTCGAGCGGGCCGGGCTCACCTTCAGCGAACCTCGCGCAGCGAAAGCGGACGGCGCGCTCAAGGGCAGGAGCTACGTGCTCACCGGCACGCTGCCGACGCTCTCCCGGGGTCAGGCCACCGAACTGATCGAAGCCGCGGGCGGCCGCGTGACAGGCAGCGTGAGCCGGAAGACCGACGCCGTCGTCGCGGGCGCCGATGCCGGCGGGAAGCTCGAGAAGGCGCGCGCCTGCGAAGTGGAGATCATCGACGAAGCGGAGCTCTTGCGTCGCCTCGGCCGCACGGCCTAAGTTCGATCACCCGGCCCCTCACTCCGACTCACGGTCGCATGAGCCTCCAACCGACGTCACCTTCGCGCCCCGGCCTCCGCCTCGGGCGGCGGGTCATTCACCAGCTCCGCGCGGCGCTCGAGCGCGATACGGGCCTCCAGGCCGCCTCCTATCTGCAGGAGGCGGGGTTCGCCGGCGGCGAAGAGCTCTACCTGGAGTTCGCCGCCTGGCTCCGGGCGAGCCGCGGGGTGGAGCGGCCGCCCGACCTCGATGCGGAGTTCCTGAGCGCGGCGCTGTCGGAGTTCTTCGCGGAGTCGGGCTGGGGCGCGCTCAGCGCGCGGGCACTGGGGCCCGCGGTCCTGGCGCTCGACGCCGCGGAGTGGGCGGAGGCGGTGGACGAGGGACAGGGCGAGTTCCCGTCGTGCCACCTCACCTGCGGCCTCCTGGCGGACTTCTTCGGGCGGCTGTCGGAAGGGCTGGTGGCGGTGATGGAAGTGGAGTGCCGCTCGCGCGGAGACGCCCGCTGCCGCTTCCTGGCGGGCGCCCCCGAGACGCTCAGCACGCTGTACGAGCGGATGGCGCAGGGCTCGAGCTATGCCGGCGCGCTCGGCCTCAGCTCTGGGCCTTCAGCAGGCTGACCTGGCCGGAGCCGGTCTCGATCTCGATCGTCCCCTTCCCATCACCGATCGACCCGGAGACGTGATCCCGGCCGCGCCGAGTAACCTGCAGCGGAAAATCGGTGTCGATGTCGCCGCTGGAGGTCTCGATCTCCACGGTGGCGCCGAGCGACGCCGGAGCGCGGATGGCGATGTCCCCCGAGCCGGTCTGAACCTCGAGCGAGGCGACGTCCCGGCGCAATTCGGCCGTGATGCCGCCGCTGCCGGCCTCGAGGGACAGCTCCGGCGCAGCGACGCCGGTCAGCCGGATGTCACCCGATCCGGTCTCGACCGTGAGGCCCGTGCTCTCGAGGTCGGTGGCCGTGACGTCCCCCGACCCCGTCTCGACGGACAGCGGACCGCCGCGGACTCGCGACAGGTCCACCGAACCGGAGCCGGTGTCCACGTCGAGCTCGCCCGTGGCTTCAGCAACCTGCACGGGTCCCGAGCCGACCTCGATCTTCAGCGCACCCCTGGTTCCCGTGGCGGTCACCGGCGCGCTGCTGGCGTCCACGCGCAGGTCGCCGTCCACATTCCCGACGGTCACGGCGCCGACCGCCAGAAACACCGCCACGCGCTGCCCACGCGGAACGCGCACCAGCAGATCGGCGCGCGCGGCGAGCCCCGGCCCTTCGCTGCTGATAGTGACTCGCCGGCCCTCCTCTCCCGCGTGGCGGCCGTGGCGCTCGTGATGGTCGTCGTTGTCGTCATCGAAATCGCCGAAGGTACCGTCCTCGCGGACGCGAAGCCGGGTGGAGGATTTCTCCCCGCCCGCGGCGTAGCGGATCGCATCGGACGGGTAGATGACCCGGAGGGTGGAGCGTCCGCCGATCTCGCCCTGCGCCACCTTGAGGCGCGCGGCGTCGGCGCCGGTCCGGGTCATCTCGACGGTGACGGCGCCGTTGCCCGGCTCGACCCGGAGCTTGCCGACCAGGTTGTAGATGGCTGCGTCGCCTTCGGCCAGGCTGTAGCGCTCGGGCTGCTGGGCATGGGACAGCGCGGGAAGGAAAAACATCACGAGGCAGGACAGGATCGGGGTCCGCGGCATCAGGGCGCTCCGGTGGAGAGGACCCCCGTTCGACAGGCGGCGGGCCGCCAGGGTTGCAGCGTCCCTAGAGCCGGGCGGCGTACTCGGGCCGCAGCACCAGCTCGCCACCCTGAATGATCTCGCGGTCCCACGGAAGAATGATGAAGCTGTCGGTCTCGAACGCGTGGTAGTCCGGAGCGTACTCGCCCGTCTTGAACGAGACGGCGCTGCGCACCTCCGCGGGGCCGAGCGCGCGGACTTCGCTGAGGGCGAGCTTCATGGTCGAGCCGGTATCGCAGGTTTCGTCCACCAGGAGGATCCGTCGTCCGCGGATCGTCTGCGGCGGACCCGAGACGAGCACGGGAGCGGCGCCCTCCTCCCGGCGGGTCACGGTCATCGAGCTGAACTCGCATTGCAGGATGGACGCGACCACCACACCGGGGATCACGCCGGCCTTGGCGATCCCGAGAACGATCTCGGGCTGATAGTCGCGGGCGACGCGGAGGGCCAGGGCGCGGCAGATCTCGCCGAAGAACGGCCAGTCCACCTCGAGCACTCCCCGCGGCCCGCTGGGTGCGGAGCGACGCATAGTCCCTGCCTCCACGATCGGGTCCCCACCAAGCTACGCGCCCGCGGTCGCGCCAGCAACCGGGCGGCCGCGTTGCGGCGGTCTAGGTCGCCAGGTATCTTTTCCGAAGTCCAAAACGTTGTCCCCGTTTGACTTTGCCCGGAGATCCCCCTCCCCTCATGAGCTTCTGGAATCGCCTGTTCAGCAAAGAGCATCGCGAGACGCTCAGCCCGCAGCGGCTCGATTACCTGAACGAGGGGCTCGCGCTGGAGCGGCAGGGGGACTTCGAGGCCGCGCTCACCTCCTACCGGCTGGCGTTCCGGGACAACCCGACCGATTCCCGGATCCTGCTCAACATGGCCATCGCCTTCACCAAGACGGGCCAGCCGGAGGAGGCGATCCGCCACTACAAGCGCGCGCTGGAACTCGACCCGAGCCTCGGAGGCGCGCACTACGGCGTGGCGTTCCTCCTGCTGAAGCGAGGCGACTCGCAGCAGGCTGCCGAGCACCTGCGGGCCTTTCTCGCCCGGCCGCCCAAGGGGCCGGATGCCGAGCGCTGGGTGCGCCACGCGGAGAGCGCCCTGCGCGACATCGCGAGCAGCCCGGCTCCGGAGACGACGTGAGCCGACGCCTGGCGCTGCTGCTGCTCGGCGCCCTCGCCGGGTGCAGCGGGCTGCAGGAGACCGACGCCGGCGTGGTGCAGCTCGACGTGACCGTGCCGGGCCCGGACAGCGTGGAAGTGGGCGAATCGATCCAGCTCTCCGCCAAGCCGTTGGACAAGAACGGCGACAGCGTGGGCACGCCGGTCACCTGGCTCTCGGCCGACGCCACCGCCACGATCGACGCCACCGGGCTGCTGACCGGCGTCACACCAGGGACCGCACGGGTGCAGGCGGGCGTCGGCTCGCTCAACTCGGCGCTGATCACCTTCGCGGTCGTGGCCCCGGCCGACACCCTCGTCCTGCCCGGCGATTCGGTTCTCACCGTGCCCGCCGGAACGGGAACTTCCGCCGACATGGTCACCCGGCTCGACAGCTTCAACCCGCCGGGCGCGCTGCCCGGGCGGCGGGTGATCTACGCCATCACCTCACCCGATCCGGCTGCGGCCCCGCCCGCCGTCGTGTTCAGCACCGGCGCGGTGGCGGACACGCTCACGACCGGCGCGGACGGCACCGCGACGGCCTTGCTGTCCGTCATCGGCGCGCCGCCGGACACGGTGATCGTCGAAGCGCGGGCCACCCGGATCCGCGGAGCGGTGGTGCCGGGCTCGGGGCAGCGCTTCATCGTTCTGTTCCAGCATTAGGGGGCCGCCACGCCGAGCACACTCACCGAGCTCTACTTCCAGACCCTCGAGGCGTACGGGAACCGGCCGGTCGCCACGCGCATCCGGCGGGAAGGCCGCTGGAGCGAGCTGAGCTACGCGGAGCTCGCCGAGCGGGTGCAGGCGATGAGCCTGGGCCTCCGGGAGCTCGGGATCCGGGACGGTGACCGCGTCGCCATCCTGAGCGAGAACCGGCCGGAGTGGGCGATCGCCGACTACGCCTGCCTCACCGCCCGCTTCACCGACGTCCCGATCTACCCTACCCTGCCCGCCCGGCAGATCGAATACATCCTGCGCGACTCCGGGGCCGTCGCGCTGGTGGTCTCGTCGGCGGCCCAGCTCGAGAAGGCGCTCGCCATTCGCGCGCGGCTGCCCGAGCTCCGGCACATCGTGACCCTCGACCCCGTGGGCGCCGGCCTGGAGGGGGTTCTCGGGCTGGAGCAGCTGCTCCGCTGCGGGCGAGCCGCCGTCGCCCATCACCCCGAGTGGCGCACGCACGCGCTGGCCACCTCCCCGGCCGACCTGGCCACGCTGATCTACACCTCCGGCACTACCGGCGAGCCCAAGGGCGTGATGCTCACCCACGGCAACATCGCTTCGAACGTCACCACCTGCTGCCGGCTGTTCACCTTCGGCGACCAGGACGAATGTCTGTCGTTCCTGCCGCTCTCGCACATCTTCGAGCGGATGTTCGGCCATTACTCGATGTTCCACGCGGGCGTCGTGATCAACTACGCGGGCGGCATCGACACGGTGGCGGCCGACATGCAGGAATGCCGACCCACGCTGATGGCCGCGGTGCCCCGCCTGTACGAGAAGATCTACGCCCGCGTGCTGGACAGCGTGCGCGCGAGCCCCGCGCCGCGCCGGCGCATGTTCGCGTGGGCGCGGCGAGTGGGCGAGGAGTGGGCGGACCGCACCCTCGCCCGGGCGCCGATCCCCCCGTCGCTCCTGCTGGCGCGTCATCTGGCCGACCGTCTCGTCTTCGCCCGGCTGCGGGCGCG
>DATAHW010000143.1:0-7664 GCA_036262935.1 Gemmatimonadales bacterium | reverse complement strand
GCGCTCTGGAGCGCGCCGATCGCCGCATCGAGCGAGCGCTCGAGCCCGGCCCACCCGGCCGAGTCACGTTGCAGCATGGTCCCGGCGTAGACATCGAGCCCCTCCCGGACGCCCTCCAGTGCCTCCGCCGATTCCCGCAGGCCATCCTTCGAGACCGTCGCGTCGAACCCCGCGATCCCGAGCGTCGTAATGCGTGCGAGCTCCATGCGTGCCGCCTCGAACGGCACTCGCCACGTACGAGCGGCCCGATAGCTCGAGTCGTGACGGATGAATCCCACGATGCGCCGCATGTCCCGGAGCTGCCCACGGGTGACTCGCTGGAAGTTTCTGGCCGGCCGGGGGAACACAGCGGCCTCCACGACCTGCAGGCCGTGGGGAGGAATGACGTTGGTGTAGTCGTCTTCGTCGACGATCGGGATGGGCGGAGCGTTCAGATCCGTCGCCCGGATGTGATCTTCGAACTCGAGCAGATACTCGATGCGCTTGTAGGCTGCCCGGGCGCGGCGAAAGGCCTGCTGGGCGAGAGCGGAATCAGGGTGCGCCGGCAGCGCCGCCAGGGCGGCGAGTGCGAGATCGAGCGAATCGAGACGAGCGGCGTAGACCGCGTCGAAGCGGGCGGGCAGCACCGCCGCCCGGGAAGGCGAGGCAGGACTATCTCGGCAGCCGGCGAGCACGCCGAGCCCCAGCAGCGCGATTGCGAGCGAAGAGCAATGTCTGCGCATCGGGCAGAAGCTACGCGCCGGGCAGCACGAGAGCAACGGATGCGCTGCTTGACACCTGCCTCACCGGTTGGAACATTGGCGGAGGTCCTCATGGTCCGCACGAATCTTCGCGCCAACTTTCTGCACGCCACTATCCTGGCCTGCCTGACGCTCGGCTGCACCCGCGGAGCCGCCCCGGTGGTGGTTCGGCCCGCGGGCGCCACGCTGGAGGCCGGCGCGAGCCTGCGGCTCGCGGCCGTTGCCGGGCGGGGGACGAACAGCTTGACATGGGCCAGCTCGGACCCGTCGGTCGCCGCGGTTTCGGCCACCGGCGTGGTGACCGCCGTCGCGCCCGGGTCGGTGACGATCACCGCCACGGGCCGCGGCACGAGCGGCACCAGTGCCATCACGGTCGCGCCGCTGCCGCCGCCGGGCACGGCGGTGCTGCTCGCGGCCGGAGACGTCGCCTCGTGCTCCTCGCCGGGCGACGAAGCCACGGCGGCGCTGCTCGATGGGCTGCCGGGAGCGGTGGTCACGCTGGGCGACAACGTCTACCCGGGCGGCTCGGCACCGCAATACGCGAACTGCTACGATCCCACCTGGGGCCGGCACAAGGCCCGCACCCGTCCTTCGCCCGGCAACCACGATTATCGGGTCGCGGGCGCCCGGGCGTACTACGACTACTTCGGCGCCAGTGCGGGCCCGAGTGGCCGGGGATACTACAGCTACGATCTGGGCGCCTGGCACGTCGTCTCGCTCAACAGCAACATCGAAATGAGCGCCGGATCGGCTCAGGAGCGCTGGCTCCGGGCCGATCTGGCGGGGACTACGGCACGCTGCACCCTGGCGTACTGGCACCACCCGCGCTTCAGCTCCGGTACCAGGCACGGCAGCTTCGCCGCCGCGCAGCCGATCTGGCAGGCGTTGTACGACCACAATGCGGACCTGGTCCTCTCCGGTCACGAGCACAACTACGAGCGCTTCGCGCCGCAGACTCCTGCCGGCGCGGCGGACCCGGCCCGGGGGATTCGGGAGTTCGTGGTGGGCACGGGAGGCGGGAGCCACTATGCCGGGCACAGCACGATCGCCAACAGCCAGGTGTTCGACGGCGCCACGTTCGGCGTGTTGAAGCTGACGCTGCGGCCCTCGTCGTACGCCTGGCAGTTCGTGCCGGTCGCCGGACAGCGCTTTACCGACAGCGGCACCGGCTCGTGCCATTGACTGCACCGATGGGCGAGTTCTGCCCATGTCCCGGCGGCGCCCGCAGGGTAGCTTGACCTACCGCAAACCATCCTTGGCCCATCGTGATGCATTCGACCGACGTCGGCTCGCGCCTTCTCTTCCGTGGATCAGCCGCATTGCTGCTGGTGCTGGCCGTGAGCACGTGCACGGACAACACCGGACCGGTCCCCGGGCGGGAGCCGCTGCGTGCCGTGGTCGCCACGGCTCCCGGCGCGCCGCGGATCTTGATGGGCGCCGGCGACATCGCCAGCTGCGACGTCAGCAAGACGGGCGACGAGAAGACCGCGCGACTGATCGACGCGGCCGTGGCCGCGGATCCGACCACCCAGGTCTTCACGGTGGGTGACCACGCATACCCCGACGGGGCGGCCCAGTCGTTCACCGAGTGCTACGAGCCGACCTGGGGCCGACACAAGGCGCGGACCCACCCGACGCCGGGGGACCACGACTACGACCCGATCGAGCCCACCGCGCAGCCCTATTTCGATTATTTCGGCGCGGCGGCGGGCACGCCGGGGCAGGGCTACTACAGCTACGACCTCGGGCAGTGGCATATCATTGCGCTCAACAGCAGCATCGCCCGGAGCGCCAACTCGCCGCAGATGCAGTGGCTGCGCAACGACCTCAGCACGCCGCGGACGGGCGTGTGTACCCTGGCGTACTGGCATCACCCGCTCTACTCGTCGGTCAGCGGTACCACATCCACGACCTACGCCTCGGTGCGGCCGTTCTGGGACACACTGTACGCGTACGGGGTGGATCTCGTCCTCAACGGCCACCGGCACGGCTACGAGCGCATTGCGCCGCTCAAACCGAACGGTACGCCGGATGCGGCGGGGGGGATCCGAACCCTCATCGCGGGCACGGGTGGCGGCGGCGGGATCACCTACGGCACGATCTATCCCCATAGCGAGGTGCGCATCGGCGACGTCCGGGGTGTGCTCAAGCTCTATCTCTACGACGACAACTATGCGTGGAAGTTCGTGCCCATCGCCGGCCAGACGGCCACCGATTCCGGCAGCGCCGCCTGCCACGGCCCGCCCGCGTCCGCGCCCACCTCGCTGCGTTTCGACGTGCAGCCGCGCAATACGACCGCGGGGGCGGTGATGAGCCCGGCGGTGCAGGTGGAGATCCGGGACGCATCCGGCGTGCGGGTCACGACCGCCACCAACAACATCACCATGGCGATCGGGACCAATCCGGCTGGCGGCACGCTCTCGGGTACCAAGACGGTCGCGGCGGTGAGCGGTGTCGCCACCTTCAGCGATCTGAGCATCGATCGGGTCGGCACGGGCTACCGGCTGGCGGCCAGCAGCTCCGGACTCACCGGCGCCACCTCGGGACTGTTCGACATCGCCGCCCCGCCGGTTCCGACGGCGCTGGCGTTCGTGGTCCAGCCCACCAACGCTGGGGCCGGCACGGCTATCTCGCCGGCGGTGCAGGTGGAGGTCCGGGATCAGTTCGGCGCCCGGCTCACCACGGCCACCAACACGGTCGGGATGGCCATCGGGACCAACCCTGGCGGGGGCACGCTCTCCGGGACCACCTCGGTAGCCGCGGTGAACGGGGTCGCCACGTTCAGCGACCTCAGCATCAACCAGGTAGGCCCGGGATACACCCTGGCCGCGAGCAGCAGCGGGCTCACCGGCGCCACCTCCAGTGGGTTCGACATCACGGCCGCACCATCCATCACCCACACGCTGCTCACGTCGGGCAACGAGGTGACCAACCTGAACACCTACACCACGTCCTCGATCGCCCCCGCGGCCAACACGCTGGTGACGATCGCCGTGCTCAGCCACCGCGCGACGGCGACGATCAGTCCGACGGTGACGGGCGGCGGAATGGCGAGCTGGGATCTGGTAGCGTCGGTCGATTTCGACACCCTGGCGCTTCCGCACCGGCGGCTCTCGATCTACCGCGCCATGAGCGCCACGCCCGGGAGCGGACCGATCACGTTCAAGTTCACCAACCAGGTGTCCAACCTGGAATGGATCGTCTCCCAGTGGAGTGGGGTGGAGCCCAATGGGGCGAACGACAACGGGGCCTCGGCCATCGTACAGACCGGCTCGAATCGGGCCAACGCAGTGAACGGCCTCAGCGTGGACCTCGCCCCTTTCGGGAGCACCACGAACGTGGCGCTGGGGGCGTTCGGCGTGAACAGCCAGGCGTCCTCCATCACGCCCGTGTCGGGCTTCGCCGAAATCGACGAGCAGGCGGCCAACGAGAGCACCCGGGGCGACCTGCAGACCGAGTGGGCTGCGAACCAGCGCACCATCGGGGCGAGCTGGACCAATCTCAAGGCCGGCGCCCTCGGAATCGAGATCAAAGCGCAGCCCGGTCCCTGAGGCTCTGCGGAGCCGGGTTCTGGTGGGTACGAATCGGCCTCCACGAGTGGGCCGATTCTGCCCATCCACGCCCGTGGGCCGCCCGCTACGTTGAGCTATTGTGAGCCTCTCGACGGACTTGGGTTTACGCCGCTGCCTGCGCGGGCTCGCCGCGCTGCTGCTGGTGCTCGGCCTCAGTACCTGCACCGACAATCTCGGTCCTGACGCCGAGCGCACCACCTTCTACACCACCCCCACCGGCCTCGCCACCACGAATCCGCCGCAGGTGTTCGTGGGCGCGGGCGACATCTCCAGCTGCAGCAGCAACAACGACGAGGCCACCGCCGAGCTGCTCGATAACATTGCGGGCACCGTCTTTCTGGTCGGCGACAACGTCTACCCGAACGGGACGAGCAGTGAGTTCGCCAACTGCTACCAGCCCACCTGGGGCCGCCACAAGGCGCGCACCAAGCCCGTGCCCGGGAACCATGACTACAACACGTCCGGAGGGTCGGGGTACTTCGGCTACTTCGGCTCGGCCGCGGGTACGCCGGGACAGGGGTACTACAGCTACGATCTGGGCCAGTGGCACATCATCGCGCTCAACTCAGAGATCACCAAGACCGCCAGCTCGCCGCAGATGCAGTGGCTCCGGGCCGATCTCGCGGCGCATCCCAACCAGTGCACCGCTGCCCTCTGGCACGAGCCGCTCTACTCCTCGGATGGCGGCAGCGGATCGGGCGGTGTCACGTTCAGCAGTGTACGGCCGTTCTGGGACACGCTCTACGCCTACGGGGCCGACCTCATCCTGAACGGCCATCGGCACAACTACGAGCGGATCGCCCCGATGAAGCCCGACGGTAAGAGCGATCCGACCTACGGCATTCGTACGATGGTGGTGGGCATGGGCGGGATCGGCGGCTCGAGTCTGACCAACGTGTTTCCCCTGAGCGAGGCGCGGAACGGCAACACCTTCGGGGTGCTCAAGCTCTACCTGTACGACGACAGCTACGCCTGGAAGTTCGTCCCGGTAGCGGGCAAGACCTACAGCGACTCCGGCAGCACCGCCTGCCATCCCCGGCCCGGGTCCGACCCGCCGGTGGCGACGGCGCTCGCCTTCGCGGTGCAGCCGAGCCACACGGTGGCCGGGGCGGCGATCACGCCCGCCGTCCAGGCGGAGATCCGGGATCAATTCGGCGCGCGGCTTACCACGGCCAGCAACAGCATCACGCTGGCGATCGGCACCAATCCAAGCGGCGGAACGCTCTCGGGCACGACGACCGTGGCGGCGGTCAACGGGGTGGCGACCTTCAGCGGGCTCAGCATCGACCAGGTTGGCTCCGGCTACACGCTCACCGCCACCAGCAGCGGCCTCACCGGGGCCACCTCTGCCGCCTTTAACATCACGGCGCCCCCCGTCCCGACGGCCGTGGGCTTCGCCGTCCAGCCTAGCAATACGGGCGTCGGGTCCGCGATCTCGCCGGCGGTCACGGTGGAGATCCGGGACCAGTCCGGCGCGAGGATCGCCACGGCCACCAACAACGTCACCCTGGCCATCGGCACCAATCCGGCCGGGGGCACGCTGTCCGGCACGACCACCGTAGCGGCGGTGAACGGCGTCGCCACGTTCAGCGACCTCAGCATCGATCGGGCGGGCACGGGGTATACGCTGGCGGCCACGAGCTCGGGGTTGAGCGGTGCCACCTCGTCCGCCTTCACGATCACCGCAGCGCCGATCGCCACGGCGCTCGGCTTCGCGGTGCAGCCGAGCCACACGGTGGCCGGAGCGGCGATCACGCCCGCCGTCCAGGCGGAGATCCGGGATCAATTCGGCGCGCGGCTTACCACGGCCAGCAACAGCATCACGCTGGCGATCGGCACCAATCCGAGCGGCGGGACGCTCTCGGGCACGACGACCGTGGCCGCAGTGAACGGCGTCGCCACGTTCAGCGGGCTCAGCATCGACCAGGTTGGCTCCGGCTACACGCTGGCCGCGACCAGCGCGGGCTTGATCGGCGCGACGTCCGCCGCCTTCGACGTCACCGCTACGCCACCGCAAGGCATCACTCATACACTGCTGACCTCCGGGGTCGTGCTGACGAATCAGAATACGACCACGACGGCCTCCATTTCTCCCGCCCCCAACACACTGGTGACGATTACGCTGCTGAGCCACCGCTCGACCGCGACCATCAGCCCGATCGTGACGGGCGGCGGGATGGCGAGCTGGGATATCGTGAGCTCGGTGGACTTCGACACGCTGGCGCTGCCGCACCGTCGACTCACCATCTACCGCGCCATGAGTGCCGCGCCCGGGAGCGGGCCAATCACGTTCAAGTTCACCAACCAGGTCTCGAATCTGGAGTGGATCGTCTCGCAGTGGGACGGCGTGGAGACCAGCGGCGTGAACGGGGCCGGGGCCGTCGTGCAGACCGGGTCCAACCGGGCGAATTCGGTGAACGGGTTGAGCATCGCGCTCGCACCGTTCGGGAGCACAGCCAACGTGGCGCTCGGCGCATTCGGCGTGAACAGTCAGGTGTCCATCATCACGCCAGCGCCCGGGTTCACCGAGATCGACGAGCAGCCGGCGAACGAGGGCACCCGGGGCGACCTGCAGACCCAGTGGGCGGTGAACCAGCCCACCATCGGGGCGAGCTGGCCGTCCCTGAAGGGCGGCGCCCTGGGCGTCGAGCTCAAGGCGCGCTCCGGTCCCTGAGCAGGTGTGAGCGCCCGGCCATCAGCTGGAGGCTGGGTTCACGACTTGTACAGCCAATCGGCGTAGGCGAACATGCGCCCGCTGTTACCCGGCTTCGTGGGGTAGCTGGTGCCGTAGGCGGCGTTGATCACGTAGCCGGCGAAGTAGGCCACCGACTCGGCGTTCCAGGTGCCGGTGCGCCCCAGGAAGTCGGCCACGCGTCGGAGCTGGCTCGCGTTCACGCTCCACGCGGGATAGCCGGCCCTGCCCAGCAGCATGGCCTGCACGGCGAGCCCGCTCACGGCCTCGTTGACGTAGCCGGCATCGGGCGTCGTCGTGTTCCCGGAGCGGGAGGCGTCCTCCACCGGCGCGCCGTTGTGGTCGGGCTTCCCGCAGTGCCCCGGCTCGATGGCGAAGTAGGTCGTGCAGTTCCAGCCGCGCAGGTAATCGGACGTGGGCTGAAACGTGTGGGTCCCGTCGCCGTAGCCTTTGAAGATGGCCCAGTCCTGGGCGAGGGCCGAGGCGTCGCCGAGGTAGCGGTCGGCCGCGATGACCGAGGCCAGGGCCCAGATGCCCCAGTTGTTCGCGCTGTTGCCGGCCGTGAAGCGGAGCTGGTGCCAGCGGCTGTGGCCGCCGATCTCGCGGGTGCGGAGCTGGCGCAGCCAGCCGACGAAGGCCGCGTCCCGGTAGCCGACGTAG
>DATAHW010000142.1:0-1789 GCA_036262935.1 Gemmatimonadales bacterium | reverse complement strand
GGCGGGTGAACGTCGCCACGATGCTCGACACGAAACCGAGCGCGGGGACGAAGATGATGTAGACCTCGGGGTGCCCGAAGAACCAGAACAGGTGCTGCCAGAGGAGCGCGTCGCCGCCTTCGGCCGGATTGAAGAAGTGGGTGCCGACCAGGCGGTCCATCGCCAGGAACATGCTGGCGCTCGCTACCCACGGCATCGCGAACAGCACCATGAAGGACTGGACCAGCATCGACCAGACGTAGAGCGGCATCCGGTTGAAGGTCATGCCCGGCGCTCGGGTCTTGAAGATCGTCACGATGAGCTCGACCGACGCGACGAGCGCCGAGATCTCCGTGAAGGTGACGGTCTGCGCCCACACGTCCACCCGCTTGCCCGGCGAGAATTCGGGCCCCGCCAGCGGGACGTAGCTGAACCAGCCGGTATCCGGCCCCGTGTTGAGGAAGAACATCACGTACAGGAAGGCGCCGCCGAAGAGGTACACCCAGTAGCCGTATGCGTTGAGCCGGGGAAAGGCCACGTTCCGGCCACCGATCATGAGCGGCACCAGATAGAGCCCCACCGCGTCCATCACCGGCACGGCGAAGAGGAACATCATCGTCGTGCCGTGCATGGTGAAGATCTGATTGTACGCGTCGGGCCCGATCAGCCCGTTCTCGGGCCGCGCGAGCTGCGCCCTCATTACGGCCGCCTCGATGCCGCCGAGCAGGAAGAAGACGAACGCCGTGATGATGTACCGCTTGCCTATGGACTTGTGATCTACGCTGCTGAGCCAGCCCCGCAGTCCCGGCCGGCGCCGCCAGGTGTCCTCCAGCCGGCCCACGACCTCCGCCGCCGACTCCGGCGCGCGCCCGGGCTCGTGCGGCACGGCCGGGACGGTCACGCTCATCGGAGGGTCTCCAGGTAGGCGAGCAGCGCCCGCAGGTCCGCGGGATCGAGCTGGTTGGGCGGCATCTTGGCGCCCGGCTTGATGCGCTGCGGATCCACGATCCACCCGGCCAGGTTGCCGCGGGTGTTGGGCAGCGTGCCCGCCGCGATCGTCGCCCGGCTGGCGAGGTGTGTCAGGTCGGGACCGACCCGGCTTCCCGCCGGAGTTCCCGCGATGGAGTGGCACATCACGCACGCGGAGGACAGGAACACCTCCTGACCTCTCGACGTGAGACTGTCCGCGGGCGTATGCGCGGTGTCGCGCTGCTGCACCAGCCACCGCGCGAAGCTGTCCGGCGACTGGGCCACCACCAGCAGCGCCATCTTGGCGTGCTCATGGCCGCAGTACTCGGCGCATTCAGCGCGATAGACACCGGCGCTGTCCGCCTGGAACCAGAGACTGTTCTCGTTGCCGGGGATCAGGTCGCGCTTGCCGGTCAGATTGGGCGGCCAGAAGCTGTGGATCACGTCGGTGGAGCGGAGCTCCACGGCCACCTGGCGGCCCACGGGAACGTGGATCTCGTTGGCCGTCGTCACCCAGCGCTGGGGGACGGAGTCGCGGTACTGCACCTCCCACCACCACTGGTGCCCGGTGACGATGATCTGAATCGCGTCCTTCCCCGGGGTGGCGGTGACGGCACGGCCCGCGGAGATGTCGGAAACGAGAAAGGTGAAGAGAACGATAGTGGTGATGCCCGCGGCGGCGGCCACCACGCGCCGCATTCGCCGCTCCCCTGCCGGGTCCCGGGCGGGCTCTTCGGCCCGACGGCGCCGGAACGCCGCCCAGAGCAGCGCGGCCATCACCAGGAGGAACACCACGATGGCCGTGGCGTACATCGAGTTCCACAGGCCCTCGGCGACCCGC
>DATAHW010000141.1:0-2298 GCA_036262935.1 Gemmatimonadales bacterium | reverse complement strand
CGGCGCTACCTCGAATCGGTGGCGCCGTACGCGCGCCGTCTGTTTCACCAGATGGGCGTGCCGGAGGTGGACTCGATCGAAGGTCTGCCGCCGGCCGTGGCGCTCCAACAGCAGCGCGGCTCGCCGACCGCCCGCTCCTCGGTCGGCAGCGTGACAACCCTTTCGAACCTGTTGCGGATGCTCTATTCGCGTGCCGGAGACTACCCGCCCGGGCAGCCGCTGCTCTACGCGGAGTCGTTCTCGCCGAATACGCCGGAGGGCGCCTGCCCCGAGTGCCACGGGCTCGGCCGCGTCTACGAGGCGACCGAGCGCTCCATGGTGCCGGACGATTCGCTGACGATTCGCGAGAAGGCGATCGCCGCCTGGCCGCCCGCCTGGCATGGTCAGAACCTGCGCGACATCCTGGTCTCGATGGGTTACGACGTCGATCGCCCGTGGCGCGAGCTGCCGAAGAAGGACCGCGACTGGATTCTGTTCACCGACGAGCAGCCGGTGGTGCCGGTCTATGCCGGCTACGATCCCGCCGAGACGCGGCGGGCGCGCAAGCGGGGAGAGGAGCCGAGTTATCAAGGCACTTTTTCGAGCGCCCGGCGTTATCTGTTGCATACCTTTGCCAACACGGAAAGCGCGGCGATCAAGAAGCGGGTGACGCGCTATCTCGTCAGCAGCGATTGCCCCCTCTGCCAGGGCAAGCGTCTGCGGGCCGAGGCGCTGGCCGTGCGGTTCGCGGGCCTCGACATCGCCGAGGTGTCCCGGCTGCCGCTCAAGCGGCTCCGGGAGGTGCTGCGGCCCTACGCGGACGCGGCGGCCCCCGGCTGGCGCAAGCTCGCCGCGGAGCATCCGGAAAAAGCGGTGGTCACGCAGCGCATCGCCCGCGATCTCGTGGCGCGCCTCGACGTGCTGCTCGATCTCGGCCTGGGCTATCTGCAACTGGAGCGCAGCACGCCGACGCTCTCACCCGGCGAGCTGCAGCGCCTGCGTCTCGCAACCCAGGTGCGCTCGAATCTCTTCGGCGTCGTGTATGTGCTCGACGAGCCCTCCGCCGGACTGCACCCGGCCGATACCGTGGCGTTGCTCGCGGCACTCGACAATCTCAAGGCATCCGGCAATTCGCTTTTCATCGTCGAGCACGAGCTGGATGTGATCCGTCACGCCGACTGGATCGTGGACGTCGGGCCGGCGGGCGGCGAGCTGGGCGGCCGGGTGCTCTACAGCGGCCCGCTGGAAGGGCTGGCGAAGGTCGAAGAGTCGCAGACCCGCCGGCATCTCTTCGCCGAGCGAAAGATCGAGGATCGAGCCCCGCGCCAGCCGATCGGATGGCTGCGGCTGGAGGGTGTCACACGCAACAATCTCCACGATCTCGACATCGAATTTCCGCTCGGCGTGCTCACGGCGGTGACGGGCGTCTCCGGCTCGGGCAAGTCGAGCCTGGTGAGCCAGGTGCTGGTCGAGCTGGTGGCGCAGCGTCTGGGCCACCCACTGCCGGACGACGAGGACGAGGCCGGCGAGCTGGAGCGGGCCCCGATCGCAACCGTCGGCGGCCGCATCGCGGGCGGCATGGAGCACGTCCGCCGCCTGGTGCGGGTGGATCAAAAACCGATCGGCCGCACGCCGCGCTCGAACCTCGCGACCTACACCGGGCTTTTCGATCACGTTCGCAAGCTTTTCGCGGCGACGCGGGAAGCCCGCGCCCGGCGCTACGACTCCGGACGTTTTTCGTTCAACGTCGCCAAGGGGCGCTGCGAGACGTGCGAGGGGGAGGGATTTGTCTTCGTCGAGCTGTTGTTCCTCCCCAGTGTCTATGCCCCCTGTCCGACCTGTCACGGTTCCCGTTACAACGCGAAGACGCTCGAAATTCAATACCGCGGCAAGAACATCGCCGAGGTGCTGGGCCTGACGGTCAGCGCGGCTCTGGAGTTTTTCGCGGACGAGCCGCACCTGGTGCGCTCCCTGACCGTGCTCAAGGAGGTGGGGTTGGGCTATCTGCGGCTCGGCCAGCCGGCGACGGAGCTTTCCGGCGGCGAGGCGCAACGCATCAAGCTCGCGACCGAGCTCCAGCGTATCCAGCGCGGCGATACGCTCTATGTGCTCGACGAGCCGACCACCGGGCTGCACCCCACGGATGTCGAGAACCTGCTGGCCCAGCTCTCCGGGCTCGTGGACTCGGGCAACACCGTCATCGTCGTGGAGCACGACATGGCGGTCGTGGCGCAGAGCGACTGGGTCATCGACGTGGGGCCGGGCGCGGGCGACGAAGGGGGCCGTATTGTGGCGTCAGGGCCGCCTCGCACCGTGGCG
>DATAHW010000140.1:0-7553 GCA_036262935.1 Gemmatimonadales bacterium | reverse complement strand
CAGCTCGGTCATCAGCTCGCCCACCATGCGGCTCTCGTGCTCGATCAGCGCGGCGTCGGGCAGACCGGAGCCCGTCCGGGGGTCAGCCGCGAAGCGTTCAGGAATGGTCGTCATGCGGGGAATCTAACGGCGGGCGGGCGGGCGGGCGGGCAGGCGGGCGGGCGGGCAGGCGGTCAGGCGGGCAGGCGGGCAGGCGGGCAGGCGGGCAGGCGGTCACGCGGGCAGGCGGTCACGCCAGCTGTCATCCCGAGCGCAGCGAGGGATCTTGCCGGGCCGAGTCCGAGCCTTGGGCTAGTAGATCCCTCGCTGCGCTCGGGATGACAGTTCGCCCGCCACCCACCCGACCCACTGACCGCCTGACCGCCTGACCGCCTGCCCGCCTGCCCGCCTGCCCGCCCGCTAAGCCGGCCCGTTATACGCCGGGTCGCTCGCCCGGGTGCGGAGCACCGTCTCCGTGCCCCGGTACCACCCGCCCCGGAACTCGAAGTGCCGCTCGTCCAGAATCCGGGAGCTCAGGGCGTCCGTCCCCTGCTGCTGGACCTGCCACAACAGGACCTTGGCTCCGAGCTCGGCGGCCGTTTCCCAGACCCCCGGTTCCAGCGGGGGGTACCGGTCAGCGAACTCGGGCTTGAGCATGGCTTCCCGGGGCGTGAACTCCATTCCCACCTCCAGCGCCGGTGAGGGCGGTTCCGCGCGTTCAGGTCTCTGGGGGCAACGAGCGATAGGATAATGCAGCCCGCCGGTCAGAGCCACCAGGGGTGTGGCGCCACATTCCCTACCGGGCCACTATTCGGGTCAACCCAGCCGGGCACCCCCGTCATGCGCATTGTAGTGACATTCGACACGCCCTACGGCGGATGGGACCACCCCGACCACGAGCGCCAGATGGCGACCGAGGTCGCGGCGTGGACCCACGACGAACCGGAGATGGAGTACCAGGTGGCCGATGCGCTCCGGGAGCGAGGGCACGAGGTGACGCTGCTCGGCGTGCAGGACGACCTGCAGTACCTGGTGCGCTGCCTGGATGAGATCCGGCCGGACCTGGTCTTCAATGCCGTCGAGTCGTTCCATGGCAACCCGGGGCTCGAGTACATGGTGCCCGGCATGCTCGAGGCGGAAGGGCACCGGTATACCGGCTCACCCCCGCTGGCCCTGCTCATCTCCCGCAACAAGGCGATGAGCAAGAAGGTCCTCGCCTACCACGGCATCCGGGTGCCGGGGTTCGTCACCTTCCGGCCCGGCGAGACGCGTACCGTGCCCGAGACGCTCCGCTTCCCGCTCATCGTGAAGCCGATGATGAGCGACGCCAGCGCCGGAATCGCCCAGGCGTCGGTGGTCCAGGACGAGACGGCGCTCACCGAGCGGGTGGCCATGATCCACCAGCGATTCGACCAGCCGGCGATCGCGGAGGAGTTCGTCCAGGGGCGCGAGCTCTACGTGAGCGTGATCGGCAACGGGGACGCCCTCCACATTCTGCCGATCACCGAGATGGTGTTCGACAAGCGCCGGAACCGGCCGGAGGAGCGGATCGCCACCCGGTCCGCCAAATGGGACGAGGACTACCGTGGCCGGAAGGGCATCCGGAACGTCTTCGCTCGCCCGCTCGCCCGGGCCGTGCGCGAGCGGATCGCGGCCATCTGCCGCACCGCCGTCCGCGCGCTCTGGCTGCGCGACTACGCCCGCCTCGACGTGCGCCTCGCCCCCGACGGCGAGCTCTGGGTGCTCGAGGCCAACGCCAATCCCTTCATCAGCTACGGCCACGACATGGCCAACGCCGCGGAGAAGGCGGGGATGGACTACTACCAGTTCATTCAGCGGCTGGCGGACGAAGCCATGGCGCGCTATGGCCGCGCCTAACCGCCGCCGCACGGGGCACCCGGAGCTCCGCTGCGTCTGTGGCCACGATCTCAAGAAGTACTGGTCCTACTGCCCGCACTGCGGCCGGGCGCAGCGCTGGCGCGACGTGGGGGATGTGACCGGCGCCGAGTGCTACCGGTGCGGCTGGGTGGTGTCGGACAGGTTTTCCTGGTGCCCCTGGTGCGACGCGGACATCTACGAGCCGGGCTATTCCAGCGAGACGCCGCTCAAGGCGCCGAAGGGCTTCCGCATGGACGCCCGCTGCGACTGGGGCTGCGGCGGCGGCGTGCAGTACCCGATGCGGTTCTGCCCCTGGTGCGGGCGGCCGCAGGTCTGGAACGAGGACGCCCTGTTCGAGGGCGAGTGCCCTCACTGCCATCGCGGGGTGGACGACTGGATGGATGTGTGCCCCTGGTGCGGCCAGGACGCCACCGGGCGCGACCTCATCCCTCGCGCGCTCACCCGCGTGCGCCGTCTGCTGCTGGTCTCCCGCATCCGCGACTGGGGCTACCGGGTGCTCCTGCGCCCGGGGATCTCGGGCGTCGATCCGCACTATCCCAAGATCGTGGAGATCGAGCAGCGTTACGTGCTGGCCAGCCAGCGCCAGGATGAAATCCCGTGGACGATGCTGGTGGGCCTCATCACCCACGAGCTGGGTCACAGCTTCCTGTATCACCACTGGGAGTGGACCCGAAGCCGCCGCTTCCGCCGCGCGTTCGGCGAGGTGGACAAGGCCTACCGGGGAATGGACAACACCTGGGTCTACTTCCAGCGCAGCCGGGTGGCCATCGCGCCACGGGACTTTGTCAGCGCCTACGCGCGGAAGCATCCGCAGGAGGACTTTGCCGAGGTGTTCCGGTTCTACGTGACCCGTCGAGGCCGGCTGCGCGACCTGTTCGCGGAGTTCGGGCAGAAGCGCAAGGGCGTGCTGCTGTACGAGAAGTTCCTGGTGCTGCACGATTTCGTGCGGGCGCTGCGGGGGTGGGGATGAAGACGGAAGGACGGAAAGACGGAAGGACGGAAAGTCGGGGCGCTCCCCCCCCCCGTCGCATCACCCCGACTTGCCGTCCTTCCGTCCTTCGGTCCTTCCGTCTTTCCGTCTTTCAGCCCCCAGCACCTCCATCGCCGCGTTGCGCCCGTTGATGCCGATGACGCTCCCGCCCGGATGCGTCCCCGCCCCGCAGAGGAAGACGCCCGGCATCGGGGTCCTCGCCGCCAGCCGCCGGTCCCACATCTGATCGGGCAGGATCTCGCCCTGAAAGATGTGTCCGCCGGTGAGACCCACGCGCCGCTCGATGTCCGGCGGCCCGAGCACCTCGAGCGCGATGATCGCCCCCGGGAGGTTGCTGCAGAAGCGCGCGATGGAGCCTATCACGGTGCGACCCACCGCGTCGCGCCGGGTGTCCCAGTCACCCTCGCGGAATCGGTGCGGCACGTACTGGGCGAAGACGCTCAGCGTGTGCACGCCCTGCGGCGCGATGCTCGGGTCGAACACCGTCTGCAGGTACAGCTCGTTCCAGGTGCGGGGCGGCAGGACGCCCTCGTTGGCCAGGCGGTGGAAGTCCCGCCACTCCGGCTTGGTGAGCGGCGTGTTGATCTGCCCGGTGTGGTGCGGCTCGCGCGTGCCCGGCCGCGCGGTGAAGTTCGGCAGCTCGCTGAGCGTCAGATTGACCTTGACCGTGATCCCTTTCATCGGGATCGCTCGCACCCGCTCCGCCCACGCCACATCGGCGGCCGAGCCCAGTAGCGCGAGCGTCACGCAGGGGTCGGCGTTCGAGACCACCCGCGGCGCCGCGATCCGCTCGCCCGAGGCCAGTTCCACCCCTTCGCCCGGGAGGATCCGGGCAACGGGCACGCCCGCCGCCACCGTCGCCCCCGCCTCTCGCGCGATGTCGCAGAGGAGAAACGAGACCATCCCCATTCCACCCTCGACGTACCCCCAGGTGCCCGGCTGCCCGTCCATCCGCCCGGACGCGTGGTGATACCAGACCGACGCGGTGCCCGGATCGTGCGGGCTCGCGTTGGTCCCGATGACACCCTGACCCAGATAGGCGAGCTGCAGTCGCTCGTCCTCCAGGTAGCGCTCCACCAGCTCCACCATCGACCACTCGAACAGCAGCCGCCGCGCCTCCGCGTCGCCGCCAAGCCGCCGCTCGATCGACTCGCGCGTGGGCGACGGGCCAATCCAGATATCGTCGGGTCCGTCCGGTCGAAGTGCGTCCCGGAGTCGCCGTTTGACGCCCTGCATCGCGCGCCACCCAGCGAGGTCGTGGGGGGCAAAACGCTGGATCTCCGCCTCGCAGCGCCCGTCGTCGTTCCAGAGCTGGATGCTGCTGCCGTCCTCGAACGGCACGAACATCCCGCCCACCGCGGGCATCCACCGGAAGCCGCGGCCGCCGAGATCGAGCTCGCGCATCACGAGCGGATGCAGCAGGCCCACCACGTAGGCGCAGGGCGACATCCGCACGCCGGGCCACGGCTCCTCGAGCGTACAGGCTCCGCCCACCCGTTCCCGGGCCTCCAGGACGAGGACACGCTGGCCGGCCCGGGCCAGGTACGCGGCGCACGCGAGCCCGTTGTGCCCCGCCCCGACCACGATGACGTCCCACGGCCGCCCGGCAAGCGCCCGCACCGGCTCCGGCACGCCGATCCGGCCGAGCACCGCGGCCGTAGCACCCTGCCGGCGCGTCGCGCTAGCCACGAAGCACCCACATCCCCCAGGCCACGAGCACCACGCCGGCCACCTGACCCGCCCGCTTGCCGCCCGGCAGCAGCTTCTCGACCAGCACGAAGCCGGCGATCGCCGCCACCCACAGCAGGTTCATCACCCCGGCAACGAACAGCAGCGCCATCAGGAGCCAGCAGCAGCCCACGCAGTAGCTTCCGTGGCGCATGCCCATCCTCAGCGCACCCCAGCCGCCCTCACGCCACTCGGCCGCGAAGAAGCCGAGGGGGGAGCGGCAGTGGCTCAGGCAGGCGCCCTTGAGCGGCGTCCACTGATAGATCCCGGCCGCCAGCAGCAGCCCACCACCAAGGAGCGGGCTCGCGCTGGTCATCGTCGGCGACAGCAGCGCCGCCCGGTGCAGAGCCCATTGCGCCGCCGCCGCCGCCGCCGCGTACGCCGTCCAGACGAGCAGATACCCCAGCGTGAACACCGCGGGTGATGCCGCGGACACCGCCTGCAGACGGCGGCGGCGCGTGACGCCGGCGAAGAGCAGGATGGCCGGGGCCGCCGACGGGATCATCATCGCGATCATCATCACCGTCCACATCCCAATGAGCCAGCCGAGCCCGGCGCGGCCGCCGTCCATGCCCGGCATCGCCATCGCGGCGCGGGCCGGCATCGGGGCCATCTGGGCCACACGCGCCCACGCGAGCGCGGGGAGGCACAGGAGCCCCGCCGCGACGACCATCCGGTCCCGCCGAACCAGCCCCGGTATCCCTATGACTGGTTGCTCCAGGTGGGCGTCGAGTAGCTGGCGAACCCGCCGGGATGCCGGAACCGGATCTGCCCGTGCTCGCAGAACATCGCCGCTGTCGAGGTGATATTGCCGACGTCCCAGAAGAACCCGCCCTTGGGGTAGACGATCTGCACCTCCTTCTCCGCTCCGGAGACGGCGTCGCGGATCGGCGTCTGCGTCAGCTCGAGCACGCCGGGGATGCGGTAGGAGGACTTCGTGCCGTTCACCGTCATGTCGATCGACACGCGCACCGGCCCGTCGAGGGAGGCAATCGTCCCGGCGAGCGCCTCGAACGGCATTCCCCCGGCCTGGCCGGAGAGGATCATCGCCATGGCGTCGACTTGCTCCTGCGTGCCCGCGTCGATGAAGACCGCGACGCGGCCGTTCCCCTCGTGGATCGCCTTAGGATACATGGCGGCGATGACGAACTTGACGCCCGCGAGCGGTACGTCCCCGTACCGTCCGTCCCGCACCTGGCCGCCGATCAGCGCCTCGCACGGGCCCTTGTCCGGAAAGCCGCCGAACTGGCAATTGCAGCCGTGGGTGCAGTTGCACGCCTCGATATTGTGAACGGTGATACGGTAGGGAACGCGGGAGCCGATCACGCTCTCCGGTGGTGAGGCGATGGTCTGCGGTGCCATGGCGAACCTCCTGTGTTCAAGCGGACGGACACCGGTGACCCGGTCGTGCCGCCAATATGTAATCCCGTGCCCAAACCGGGAAGGCGCCGGTTAGAATACCTCCGATGAGCGAGCGCCTCTACTACATCGACGCCTACCGCACCGAGTTCGACGCGGCCGTCGTCGCCCGGGACGATGACGGCCGCCGCGTCTACCTCGACCGCACGGCCTTCTATCCGACATCCGGCGGCCAGCCGTTCGATACCGGAGACCTCGGCGGTGTCGAGGTCGTCGACGTCGTGGACGAGGGTGACCGGATCGCCCACGTGCTTGCCGGCCCGGTGGCAGGCGAGCGGCTCCATGGCCGGGTGGATTGGACGCGCCGCTTCGACCACATGCAGCAGCATACCGGCCAGCACGTCCTCTCGGCCGTCATCGCGCAACTGTTCCACGCCGAGACGCTGAGCGTGCACTTCGGCCGCGATGCGTCGACGCTCGACCTCGCCATCGCGGGCTTTTCGCACGACGATCTGGTGAAGGCGGAGACGAGCGCCAATGAGGTGGTGACCGAGGACCGCCCGGTCGGGGTGAGCTTCGAGGAGGCTTCCGCGGCCAGCGGGCTCCGGAAGGCATCCCGCCGCGAGGGCCTGCTCCGGATCGTCACGATCGAGGACCTGGACCGGAGTGCCTGCGGCGGCACCCATGTGCGCGCAACCGGCCAGGTCGGGCCGATTCTGATCGGCGGAGTGGAACGCGTGAAGCAGCTCGTCAGGCTGGAGTTTCGCTGCGGGGCGCGGGCCGTGCGCCGCGCCCGGAGGGACGCCGATCTCCTCGATTCGCTCGCGGCGTCGCACTCGGCCAAGCCCGAGGAGCTGCCAGCACTGCTCGAGAACCGTCGCGCCGAGCTCAAGGCGGCCAATGCCGCGCGCCACGAGTTCGAGGAGATGCTGGCCGGGTATCGCGCGCGGGAGCTCTACGCCTCGGTCACGCCGGACGCGGACGGCCGGCGTGTAGCGGTGTTGCGCGAGGCGCACGGTCCGGTGGAGCGCCTCCGCCCCCTCACCCTGGCGTTCGCCGGACTGCCGGCCGGAGTGCTGCTGGCGTCAACCGCAGCTCCGCCCGCGGTCATCCTCGGCGTCGCCGCGGATGCCGGAGCGGACGCGGGACGGGTGCTCAAGGCCGCGCTCCAACGGGCCGGCGGCCGCGGCGGCGGCAACGCGCAACTGGCGCAGGGAAGCGTCGGCGACGCGAAGGCGCTCGACGGCGTCGTCCAGCTGGTGCTGGCGGCTCTGGCCGGAGGCAGCCCCGGGACCTGAGACTCGGTGCGAATCGGGACTGGAGGCCGGCCCCGGTTGACGCTACTGGTAAACCCGTCCCTCGTGCCTGATCCACCCCGCCTCGTGCCGCCCGTCGGGGTCACGATGGGTCCAGTGGATCACGCCGCCCTTGTCGTTCCACTCGTACACGCCCCGAATCTCCACCGAATCGCCCGGCGCCAGCGGAACCCGCGGCGCGAGCGCGAGGTTGTGCGCCACCAGCACGCTCGTCCCGCCGTCCACTCGCAGGAGAAAGCGCTCGTGCGGCGACCCCGCCACATCGTCCTTCAGCACGCGCG
>DATAHW010000139.1:0-6946 GCA_036262935.1 Gemmatimonadales bacterium | reverse complement strand
TGGTCGAGCGACCAGATTTTCACGACGTTCCCCGGCGTGCCGTTCCGCCTGGCCGCCCCCCAGGTGCCGGTGTATGCCCAGGGACCGTGGACCCACAGATCGGAGCTGTACCGGTCGGGCACGTTGTCGCCACCGCTCTCGGCCCGGAAGCTGTCGCCGGACGGTGGGCCGGTGCCCGAGTGGCCATCGCCCCCGCCGCACGCGGCGAGCACCACCAGCACACCGAGCCAGCGCCCGCGTCGCTCGCCACCCCTCCGCCTCATCGGTGCGCCCCGGCGTGCTCCTGCATGGCTGCCTCGGGCTCCGCCGACGCGCCGTAGCGACCCATTCGGTGCATCGGCGGGCCGGCCGTGACCCGTACGCCGAGCGTGACGGTCCAGATGTGGCTTCGGCCGTACAGCCCCGCCACATCGAACAGTCCGCCGCCCACCTTGCCGACCCGGGCGTACGTCACCTCGGCGAGCGGCCGCACCTCGAACCCGTCGCGTCGGAGCGCGACCAGGTCGTATCCCATCGTGTGCGTGGTCCAGCGGGTGATGCCCAGGATGGAATTCTCCAGGTGTGGCCGGAGCGAACGGAATCGGGCGACCCGCTCCTCCTCGGGCCGCTCGGTGCGCTCGAAGCGATACTGGAGACGATGTCGCCCCGTGCCCCATGCACCCTCGGCCAAGAGACTCTGGAACACGAAGAACCCGCCGGCCTCCGAGGTCCGCGCCCATTCCAGCAGCCCGTACGCCGGATGGCCGTCCAGCGGCCGCGACCACCGCGCCGACAGGCTCCACTTTGCCTGGTCGGTCCCGGCGCCCGGCCGGTGCTCGGGCGAATGCACCCGCGCGTGCGAGCCCTGCAGCGTCACACCGGGCTCGAGCGTGCCGGTGAGCCGGGCGCTCCACGAATCGCCGAACCGGCCGCCCACGCGGGGCCACTCGCCCGGCCGCTCCGGCTCGTCGCCGTTGAACAGGCCCAGCTCGGCCGCCACCGGCCCGGCCCGAAGTGCCGCGATGCCCACGGCACGCTCGAGGATCTGCGCCAGGTGGTGATTCACGGGATAACGGAGGAATGGGCGTACCATCGGATCGTCCGTTCCGAACGGAGCGAAGCCCTTGCCGGCGCTGAGGGAGAGGCTGGCAGGCCCGTCCCGATTGCCCAGCAGATCGTCGGCGCTGAGGACGAGCTCGTGCAGGTAGGTGTGCGGGTGACGCCGGTCCACGAACCCTTCGCCCCAGTTACCCGGAGCGAGCTCGCCCTGGGGCATGGTGAGGCCCTCGAGGTCGAGCATGCCGGTGAGGCGGAGCCGCCCAGGCGCGCCGGCGTGGAGGTACACCACCGGCTGAACCACCCGCAGCTCCCCCAGGGAGCCGCCGCCCGGTACGGGATCGGCCCGCTCAAAGGCAGCGACCGCCTGGGCGCCCACCTGCACCCAGGCGGTCTCCTGCGCCGCGAGGCCGGCCGGGCCGGCGAGCAGTGCCAGCAGCGCCGCCGCGGCTCTCAGTCCGACTCGGCCGCCGCCGCGCGCTCGGGCGCCGTCAGCGCCCGCAGGTAATCGCGGTTCATCCGGGTGATCGTGTCGATGCTGATCTCCTTCGGACACGCTTCCTGGCACTCGCCGTAGAGCGAGCATTGGCCGAAGCCTTCGATGTCCATCTGCTCCACCATCCGCCGCGCGCGCCGCGCCCGCTCGGGCTGTCCCTGCGGCAGGAGGCCCAGGTGGGTGATCTTGGCCGCCGTGAACAGCGACGCCGACCCGTTGGGACACGCGGCGACGCACGCCCCGCAGCCGATGCACTGGGCCGCGTCCATCGCCGTCTCGACGGCGTCCTTGGGGATCAGCGTGGCATTCCCATCGGGCGCGCTGCCGGTGGGCGCGCTGGCATAGCCGCCCACGGCGATGATGCGATCGAGCGCCGAGCGGTTGACCACGAGATCCTTCACCACCGGAAACGCGCGCGCCCGCCACGGCTCCACGTGGATCTCCTGGCCGTCCCGGAAGCTTCGCATGTGCAGCTGGCAACTCGCGGTACCGAGTTCGGGCCCGTGAGCCACGCCGTTGATCATGAGGCTGCACGAGCCGCAGATCCCCTCTCGGCAGTCGTGGTCGAAGGCGATCGGCGCTTCGCCGGTTTCCATCAGCCGCTCGTTCACGACGTCGAGCATCTCGAGAAACGACATCTCGGGGCTGATGTCGGCGGCCTGATAGCGGACCATGCGGCCCGGCGCGCCGGGACCCGGCTGGCGCCAGACGTGGAGGGTCAGGTTCATGAGTGCGCCGGTGAAGAGTCGTGGGTCACTTGTAACTCCTCTGCGCCAGATGCACATATTCGAAATCGAGCGGCTCCTTGTGCAGCCGCGGGTGCCGCAGGTCGCCGGTGTATTCCCAGGCGGCGACGTAGGCGAAGTGCTCGTCGTCGCGCTTCGCCTCGCCGTCGGCGGTCTGGTATTCCTCGCGGAAATGGCCCCCGCACGACTCCTCGCGATCCAGCGCGTCGCGGCAGATGAGCTCGCCCAGCTCGAGGAAATCCGCCACCCGGCCGGCCTTCTCCAGCGCCTGGTTGAGCTCGGCGTCGCTGCCGGGAACGTTCACATTCCGCCAGAACTCCTCCCGCAGCTCGGGGATCTGCGCCAGCGCCTGCTCGAGGCCGGCCGCGGTCCGGGCCATCCCGCACTTCTCCCACAGGAGGTGGCCGAGCTCCCGGTGGAACGAGTCCACGGTCCGCTTGCCGCCGATGGCGAGCAGCGTCCGCGTCCGCTCGGCGACCTCCGCCTCGAGCCGCCGGAACTCGGCGTGCGAGGTGTCCGTCGACGCCGGCGCGACCGAGGCGAGGTAATCGCTCACGGTGCTCGGCAGCACGAAGTAGCCGTCCGCCAGCCCCTGCATCAACGCGCTGGCGCCCAGGCGGTTGGCACCGTGGTCGGAGAAGTTGGCCTCGCCGATCACGTGCAGCCCGGGGATCGTGCTCATCAGATTGTAGTCCACCCACAGGCCGCCCATGGTGTAGTGGACGGCCGGGTAGATCCGCATGGGCACTTCGTACGGGTTCTCGTCGGTGATCCGCTGGTACATTTCGAACAGGTTGCCGTAGCGCTCCCGGATCGTCTCCGCACCCACCCGATGGATCGCGTCCGCGAAGTCGAGGTAGACGCCGCGCCCGCCCGGTCCGACACCTCGGCCCTCGTCGCACACCATCTTGGCCGAGCGCGAGGCGATGTCGCGCGGCGCCAGGTTGCCGAAGCTGGGATACCGGCGCTCCAGATAGTAGTCGCGCTCGGCCTCGGGGATCTCGAACGGCGGCCGGTTGTCGCCTCCGCGCTTCGGCACCCAGACGCGCCCGTCGTTCCGCAGCGACTCGCTCATCAGCGTGAGCTTCGACTGATATTCGCCGCTCACCGGAATGCAGGTGGGGTGGATCTGGGTGTAGCAGGGATTGGCGAACGCCGCCCCGCGCTTGTGCGCGCGCCAGATGGCGGTGGCGTTGGAGCCCTTGGCGTTGGTGGAGAGATAGAACACGTTGCCGTAGCCGCCGGTGCCGAGCACCACGGCATCGGCGGCGTGGCTCTCGATCCGGCCGGTGATCATGTCGCGCACCACGATCCCGCGCGCGCGGCCGTCGATGACCACCAGATCGAGCATCTCGGTGCGGGGATACATTGTGACGCCGCCGCGGGCCACCTCCTTCTCGAGCGCCTGGTAGGCGCCGAGCAGGAGCTGCTGGCCGGTCTGGCCCCGCGCGTAAAACGTGCGCGACACCTGGGCGCCGCCGAATGAGCGGTTGGCCAGCAGGCCGCCGTACTCCCGCGCGAACGGCACGCCCTGGGCCACGCACTGATCGATGATCTCCACGCTGATCTGGGCCAGGCGGTAGACGTTGGCCTCGCGGGAGCGGAAGTCCCCGCCCTTGACCGTATCGTAGAACAGGCGGTAGACGCTGTCGCCGTCGTTGCGGTAGTTCTTGGCGGCGTTGATCCCGCCCTGGGCCGCGATCGAGTGCGCTCGCCGGGGCGAGTCCTGGAAGCAGAAGCACTTCACGTTGTAGCCCAGCTCGCTCAGCGTGGCCGCCGTGGACCCGCCGGCGAGCCCGCTGCCGACCACGATCACGGTGTACTTCCGCTTGTTGGCCGGGTTGACCAGCTTCATCTCGAAGCGGTGCTTGTCCCATTTCTGCTCGATGGGACCGCCGGGAATCTTCGAATTCAGTTCCATCGCACTCCCCCGTTGCCCGCCGCTCGCCCCTTCACCGTAGCGCCCCCGCGGCCACCGCGATCGGAATCACCGCGAACCCCGCCCAGATCAGCACCGACAGCACCGCCGCCAGTTGCCGCTTGAGCGGGTGCGGCGACGGCGGGCTCACGCCGAGGCTCCGCCCGCTGCTCCAGATCCCGTGATACAGGTGGAGGCCGAGCGCGGCCAGCGCGAGCTCGTAGAAGATGACCACCAGCGGGTTGCCGAATCCGGCGGCCACGTTGTGGTACGGATCACCCTCGACGAACGAAGGGTGCACGGTGCCCAGCGTGAAGTGGAGGAGATGATACACGATGAAGATCAGGATGAGCACGCCGCCCCAGCGGATGGTCCGCGACGCGAAGGTCGAGACCTGCGGCTCCCGGCCCGCCGCGTAGGCCACCGGGCGCGCCGCCCGCCGCCGGGCCGTGAGCTGCGCGGCGGCCACCACGTGGAGCACGAGAGCCGCGAGCAGCACCAGCCGCGCCACCCAGAGCGCCCCGCCCGTCCCGTGGAGGAACGCACTGTACGCGTTGATCTTCGCGGGGCCCTGGAAGACCATGAGGTTGGCGAGCACGTGGGTGATCAGGTACGCCAGCATGACCAGGCCGGTCACGGCCATGACCGCCTTCTTGCCTACCGACGTGTCCCACAGCCCCTGCACCCGGTTCATGGCCTCTCCCCTCAGCTCGCGTCGACGACCGCCTGCGTGGCCCGCACCGCCGCCGCGGACTCGAGCAGCGCCGCGCGCTCGGCGTCGGTCAGCGTGATCTCGATCACCCGCTCGAGCCCGCCGCGCCCGAGCTTGCAGGGCACGCCGCAGAACACGTCGCGGATGCCGAACTCCCCCTGGAGCCACGCGGAGCACGGCAGGATCCGCCGCTTGTCGAGCGCGATCGCCTCCACCATCTGGACCGCCGCCGCGCTCGGCGCGTAGTAGGCCGAGCCGGTCTTGAGGAAGGCGACGATCTCCGCGCCGCCGTTCCGCGTGCGCGTGACGATGGACTCGAGCGTGTCGGCAGGGAGGAGCTGGCTGACCGGAATCCCCGAGACGCTCGTGTAGGACACCAGCGGCACCATGGTGTCCCCGTGGCCGCCGAGCACCATGGCCTGGATGTCCTCGACGCTGACGTCCATGGCCTGGGCCAGGAACATCCGGTAGCGCGCGGTGTCGAGCACGCCGGCCATGCCCAGGACCCGCTCCCGCGGGAAGCCGCTGGCCCGCATGGCCACGTAGCACATGATGTCGAGCGGATTGGAGACCACGATGATGATCGCCTTCGGTGACACGCGCGCGATTTCTCCCGCGACCGAGCGCACGATGCCGGCGTTGGTCTTGACCAGGTCGTCCCGGCTCATCCCCGGCTTCCGCGCGATGCCGGCGGTCACCACGAACAGCTCGGCGCCCGCGGCCTCGTCGTACCGGTTGGTGCCGAGCACGCGCGTGTCGAAGCCCTCGATGGGGGCGGACTGCCACTGGTCGAGCGCCTTGCCCTGCGGGACACCCTCCACGACGTCGATCATCACGACGGTGCGCGCGAGCTGTTTCTCGGCCAGCCGCTGCGCCGCGGTCGCGCCGACGTTGCCTGCTCCGACGACGGCCACTTTCTCGAGCATCAGGATCGCTCTCGTGCCTGCGGGTTGGGTAAGCCCTCAAGTGGGCGAATGTAGCCGCTCAGGAATCCGCGGCCAACCCCGCCGGCAGCGTCAAACCGAGCTGCCGCAGCCCCTCGTACAACACCACGCTCACCGCGTTGGCGAGGTTGAGGCTCCGCACGTCGCCGGGCATCGGAATGCGGAAGCAGCGCTCGGGATACTTCTCCAGGATGCGCGGCGGCATCCCCTCGGTCTCGTTGCCGAAGACGAGCACCCGCCCGGGTCGGAACGGCGCCGTGCGGTAGTCGCGCTCGGCGTTGGCGGAGAAGTAGAGGCAGCGCTCGCGGCTGATCGCGTCCCGGAACGTGTACCAGTCCGGGTGCACCCAGAGGTCCGTCTTGTCCCAGTAGTCGAGGCCCGCGCGCCGCACCTCGCGCTCGTCCAGCGAGAAGCCAAGCGGACCGATCAGGTGCAGCGGCGTATCGGTCGCCGCGCACAGGCGCGCGATGTTGCCGGTGTTGGGAGGAATGCGGGGCTGGATGAGCGCGACGTGCAGCGCCATCAGCCGCCGCGCGTGTGCATCTCGCGCCGCGGGTCGGCGCGCAGGCTGGCGAGCTGGTGAAGCACCCCGCGGTCGGCCAGCGCGGCGCGGGCCTCCGCTCCCCGGTCGGCACGCGCCGACCAGACTCCACCGATCCGACCGGCGATCTCCTCGTCCGACGCACCGAGCCGGAGCAGCTCGCGCAGGTCCAGGCCGTTCTCGCCGTACAGGCAGAGCAGCAGCGTGCCGTCGGCGGTAAGCCGGGCCCGGTCGCAGGTGCGGCAGAACGGCGCCGTGGTGGAGGCGATGACGCCGAAGACCGTACCATCCTCGAGGCTGAACCGCTCGGCCGGCGCCCAGTCGTGCTCGCGGAGCGGGGTGACCTGGCCGTGGCGCGCCGCGACGGCGTCCAGGATCTCCCGCTGGGAGACGACCTTTCCCATGTCCCACTGGGTGGCCCCACCCACGTCCATGTATTCGATGAACCGGATCTCCGCGCCTGTACCGCGGGCAAACTCGAGCAGGTCGAGGAGCTCATCGTCGTTGTACCCGCGGATGAGCACCGTGTTGAGCTTGACCGAGGCGAACCCGGC
>DATAHW010000138.1:0-5180 GCA_036262935.1 Gemmatimonadales bacterium | reverse complement strand
TCCCCGCGGCGGCCTCCGCGGCGAGCGCGCTGTCGAGCAGCACCCGCGCGCCGGCCGGATCGCCCACGGCCCGCCGCAGGCAGGCGCGCAGCCACGCCTGGGTGACTCGCCGGGTGGGAGTATCCCGTGCGAGCGACGCGGCGGCTTTGCGAGCCTCCGCCAGCTTGCCCTGTTCCAGCAGCAGTTGCATTCGCGCGGGTGGCAGCCATGCTGCGGTGACCAGCCGCGACGTCTCGCTGGTGTCCCGCACCGCGGCGGCCAGCCACAGCGCGGCCGAGTCGATGTCGCCCATCCGCAGCTTGTTCAAGCCATAGATGGTGGCGATCCGGCCGTCGGCCGCGCCCTTGCCGTAGGTCGCGTCCAGACCGCGGAGGTACGCGCCGGCGATGGAGTCGAGAGCGCGGAACTCCCCCAGCTCGGCCATGGCCGACGCGAGGAACGACAGCACCGGGCGATAGAGATCCGTATCCGTGTAGCCCGACGAGTCCAGTTGCACGAGGATGCCTTGCTGCACCCGCGTGGCCTCCCGGGTGCGACCGGCCGCCCGGAGCGCGCCGGCCAGATCGTTGCGGCTCTCGAGCCCCTGCATGGCGGCCGCCTCGGGGGTGAGCTCGACCGCACGCTGCAGCACCCGAATCGCCGAGTCGGCCCGGCCGGTGGCCACCAGCAATTCTCCCTCGCCGTTCAGGCACTGGACCTCGATATCCCGCGGCAGCGAGCCGGCCCGGGCCGCCTGTGCCCGCGCTTCCGCCAGCGCCGCCCTCGCCGAGTCGAACTGGTCGTCGTAGGTCAGACTGAGCATCCGGAGGCAGTCGGCCAGGGCCACGTGGGCCGGCAGATCCGCCGCGCGGGCGATCTCCCTGGCGCGGCCCAGAAGCTCCCGGTGAGCCTGCTGATCGCCCATGTCGAACAGCCGGCCGGAGAGCTGACCCAATACCTCGACCACCACCGCGGGCTCGGTCCGGTACTTTCGCCGAAGCATCCCTTCCGCCAGCGTGATCCGCTCGAGCACGGACAGCATGCGCCCTTCCGCGCCGCGGGTATCGCCCGCGAGCACGCCCTGCACGTCCGCCATGGCCAGCTTCCGGCGCGATTCCGCGACGGCGGCGTCCCGCTGCCGCCGCGCCTGCCGGAGCTGCACCAGCGAGAAGGCGGTGGCGCCCACCAGCGACAGCGCGGCGACCGCGCCGGCCGCGACGCCCGCTCGGTGCCGCCGGATGAACCTGGCCGCCCGGTAGCCCCACGACTCCGGCCGCGCGCTCACCGGCTCGTGGCGCAGATGCCGCCTCAGGTCCTCCGCGAGCGCGCCGACGGTGGAGTACCGCTCCTCCGGGCGCTTCCTCAGCGCCTTGGCCACGATGTTGTCGAGGTCGCCTGCGTAGAGGCGCCGGAGCCGCTCGAGCGAGACTCCCCGCCCCTCGGCACTCGTGACCGACGCGCTCAGGCGGGGCGGCTCGGTATCGAGCGCGCCCTGCAGGTACCCCGCCACGGACTGCCCCTCGCCGGCAGTCGGGTGCCGCCCCGCGAGCAGCAGATACAGCAGTACGCCGAGCGCGTAGACGTCGGTGGCGATGGTAACCGGCTCACCCCGAATCTGCTCCGGCGCGGCGTATTCCGGCGTGAGCACCCGTCCGCCCACGTCGGTCAGGGTCGAGGCCTCGGCTCCGCTCTGCCCCTCTTCCAGCAGCTTGGCGATCCCGAAGTCGAGCAGCTTCGCCGTGCCGTCCCGCGCCACCAGAATGTTGGAGGGCTTGAGGTCGCGGTGGACGATGAGGTTCGCGTGCGCGTGGGACACGGCGCCGAGGACGTCGAGGAACAGCCGGAGCCGGGCGTCGGGGGCGAGCCGCTGATCGTCGCAGTACCGGTCGATGCGGGTGCCTTCGACGTACTCCAGCACGAGGAACGGCTGGCCGCCGTCGGTGACGCCGGCATCCAGCAGCCGCGCGATGTTGGGATGACTCAGCCGGGCGAGCAGGGTGCCCTCCCGGCGGAAGCGTTCGCTCCCCACGGGGTCCAGCAGGGCCAGGTTCAGCAGCTTGACCGCGACCCGGCCCTCGTACCGGCCGTCGCTCCGCCGAGCCAGCCACACCGTGCCCATCCCACCGTTCCCCAGCGGGTGTTCCAGGGTGTAGGCGCCGAGCCGCCGGCCGCTGAGGCCGGGCTCCCCGGTCGCCGGACTCTGGCCGGCGTCCTTGCAGAGGAATCCCGCGGAGTCGAGTCCGGGCTGCTCCGCCAGCAGCGCATCCAGCTCGGCGGCCTGGACCGGCTGGTCCCGCCTCAGCCGGGCGAGCCACGCCTCCCGCTCCGCCGGGTCGAGCTCGAGTACCTGCTTCAACAGGGCATCGAGCGCGGCCAGCACGTCCACCGGGAGGCGCGTCACGTGGGATCAGTCCTGCAGCAGGCGGTGCAGCAGCAGCCGCGCCCGCAGCCAGTCACGCTGCACGGTGCGACGGGACACCCCGCGCAGCACCGCCAGCTCGGTCAGGGAGAACCCGCAGAAGAAGTGGAGATCCACGAGCTGCGCCAGCTCGGCATCGGCCCGCGAGAGCAGGTCGAGCGCCGCGCCGAGCTGCTCCAGGTCCGCGGCCGGCACCGCCGCTTCCGCGGCCTCGAGATCGGCCCAGGCAGAGGTGATGTGCAGCTCGCCGCCCCGCTTCTTGGCCCGACGGCTGCGGGCGTAATCGATCATCAGCCCGCGCATCGCGCGCGCCGCATAGGCCAGGAACTGGCCCCGGCTGGCGAACTGCACTCCTTCCCGCGCGCTGATGTTGAGGTACGCCTCATGGAGCAGGGTGGTCGTGCCGAGGCTGAGCTCGGCGCCGCCCCGATGCAACTGGCGCTCGGCGATGGCGTGCAGCTCGCGATAGAGCGTCGCGAACAGTGCGTCCGCCGCCGCACCGTCGCCGGCGTCGGCGTGGCGGATGAGCTGACTGATAGGGGAGGCCACGAAGGGAGAACCTACCGGCGGGCCGCCCGGGCGTCAAAGCGCCTGTCCTATCGGACCCTCGAATTCCGATCTACTCTATGTACCGATCCGTCCCCCGTATCCGACCGCCTGTCCCGGAGGAGCCGACCATGCGCGCACGCATTCCCATCGCCTTCACCCTCGCGGCCATCCTGCTGGCCTGCGAGGATCATCCGGCGGCCCTCGCCCCCGACGCGGCCACGGCCGCGGCAGCGGCCGCGCCGGCCATCAGCGCCTCCACGGCCAGCCAGGTCGCGGCGCTGCGCCGGCTGGTGGCGCCGTTCCATGATTTCGAGGCGGCCTCCCGGGCCGGCTGGTCCACCCCGATCACCCCCTGCCTCGTGGCGGGCGACCTGCCGAGCACTCCCGGAAGCGGCGCCATGGGATTCCACTTCGGCAATCTCGGGTTCATCCAGGATGGCGGCGTGGTGGACCTGCTCCAGCCGGAGCTGCTGCTGTACGAGCCGGAGCAAAACGGCAAGCTGCGGTTCGTGGGCGTGGAGTACATCGTGCCGTTCAGCGATCACCCGGCCGACGCCGACCCGCCGACGCTGCTGGGCCAGGAGTTCGCTCCGGTACCGGAGTTCGGCGTCTGGGGCCTGCACATCTACGTGGGCCGGCACAACCCCAGCGGGATGTTCGCGCCCTGGAATCCGAAGGTGACCTGCGAGAACGCCGCCAGTCAGGGAGCCGCCGCGGGACATCATCACGGAGGGTGACCCCGGCGGGGACCGCTAGATGGGCCGGAACAACTCCTCGAGCTCGAGCGTGAACGGCTCGCGGGCGCCCGCCGGGTGCCACGCGAGCCGCCCGTGCTCGATACGCGGGAAGTCGTCGGCCGGGGTCCAGACTTCGACCGACCGGGCCTCTCCATCCACCACCCAATAGAGCGGGACGCCGGCCTGCCGGTAGCGCAGGCGCTTGAGGAATCGGTCGACGCGGGTCGTGGACGGGCTCAGCACCTCGGCGACGAGCAGGAGCGTGCGGATCTCGCTCCAGGTGAGCGTCCGGGCTTCGTTCAGGTCCGCCACGAACACGTCCGGCTGGACCAGCACGTCGGGGCCCCAGGAGATGTCGGCCGGCGCGGTCAGGAGCTCGCCCACCGGCTGCTTCCGCAGATAGAGCTCGATGCCCAGGGCCAGGCGCTTGACCAGCACCTGATGCCACAGCCGCGGAGCCGGGGTCACGAGCAGCTCGCCGTAGACCACTTCGTAGCGGTTGCCGTCGTCCGGCATCGCGCGGACCATGTCGGCGGTGTAGTAAATGGGGGCGGCCATGCCCATACGTTCGTCTCGGCGATAGGGAAGACGCAAGAGGCGGGCATCCGCTACGATGGCCGCCCCGCCGGTCGAGTGCGTCACCCGCCTCGCGCAGGCCGGACCGATTTCGTACCGCTGGATAACGCGCGCTAGCCCGTCGGAGCGGGCGCGTCCACCGTTCGACGAACTCGCAGGAGGCTTATAGCTTCGGTATGCTCGTCGCCGACGAGGGGCCGCCGACGTGGGGCCGCCGACGACCGGCCGCCGACTCGCCTCGTTTCAGCCACCGTTCTCTCCACGTCCCAGGAAGTCCGATGAGAAAGCTTCTGGTCTCCGAGTTCGTGACGCTGGATGGCGTGATGCAGGCGCCCGGCGGCAAGAATGAGGATCGGGACGGCGGGTTCGAGCACGGTGGGTGGACGGTGCCCTACTGGCACGACGACATCGGCCGGAACTTCTTCGAGCTCATGCAGGATGTCGATGCCCTGCTGCTGGGGCGACGGACGTATGTCATCCACGCCGAGGCGTTCGAGCCGATGCCTCCGGGCAACCCGTTCGGGGACCTGATGAATGCGCCCAGGAAATACGTGGTATCGAAGACCCTCGAGCGGGCGATCTGGCGCGACACCACGATCATCCGGGAAGACGTGATCGAGTCGGTGCGCGCCCTGAAGACGCAGCCCGGCAAGACCATGATGACGGATGGCAGCAGCCAACTGGTGCACGCCCTGCTGGCGCACGGCCTGGTGGACGAGCTGCACCTGCTGGTCTATCCGCTCACCCTCGGGAACGGGAAGCGGGCGCTGCCGGACGGGGTGCATACGACGTTCGCGCTCAAGTCGGCGACGCCGTACCCGACTGGAGTCGTGGGCCTGCACTATGTGCGTCCGCGGGCAACGGCGTGACGAAAGCCAAGGCCGCGCTCAGGGCTGAAACGCGACCTTCACCGGCACGTT
>DATAHW010000137.1:0-4036 GCA_036262935.1 Gemmatimonadales bacterium | reverse complement strand
GGAGCGGCCGCAGCTTCATCGCGAGGGCCGTCGCCACAGACTCGCGAGCGCCATCTCGCTCAGCGCGAGCAGCAGCGCCGCCCAGAGGAGAGGGCCGCGCAGATCGCCCCGCGCGGCAGCGCCGAACGCCGCGTCGCCCGCCCCGCGGAGCGAGACCAGGCGCGCATTCTTCCACAGCCGGCGCACCTGCGCGTCGGAGGCCGGGGCCAGGAGCGACTCACGGGGATCGATGTTGGCGCTGATGGCTCCGATGGTATCCTCGCCCGCGAGCAGGTAGTAGGCGCCCGGTTCGCCGGGCCGGAACGCGCCGCCGCCCTCCACCCGCCAGTCGCGCTCGCCCTGGCGGACGCCGGAAACCAGATCCGGGAGCATCACCGCGTCGCCCGGCGCGCCATCGGCCAGCGAGACCTCGCCCCGGGCCAGCCGGTTCACCAGCGCGTCCATGAACGGCATGAAGCCGGCGGAGACCGGAAGGTCGGTCCAGGCCGGATCGAGCCGGCTGCCGAGCAGGACGACGGCGCCGCTCCGCACCAGCCACGGCGCCCCGCCCGCCACGGTCGCGAGCACGCCGGTGCGCCCGCTCCCGGCGGGCTGCAGTTGATAGCGCCGCAGCACCCGCACGCGGCCCACGAGCGACCCGCTGTCGGTGGTGGCCGCGCCCTCCACCGGCGGCCCGAAGCGCCAGCCTGCGCCCCGCGCCGCGAGCGCACGGTTGAGCGCGCCGAGTGCCGCCGGATCTTCCGGCGGCTGGACCACCGAGCTCCCGCGCGCCAGGCGGCCAAGGGTGACCTCGCCGCCGCGGACGATCCGCCGATTCGACTCGAGCACCTCGCACGCGGCCGCCGCGAACCGGCCGGCCGAGTCCCAGTTGACCCGCGCCACCGGCGCCACCCGCACGACGCCCACACGCCGGTCGTCGAGCCTGAGCTCGTCCGGGTCGAGCGACGCTTCCGCGTCCCACCAGCCGCTCGGCACACCGGGAATCGCGAGCACCGCCGCGCCGCCCGCCTGCGCCAGCGCCTGCCGCGGTGGCCGGGTCCCGAGCCGCGCGCTCACCGGTGTGCCGCCGCCGGAGTCGCCTACCAGCGAGACGGTGAGCCGCCCACCGTCCGGGCCCCACGGCTGCGGCCCGGTTTCGAGCCGCGCGATACCGACGTTGGAGGGCGGCGGCGTCTCCGGCCGGGCCACCAGCAGGGGCACCGAGACCTCGGCAGGCGACACGGCGCTGGCCTGGAGATCGGTGACCAGCGCGATCTCCCCCGGCCGCGACTCGGCCGCCAGCACCTCGCCCGCCACGCCGAGCGCCAGGCCCAGGTCCATCCGGCGGGGCGAGACGGGGAGCGCCGCCACCTGGTCGAGCAGCGCCTGCCGGTCGCCGCGCCGGGGCACGCCGTCGGCGCTGAGCAGCCAGAGCGCGTCGTCGGGCGTGGCGCGCGCGAGCACGCCGCGCGCGGCCGCGCGCAGCTCCCCGAGCCGGGCGGCGCCGGCCACGACCACGCCGCTGCTGGGTGAGTTGTCCAGCACCAGCACCAGCGCGCTCGGCGCGTGACCCGCCACACCGCTCCGCGGGAGCGTGGGCCCGGCGGCGGCGAGCACGAGCGCCACGATCAGCAGCGTCCGGAGCAGGAGCAGCAGCAGGTGCTGCAGCTTGAGCCGGCGCTGATGCTCACGCGTGGTGGCGACGAGGTAGCGGACCGCCGGGAAGACCACCGTCGGCGGCTCGCGGCGGGCGAGCAGGTGCAGCAGCACCGGGATGGCCGCGGCGGCGAGCCCGGCCAGCGCCCACGGGTGCAGAAAGCCGATCATGCCGCGCGCGACGACGGAGCGAGAGCTTCGCGGAGCACCGTGCCGTACGGTGTGTCGGTCGTTACCCGGTGATACGCGATCCCGTGGCGGCGGCACGCCAGGCGCCACCCGTGCACCACGCTCCGGACCGTCTCGCTGTAGGCGCCCGCCCAGTCCCGCGGCCGGAGCACGACGGCCGCCCGGGTCTCGGGATCCTCGAACCGGGCCTCCGCCGGCCCGGCCAGCGTCACCTCACCGGGGTCCATGAGATGGAGCACCAGCACCTGATGCCCGCGATGCCGGAGGAAGCGGAGCGCCTTGAGAGCGAGGTCCCGGTCCAGCAGCAGGTCGGAGACGAACACGACGAGCCCGCGGCGGCGGAGGTGGCGCACCACCCGGCGGAGCGCGAGCTCGGCGGCCGTCCCCTGCCCCGCCTCCAGCGCGGCGAGCGTCGCGACCAGTTGGCGCCAGTGGCTCAGCCGCGCCCGGGGCGGCAGCACCGTGCGGACGTCGTCGTCGAAGGTGATGAGTCCGGTGGCGTCGCGCTGGCGGAGGAGCACCAGCGACAGCGCGGCGATGAGGCGCTGGGCATAGGCCAGCTTGGGCAGCACGGACTCCGGGCTCCCGCTCCACGCCATGGAGCGGCTGGCGTCGCACACCACCATGGCGCGGAGGTTGGTCTCCTCCTCGAACTGTTTCACGTAGAGCCGGTCGTGGCGGCCGAGGATCTTCCAGTCCACGTAGCGCAGCTCGTCGCCCGGCTGGTACATCCGGTGCTCGGCGAACTCCACCGAGAACCCCCGGCGGGGCGAGCGGTGGATGCCGGCCAGGAAGCCTTCGACGACGCCCTCGGTGATGACTTCGAGCCCGCCGAGTCTGGATACCTCGAATGGGTCGAGCAGGTCGAGACGGGGACGGACAGGTGCGATCGCGGGACGGTGCATGCAGCCTTGAATCGTATCGGAGCGGAGGGACGGAGGCAATCTCGGGGACGCCCACCCGTCCGCGGCAGGGGACGATCCGGTTGCCGCCCCGCCGCCGGCTTCCCCGTCAACGCCTTGCGCCCGCCGCTGTTACGACGAACGCCTCGCGTGGCATACCGCCTGCTCCGTGGCTGCCACTTCGCCCGGAATCCCGGAGGCTCATGATGCTCGTCCCGCTGCTGGTCCGGCTGCTGCTCGCCGGCCCGCCGCTCGTCGTTCCAGTCCAGGCTCCTGCCGTTCGTTCGTCTCCGCCGCCCGGTGCCGCGGCACGAATCGCCGTCCGCACCGATCGCGACGCGCCGTACCGCCGCGGCCAATCCGCGCGGATCTCCGTCCGCACGGACGCCGCTTCCTATCTGGCGCTGTTCCGGGTGGATACCGATGGACGAATTCGCGTGCTCTTCCCGCGCGAGCCATCGGGCGCCCGCGAGCGCTCCGGACGGCACGAGGCGGAGGTGTTCCGGGTCGACGACGATCCCGGCATCGGCTACGTGCTCGCCATCGCCGCGGGCCGGCCGCTCGACTTTCGTCCCATCACCCGCGGCAGAGCGTGGGACTACCGTCCGATCGGCGGCGGTCACATCCGGGGCGACCCGTATGTTGCCCTCACCGATCTCGCGGCGCGGCTCGCTCCGGCCGGCGATTACGCCTACGACATCGCGCCCTATTACGTGGAGCGCCGCTACGATTATCCCCGTTTCGTGTGCTACCAGTGTCACGCCCAGGCGGACCACGACGAATGGGACCCCTATGCAGCCGCCTGTTCCCGGTACCAGGTGATCGTGCGCGACGGCCCGGGTGACTACCCCTACCGCTACGGCGGACGCGACGTCGTGGCCGATCGTCCGGCGCATCCCGGGCCGAGGTTCGTCTTCCGCGAGGCCGGGCCGCCGCCCGACGCGGCAAAGGGCATCGAGCCGCGTGGCGGCGCGCCCCGGAGCACCGGTGAGCCCGAGCTTCGCCGCCGGCACCGTCCGTGATCGTGCTGATGCCGCTATAATCCGCCCGACATGCGTCACATTTTCCTTGGCCTTGCCTTCGTGGCCGGCCCGCTCGCGGCCCAGACTGTCTCGCCCGCAAAGGAGGCCGCGGCGTCGATCACGGCCGCCGATGTGGCCCACCACATCGGGGTGATCGCGGACGACTCGATGCTGGGCCGGGACACGCCGAGCCGCGGGCTCGAGCTGACGGCGGCGTACGTGGCGGACCAGTTCCGCCGGTTCGGCCTGCGCCCGGGCGGCGATTCCGGCGGCTGGCTCCAGCGCTAC
>DATAHW010000136.1:0-25409 GCA_036262935.1 Gemmatimonadales bacterium | reverse complement strand
GGCCGGTCGGGCGGTCCGACCGCCCGCCCGGCTGACCGGCCGACCGCCTTCGCCTTCCTCGAGGCGGCGCGCCTGATCGGGCGGGCGGAGCGACCGCTCATCATGGTCGGGCACGGCGTGATTCTGGGCGATGCCTACGCGGAACTGCGCGAGCTGGCCGAGCGAACCGGAATCCCCGTCATCACCACGCTGCTCGGCATCAGCGCGTTTCCCGAATCGCACCCGCTGCACCTCGGCATGCCCGGGATGCACGGCGAGGTGCACGTGAACCGCGCCATCCAGCAGGCCGATCTCATCATCGGCGTCGGGCTCCGGTTCGACGATCGGGTGACCGGGAACCTCGCCGGCTTCGCCCGGGGTGCCAAGGTCATTCACATCGAGCTGGACGCCTCGGAGATCGGCAAGAACGTCCCCGTCGCCGTGGGGCTGCCGGGGGACGCGGGCGAGATCCTGCGCGAGCTGCTCCAGGCGGTCGAGCCTCGGCGATGCGACGGATGGCGGGGCGAGATCGCCTCGTTCGTGCGGCCCCGGGTCGAAGCGTTCAAGGGCGCGCTGTCGCCCGAGGGCATCCTCGGCGCCATCGATGACACCAGCGCGGGGAGCTGCACCATCGTCTCCGACGTGGGGCAGCACCAGATGTGGGTGGCGAAGCTGTTCCGCTACCAGCGGCCCAACACCCACATCACCTCCGGTGGGCTCGGCACGATGGGCTTTGCCGTGCCCGCGGCCATGGGCGTGGCACTCGCCCGGCCGGACGAGCCCGTCTGGGCCATCTCGGGCGACGGCGGCTTCCAGATGAACCTGCAGGAGATCGCCACGATGGTGCAGGAGCGGATCCCGGTGAAGATGGCGGTGTTCAACAACGGGTATCTCGGGATGGTCCGCCAGTGGCAGCAGTTCTTCCACGGGCGCCGCTACTCCGCCACGCCCATCTGGAGCCCGGACTACGCGCGGCTCGCCGAGGCGTACGGCATCCCGGGCTGGCGGGTCGAACGCGCCGACCAGGTGGATGAGACGCTCCGGGCCGCGCTCGCGCACGCCGGGCCGGCGCTGGTCGAGTTCGTGATCGAGCAGGAGGCCAACGTCTTCCCGATGATCCCGCCCGGCGCGTCGCTCAGCGAGCCGATCGAGTCCGAGGAGCCGGTGCCCGCATGATCAGCCAGCGCGCCGTCACGGTCCTGCTCGAGGACCACCTCATCACGTTCACCCGCGCCGTCGGCCTGCTCCGGCGGCGGAACCTGCCCGTCCGGAGCATCGCCGTGGGTCCCACGGTGACGCCCGGCGTTTCGAGGCTCACGGTCATGATCCAGTCCGACGAAGCCACGGCCGAGCGCGCCGTGCAGCAGCTCCAGAAGGTGGTGGGCGTCCGGAACGCCGCCGCCTTCCCCGCCCGCGACGGGGTGACTCGCGAGCTCGCGCTGGTCAAGGTCCGCGCCAGCGGCGACCGCTACGGCGAACTGCTCGACGTGGTCCAGCTCTACCACGCCTCGGTGGTGGACGACCACCCCGATGCCATCATCGTCGAGCTGACGGGATCGGAAGCCTTCGTGCTCTCCTGCATCCGGGCGCTCGAGCGGTTCGAGATCCTCGAGGTCGCCAGAAGCGGCGCGGTGGCACTCGAGGCCGGGTTGGTGTAAGTCGCGACTCGCGACTCAGGACTCACGACCGTCAACAGCACCTCAACGAGAGACCATCCCATGCCGGAACCCGTACGCGTCTACTACGATGCCGACGCAGACCTCAGCCGCCTCGTCGGCCGCACCTTCGCCATCATCGGCTATGGCAGCCAGGGTCACGCCCATGCCCTCAACCTCCGCGACAGCGGCGCCCGGGTGATCGTCGGCCTGCGGAAGGGCGGTGGGTCGTGGGAGCGCGCCCGGGCTGCCGGCCTCGATGTCCGCCCCATCGCCGAGGCCGCGGCGGCGGCCGACGTGATCATGATGCTCACGCCGGACCAGGACGGCCGGGCGGTCTACGACAGCGGCGTCGCGGCTGGTCTCGCGCCGGGCAAGACGCTGATGTTCGCCCACGGATTCAATATCCACTTCGGCGAGATCGTCCCGCCGGCGGGGGTGGACGTCTCGATGGTGGCCCCCAAGTCCCCCGGCCACCTGGTGCGGAGCGAGTTCGAGGCGGGCCGCGGGGTGCCCGGGCTGGTGGCCGTGCACCAGGATGCGACCGGCGAGGCGTTGGCCAACGCGCTCGCCTACGCCGCCGGGATCGGCTGCACGCGGGCGGGGGTCATCCAGACCACCTTCCGCGAGGAGACCGAGACCGACCTCTTCGGCGAGCAGGCGGTGCTCTGCGGCGGGGTCACGGCGCTGGTGAAGGCCGGCTTCGAGACGCTCACCGCCGCCGGCTACCGGCCGGAGATGGCCTACTTCGAGTGTCTGCACGAGCTGAAGCTGATCGTGGACCTGATGTACCGCGGCGGGATGCAGTTCATGCGCTACTCGATCAGCGATACCGCCGAATACGGCGACTACACCCGCGGACCCCGGCTCATCACCGACGAGACCCGCGCCGAGATGCAGCGGATTCTGGGCGCCATCCAGGATGGGTCGTTCGCCCGCGAGTGGCTGGCGGAGAACCGGAGCGGCGGGCCGAACTTCCAGCGGATGCGCCAGGCCGATCGCGACCACGAGATCGAGCGCGTGGGCGCGCAGCTCCGGGCGATGATGCCGTGGTCGGAGGAAGGGAAGGCGGCGCAGCGGGCCAGGGAGGCCGAGCCCCGGGGGCCGGCCGCCGCCGCAGGGCGGAAGCCCGCGAGCGTGGCGTGAGCGCTCCCCGCACGCTGTTCGAGAAAGTCTGGGACAGCCATGTCGTCGGGGACGCGGGAGCCGGCGGCGGCTCCCCGGACGGGCCGGTGCTGCTCTACGTCGACCTGCACCTGGTCCACGAGGTCACTTCACCCCAGGCCTTCGAGGGACTCCGGCTCGCGGGCCGGCGTGTCCGGCGGCCCGAGCTGACGGTGGCCACCGTGGACCACAACGTCTCCACGGGCGACCGCCGCCTGCCGATCGCCGATCGGATCTCCGCGCTGCAGGTGGCCGCGCTGGTCCGGAATGCCCGGGAGTTCGGGGTCGAGCTCTTCGACCTCGACAGCCCGGACCAGGGCATCGTGCACGTGATCGGCCCCGAGCTCGGGTTGACCCGGCCCGGCATGACCATCGTCTGCGGAGACTCCCACACCTCGACCCACGGAGCATTCGGCGCCCTCGCCTTCGGCATCGGCACCAGCGAGGTGGAGCACGTGCTGGCCACCCAGTGCATCGTCCAGTCGCGACCCCGGACCATGGAGGTCCGGTTCTCCGGCCTGCCGGCGCCCGGGGTGACCGCCAAGGACCTCGTGCTGGCGCTGATTCGCAGGATCGGCACCGCGGGGGCCACCGGCCACGTCATCGAATACACCGGCGAGGCGATCCGGGCGCTCTCGATGGAAGGTCGGATGACCGTCTGCAACATGTCCATCGAGGCGGGGGCCAGGGCCGGGATGATCGCTCCGGACGCGGTCACGCTCGCCTATCTCGAGGGCCGGACGCGGGCGCCCGCGGGCGCGGCGTGGGAGCGCGCCCGCGGAGCCTGGGCAGGGTTGCATACCGACCCCGGCGCCGCGTTCGATGCGACGGTCCTCATCGACGCGGCCGCGGTCGGCCCGCAGGTCACCTGGGGCACCAGCCCCGGCATGACGGCGGAGATCACCGAGCGCGTGCCGAGCCCCGCCGACGCGCCGTCCGATGCCGACCGGCAGTCGTACCAGCGTGCGCTCGAGTACATGGATCTCCGTCCGGGCACGCCGCTCGAAGGGCTCAAGGTCGATCGCGTCTTTCTCGGCTCGTGCACCAATGCGCGAATCGAAGACCTCCGCGCGGCTGCCGAAGTGGCGCGCGGCCGAAAGGTGGCGGGCGGGGTTCGCGCGATGGTGGTCCCGGGGTCTCAGCGCGTGAAGGCGCAGGCGGAGCGCGAGGGACTCGACCGGATCTTCACCGACGCCGGATTCGAGTGGCGAAATCCGGGCTGCTCGATGTGTCTCGGCATGAACGACGACGTGCTCGGACCGGGCGAGCGATGCGCTTCGACATCCAATCGAAACTTCGAGGGCAGGCAGGGAAAGGGCGGCCGAACGCACCTCGTGAGCCCGGTGATGGCGGTGGCAGCCGCGGTGGAAGGACGGTTGGTGGACGTTCGGGCCTATATGCGGTAATTCCTGCGGCTATGCAGCGCAGGTTTGCGCCTATTCGCGTTCATGTTAAACCTGATAACACACCACATAAAGCTATTTGCAGCACCACTTACTAGTTATCTGTTAATGTACGTCATTATGTAATATCGCCTTTTTGGAAGAATATTTATCCAAGGTCATATGCAGCCGTTTTCCGAGCACTCCGGACGCGCCGCCGCCCTTCCCCGGGCCAACGTGGACACGGACCAGATCATTCCGAAGCAGTTCCTCAAGCGGATCGAGCGCACCGGCTTCGGGCCGTCGCTGTTCCACGATTGGCGCTATCTGTCCGACGGCACGCCCAACCCCGACTTCGAGCTCAATCGTCCGGAGGCAGCCGGTGCGACGATCCTCATCGCCGGCGCGAATTTCGGCTGCGGCAGCTCGCGGGAGCACGCGCCCTGGGCGCTCGCGGACTACGGATTCCGCGCCATCATCGCCCCCTCGTACGCCGACATCTTCTTCGGCAACTGCTGTCAGAATGGTTTGCTGCCGGTAGTTCTAACTCAGCCGCAGGTCGAGGAGCTCTTCGGCCGGGCGGCCGCGGCGCCGGGCGGGTACCGGCTCACCGTGGACCTCGTAAATCGCCGGGTCCGGGACGAGCAGGGGTTGGACGCGGGGTTCGAAATGGACGACTACCGCCGGGAGATGCTGCTCCAGGGCCTCGACGAGATCGGGAGGACGCTGCGCGACGAGTCGCGCATCGCGGCATTCGAGCGCGGCCGCGCGCTGGCCGCGGAACAGGCATGAATCGCTATACCATCGCCGTCCTTCCGGGTGATGGGATCGGACCGGAGGTCACGACCGAGGCGGTGCGCGTACTCCGCGCCGTGGCTGAGCTGCACGGCTTTTCGATCGAGACGGCCGAGTACGCCGTCGGCGCGGCCGGCGTTGCCCAATCGGGCGACTCGCTTCCGCCCCGCACCGCGGCCGCCGTGCGGGACGCCCACGCCGTGCTGCTCGGCGCGGTGGGCCATCCCTCGCTCGCCGCGGCGGAGGGCCGCCGCCGACCGGAGGCGGGCCTGCTGGCACTGCGCCAGCTCCTCGGCGCCTATGCCAATCTCCGGCCGGTCGTCCTGCATCCGGCGCTGGGCCACGCCTCTCCACTCCGGCCCGAACGGCTCGAGGGAGTGGACATGCTGATCGTCCGCGAGCTGCTGGGTGGCCTCTACTACGGGCAGCCGCGGTCGCTGGCGGCCGATGCCGCGGTGAACACGATGCGGTATACGGTGCCCGAGATCGAGCGGGTGGCCCGGGTCGCCTTCGACACGGCACGGGTGCGGCGACGCGCCGTGACCTCGGTGGACAAGGCCAACGTGCTCGAGGTCTCACAGCTCTGGCGGGAGACGGTCACGCGGGTGGCGCAGGAGTATCCGGACGTGACGCTGGAGCACCTGTATGTCGATTACGCCGCGATGCGCCTGATGGCCAATCCCGCGGCCATCGACGTGCTGCTTACGGAAAACCTGTTCGGCGACATCCTGAGCGACGAAGCCGCGGTGCTGACCGGGTCGCTCGGCCTGCTCCCTTCGGCCTCCATCGGCGATGGCCCGGGGCTGTTCGAGCCGGTGCACGGCTCAGCCCCCGACATCGCCGGCAAAGGCGTGGCCAACCCCCTCGGCGCCATCGCGTCCGCCGCCATGCTCCTTCGCCACGGTCTGGCCGAAGCCGAGGCGGCCGCCCGGGTGGACCAGGCGGTGGCCGAGGTACTCGCGGCCGGCGCCCGCACGCCGGACATCGCCCGCCCAGGCGAGCCGACCGTCGGCACCCGCGAGATGGGCGAAAAGGTGGTGCGGGAGGTGATGGCGGGCAGGGTGGGGGCTTTGTAGGCGGAAGGACGGAAGGACGGAAGGGCACAGCACACCGGACCCGTGTGACGTCTCCTTCCGTCTTTCCGTCCTTCCATCCTTCCCCCTACACCCGCTCCCACCACCACACCCACATCGCTCCCCAGCCCGTCCCGAGCAGCAGGCCCGCGACCACGTCGGAGGGCCAGTGCACCCCGACGTAGACCCGCGAGAAGGCGATCAGGAGCGATGCCAGGGCGGCGAGCAGCAGGACCAGTACGCGAGTCCGGAGCGGCCAGCGCGCCGACCAGATGAGCGCGCCGAGCCCGAAGACGAGCGGGGCGAGCGTCGCGTGGCCGGAGGGAAAGGAAAACCAGCCGGCCCCGCCCATGAGCCGGGAAAGGATGCGTGGGCGCGCCCGGTGAAACGCGAACTTGGCGACGCCATAAAACGCCCACCCGCTCACCACGGCCGAGGCGTACCCGATCGCTTCCGGCCGCCGCCGGATGCCGGACAGCCGGAAGGCCAGGAGCAGCGCGAGCGGAACCTCGACGGCGCCCGAGCCGACGATGCTCGCCGTCTGCATGATCGGTGTGAGCCAGGGCGTCCGAAGCCGTCCGACGGCGAGCGTGCACCCGACGTCGAGTGCCTGGGTCCAGCCCGCCTGCACGGCGACGGCAATTGCCGCGAAGAGCGAGAAGCAGACCGCCGCGAGAAGCGCGGCGTACCGGGCACGTGACGCCGACCGCGGTCGGCCGGCTAGGGCCGGGCTAGAGATCGGTCACCGCACCGAGACTCGCGCTCGAGACCTGGCGGGCGTACTTGTGCAGCACGCCGGCGGTGGAGCGCGGGGCGGGCGGCTGCCAGACTTCGCGGCGGCGGTCCATCTCGGCGTTGCACACGTCGGCCGAGAGCAGCCGCTCGCGGGCGTCGATGGTGATCAGGTCGCCTTCCTCGAGCAGCGCGATCGGCCCGCCCACCGCCGCCTCCGGGGCCACGTGCCCCACCACCAGCCCGTAGGTCCCGCCGGAGAAGCGGCCGTCGGTGATGAGCCCGACAGAGTCGCCCAGGCCGGCGCCGATGATGGCCGAGGTCGGCGCGAGCATCTCCCGCATGCCGGGGCCGCCGCGGGGACCCTCGTAGCGGATGACGACCACGTCGCCCGGGCGCACCCGTCCGGCGAGGATCGCCTCGAGGCACGCCTCCTCGGACTCGAAGATCCGCGCGGGCCCCGTGATCCGCGGCTCCTTCACCCCCGTGATCTTGGCGACCGCGCCTTCGGGCGCGAGGTTGCCGCGCAGCACCGCCAGGTGTCCCTCGGCATAGAGCGGCCGGTCCCAGGGTCGGATGACCTCCTGATCTCCCCGCGGCACGGGAGGGACATCGCGCAGCGTCTCGGCCACCGTCTCGCCGGTGATCGTGAGCGCATCGCCATGGAGCAGGCCGTGGGCGAGCAGCAGCTTCATCACCTGCGGCACGCCACCCGCCGCGTGCAGGTCGGTCGCCACGAAGCGGCCCGACGGCTTGAGGTCGCACAGCACCGGGACGCGGGCCCGGATCGCCTCGAAATCATCGAGCGTGAGCGGCACGCCCGCCGAGTGGGCGATGGCCAGCAGGTGCAGCACCGCGTTGGTGCTCCCGCCGAGGGCCATGGCCACGGTGATGCCGTTCTCGAACGCCTCGCGGGTCAGGATGGCGCGTGGCAGGAGTCCCCGGCGGACGGCGGCCACGAGCACTTCGCCCGAGCGGGCCGCGCTCTCCGCCTTCTCCGCGTCCTCCGCCGCCATCGTCGAGGAGCCGGGGAGGCTCATCCCCATGGCCTCGAACACGGAGGACATGGTGTTGGCGGTGAACATCCCGCCGCAGGAACCGATTCCGGGGCAGGCGTGGCGCTCGACCTCGAGCAGCTCACGCTCGTCGATCCGGCCGGCGCCATACTGACCCACGGCCTCGAAGGCGCTCACCACCGTCAGGTCGCGCCCGTGCAGGTGACCCGGCTTGATGGTCCCGCCGTAGACGAAGATGGCCGGAATGTTCATCCGGGCGATGGCGATCATCGCGCCCGGCATGTTCTTGTCGCACCCGCCGACCGCGATCACGCCGTCCATGCTCTCGGCGCCGCAGACGGTCTCGATCGAGTCCGCGATGACTTCGCGGGAGACCAGCGAGTAGCGCATTCCCTCGGTGCCCATCGAGATCCCGTCGCTCACGGTGATCGTGCCGAAGAGCTGCGGCATGGCGCCGGCCGCCCGGGCCGCGGCCTCTGCCCGCCGGGCGAGCACGTCCAGGCCGGCGTTGCACGGTGTGATGGTGCTGTAGCCATTGGCGATCCCGATGATCGGCTTGCCGAAATCGCCATCGCCGAAGCCGACGGCGCGGAGCATGGCACGGTTGGGCGCGCGCTGGACACCGGCGGTGGTAGCGTCGCTTCTGAGGTGGCTCGACATGGGGACGAAATGTAATGGGCGACGGGCGGGCGGAAAGACGGAAAGACGGAAAGACGGAAAGACGGAAGGGCGGAAGGACGGAGGGACGGAGGGACGGAGGGAGGTGCGAACGCCGGCACTGTCATCCCGAGCGCAGCGAGGGATCTGCTCATCCGGAGTTCGAACTCGGCCCGGCAAGATCCCTCGCTGCGCTCGGGATGACAGTACTGCCCGCCCTTTCCGTCCTTCCGTCCTTCCGCCCTTCCGCCCGGCACTCACCGTCCGCAGCCGAGGACGTTAACGTTCACCGGACCACTGTCACCGGGGAGATCGCCTGACGCTCCTGGTCTGCTCATCCTGCCATTCGCCCCTCGCGGGGGGGACGGCGTGCTGTCCCCGCTGCGGACCCGGTAGCCTGGCGCTGCTGGGTACCGAGCACCCGCCGCTGCACGGGGCGCCGGCCGACCGCTCTGCCGTCCTGGCGCGGGCCCTCGGCCCCCAGTACCGGGTGGTTCGCCTGCTGGGGCGGGGCGGCTTCGCCGAGGTTTACGAGGTGCGGGACGAGGAGCTGCAGCGACGGCTCGCGGTCAAGGTGCTCCGCGCGGACATCCCCTGGAGCTCCGCGACGCTGGTCCGCTTCAAACAGGAAACCCGGGCGATCGCGCGGCTGAGCCATCCGAACACCCTGCCGATCCATTTCGTCGGCGAGGCGGAGGGGCTCGTCTTCTACGTGATGCCCTACTGCGAGGGTCGGACGCTGTCCGAGCTGCTGCGCCACGACGGTCCCCTGTCCGTGGCGCGCGCGCTCGCGATTGCGGAGCCGATCCTGGAGACGCTCCACCACGCGCACACGCAGGGCATGGTCCACCGGGACGTCAAACCCGACAACATCCTGATCGAGGCGGGAACCGGGCGGCCGTTGCTGGTGGACTTCGGGATCGTGAAGGATCTCGACGGACCGGCGGGGCATACCCAGACCGGATTCATCGTGGGCACGCCGCTCTACATGAGCCCCGAGCAGGCCCTCGGCCGCCGCGACGTCGACGCCAGGGCCGACGTCTACGGCATGGGCGTCGTGCTGTTCCAGATGCTGACCGGCGCACCGCCGTTCGAAGGCGAGGACTCGAGGGAGATCGTGTCCCGCCACCTGCATGAGCCCGTGCCCGTCTCGACCCTCTCGCGCGAGCGGGTGCCGGCATGGCTCTCCGGGGTGATCCTCCGGTGTCTGGCCAAGCGGCCGGAGGATCGCTATCCCAGTGCCCGCGCGGTGCTGGACGCGTTGCGGGAAGGACGCGGGGTCACGCCGACCTCCCAGGACGACGCACCGACGGGCGCGATGCCGCGCGCGCGCGCCTCGATATCACGACGGCGGTCGCTCGTGGCCGCGGGGCTCGTGGCCGCCGCGGGGTTGCTGTGGGCGTCCGTCCGGCCGCAGGCGTCGCTGTTCGTCTCCAACCGGCTCACCCAGCCCATCGCCCTGACGCTGGATGACACCGGATTCACGATCCGGGCGGGTGACAGCCTGCGGCTGCCGGTGCGCCTCCGGCAGCCGCTCGAGGCGCACTGGGCGATGGTCCGCCCGGCCGCGCTGGACGGCCGGATGCTGGGGAGTGCGCTCGAGGGAAGCATCGTGACCGACGACGTGCGGGGTGAGGTGCGGCAGGTCGTGGCCTCGACAGCGGATGGGAGGCCGCGCTTTTCGCCGCTGGTGGTGAACGGCACGTCGCGACGCATCCGGGCCACGGTCGTGAGCGGCCGGGACACCACGGACTGCGGCTGCAGCATCGCACCCGGCGATTCGCTCCGGCTGGGGTACTACCCGCTCGTGCCGGGGAGCGCCGTGCGCATCGAGGACGCCCGCCGTGCGAGCGGGCGGTTCGACGTCGCGGGGCTGGGACCGGACTCGGTCACCGGGGGCGTCGTGATTCGCGTGACGACGGCGTCGCTCACGACCGTTCACGCGCGGACCCCTCGGGTGGCCCCTCGCGCGGGGGCGGCGCCCGCTCCCAATCCCAATCCGCTCAGCACGTTCCTCCCGGTCCGCTGATGCCGCTTGCCGAGTCGGCCGCGCCGGTCCCGCCCGCGACGACCGGATTCCCCATGCGGTCCATGCTTGTGCTCCTGGTGCTGCTGCTGGCCGCGACGGCGGCTGGAGTGGTGCTGCTCCTGCGTCCGCATCTCGTTTTCACTAACAGGCTCGCCGCGCCGGTACGCCTCGTCATCGGCGACGCGGCGCCGCGTACCATCGCGGCGGGCGCGAGTGTGCGGGTGGTCGTGCCGAGGCGTCAGACGCTGGTGATGCAATGGGAACTGGTCCGCCCGCTCTCCGCCGACCGGCGGCCGATGGGCGAGGAGGTGCGCGGCTCGTCCGTGCTGCGCGATCCGTCGGGTGCGGTCCGGGTCGTGGCGGGCAGCCGCACGTCCGACGCCGACTTCTTCGCGCCGCTGGTGACCAATGCCTCGTCCCATCCCCTGCGCGTCACGGTCAACGCCGGGCTGCAGGGAGCGGTGGACTGCGGCTGCGCCGTGCGACCAGGCACGCGGCGAGTGTTCATCGGGTACTACCGCCTGTATCGGAACAGCACCGTCCGGGCCTGGTCACCGGGCACCGGGGCCGCGACGTTCCGCGAGCTGGGGCCGCAGGTCACCGCGCCTGACGGGACGGTGGGGCTTCGCTTCGAGGACCCCGATCTGCGGTAGGCGGCGCCTAGTCGCGCCGCCGGCGCCCGCCGAGCGCGCTTCCGGGCGTCACTGCGGCGAAGCCGTACTTCTGGCGGAGCTGGTCCACGGCGGCGGAGAGATCACGGAGCCGGCGCCGCGCGTCCGGCTCGAACAGATCGACCTCCGCGGCGACGCCGAGATTGGTCGCTGCGATGCCGATCAGGCGAACGCCGCGGTTCCGCCCGCGCACTTCGGCGAAGGCGGCGCGGAAAAGGTCGCGGGCGGCGGCGTAGAGCTCCGCGTCGAGGTCGGTTGCGGTGTCGAGGGTGTGCCGGCGGGTGACGGTGTGGAAGTCGTCGTGGCGCAGCTTGAGCGTCACCGTGCGCGCGACTAGGTGTTCTTCGCGGAGCTGGCCGGCGACGCGGGCGGTGAGCAGGGAGAGCGCGGCCTCCAGCCGGACCGGATCGCGCGCGTCGCGCGAGAGGGTGGTTTCCCGGCTCACCGAACGCGGCAAACGATCGCCGCGCAGAGTGGTGCCGCCGTGGCCGTGCGCCCGTCGCTTGAGCGTGCGCGCGTCGTCGCCGATGAGCCGCTCCAGCGCGTGTTCCTCCAGTCGCTGCACCTGCCAGACGTCCACCAGGCCCAGTTCGGCCAGCCGCTCGGCGGTCTTGGGCCCGATCCCCGGCATCGCCCCGAGCGGAAGCCCAGCGAGAAAGCCTTCCTCCCACCCGGCGCGCACCTCCATCAGACCGCGGGGCTTGGCGGCGTCCGACGCGAGCTTGGCGATCATGCGGTTGGGGCCGATCCCCACGCTGCAGTCGAGCCCCGTCTCGCGCCGCACCGCGTCGCGCAGGCGCTCGGCGACCGGCAACAGCGAGACCGGGTGCAGCCGCTCGGTACCCGCGAAATCGAGATAGGCCTCGTCCAGCGACGCCATCACCACGGTGGGCGAGAAGTCCTCGAGCACGCGCCGCACGGCCCGCGAAGCGGTGCGGTAATGGGGGAAGGCGCCTTGGAAGAAGGTGGCCTGCGGACAGAGCCGGACCGCCTGCGCGATGGGCATCCCGGCGTGGATCCCGAACCGCCTGGCGCCGTACGAGGCGGACTGCACCACGCCGCGCTGGTCCCGCCGGCCGCCCACGACCAGCAGCTCGACCCCGCGAAGCTCGGGGTGCCGCTGGCGGCAGACCTCGACGAAGAAGGCGTCGAGATCGACGTGCAGAATGCGCGAACCCATGCGGAAAGGTACACGCGTCGCCCAGTACCGTCCGCGGCCGGGCGCGCTAGCTTACGGGCTCGCCCCACGTTCGCTCTCCGCAGGAAAGGATCGCCACCCGATGCACGTCGGCTTTCTCGGCCTGGGGGCCATCGGCGCGCCCATGGCCGCTCGCCTCGCTCGTCGCGGACCGCTCACCGTCTGGAACCGGACCGCGGCGCGCGCCGCGGAGTTCGTCGCGCGGCACGGCGGCGTCGCGGCCCCCACCGCGCGCGACGCCGCGGCGGCGGACGTCGTGATCACCTGCCTCAGCACCTCCGCCGACGTCGCCGCGCTGCTCGAGGGACCGGACGGGATCCTGGCCGGCCTTCGGCCCGGCGCGCTGTTCCTCGACTGCACCTCGGGCGATCCCGCGACCTCGCGCGCGATCGCGGCGCGGCTCGCCGAGCGCGGTGTGGCGTTCGCCGACGCGCCCGTGAGCGGGGGGACCAACGGCGCCGAGGCGGGCACGCTCACCGTGATGGTCGGCGGCAGCGCGGAGGCCTTTGCCCGTGCGCGGCCGGTGCTCGCGGCGTTCGGCGCGCGGATCGAGCACGTTGGCCCCGTGGGCGCGGGCGACGCGCTCAAGGCGGTCAACAACGCCCTTCTCGCCGTCAACATCCTGGCGGTGGCGGAGGGGCTGGCGGCGCTGGTGAAGGCAGGCGTCGCGCCCCGCACCGCGCTCGCCGTGGTGAACGCCTCCAGCGGGCGCTCGTTCGTGAGTGAGGTGCTGGTGCCCGAGCGGGTGTTAACGGGCGCGTGGCCCCGCACGTTCCGGCTGGCCCTGCTCGATAAGGACGTGGCGATCGCCACCGGCCTCCTGGGCCAGACCGGCGTGCCCGGACCGGTGCTCGAGCTGACGAGCGCGCTCCTCCGCGCCGCGCGGGCGGAGCTGGGCGAGGCGGCCGACTATCTCGACCCCATCCGGCTCACCGAGCGGCACGCCGATGTGGAGCTCCGCGGCTGATGCCCACTTGCCGTGCTGCCCGCGTGTCCTCAGTTTCCGGCGACCCAAACGAACAGAGCGCATGAGTGACTGGGGTATCACCACCAAGGTGCCCGCCGAGGTCATGCTGGTCGAAGGCATCGTCCTCTCGGGCGACCTTCACCTGTACGCCCGGCCTACGTATCCGCCGGGCCCCGAGACCCCGCTCGAGATGCTCAACCGTGAGGACGCCTTCTTCGCGCTCACGCTGGACGGCGGCGTCACCTTCCTTCCGAAGACGCAGGTGGTCGTGGTCTCCTGCCGAGACCAGGCGCCGCTGACCGACCCCGACCGCGTCTCGGCCGCCCGGCTCATCGAGCTGGAGGTGGTGGTGCAGGGGGGCGCGGAGTTCCGCGGTCACGCCGCGCTCGAGCTGCCGCCATCCCGCGGCCGGACGCTCGACTACCTCAACGGCCCGGGCATCTTCTTTGCCCTCGGTGCCGACGACGTGAGCTGGTACATCAACAAGTCCCGCGTGCGTCTGGCTCGCCCCCTCGACTGAACTGCTGAGACTGCCTGTGGCCCGGCTCGACCGATTGATCCAGGTGTTGCACGAGCAGCGCGCGGACGCGCTCCGACTCGCCGTGGGGAAGCCCGCGGCTCTCGTCGCCAACGGCTCCGCGCGCCCGCTCACTCGCGATCCGCTGACCGACGTGCAGATCCTCGCGCTGGTCCGCGAGGTCGCCGATCCGGTGGCCGCCCTCCGGCTCGGGGGCGCGGAGCCGGTGAGCTTCCCGTATCGCGCGCCGAGCGGCGCGGTAACGATCGCGCTCACGCCGGGCGCCGCCGGCGCGCTCGTCGAGGTGCGAGCGGCACCCGGGGCTGCCAGCGCGACGGGCGCCGCGCCGGCAGTCCCGGGTGGCGACGGCCGGAGCGCCGCGGAGCTGGCCGAAGCGCACGCCGCCGCGCGGGCCACGCTGGAGGAGCTCTTCCGCCTGCTGGTCGAGGCCGGGGCATCGGACCTGCACCTCCGCACCGGCGAGCCGCCGCTCCTGCGGCATCACGGCGAGCTGGTGCGGCAGGACCGCCCCGCGCTCGGCGCCGAGCAGCTCGAGGCCATGCTGTACAGCATCATGAGTCCGCGCGAACTGGGCGAGTTCCGGGAGACGGGCGACACCGACTGGGCCTACGAGATCGAGGGGCTCTCGCGCTTCCGCTGCAACGCGGGGCGCGACCGGCACGGCCCGATGGCGGTCTTCCGCGTGATTCCCACCACCCTGCTCACCGCCGACGACATGGGCCTGAGCCGCGAGGTGCAGAACCTCTGCTACCTCACCAAGGGGCTGGTCGTCGTGACAGGGCCCACCGGTTCGGGGAAGAGCACCACGCTCGCGGCGCTGGTGGACCTGATCAACCGGACGCGCACCGACCACATCATCACGATCGAAGACCCGATCGAGTTCGTGCACCAGAGCAAGAAGTGTCTGGTGACCCAACGCCAGGTCGCGGTGCACACCCGCTCGTTCAAGCACGCGCTCCGGGCGGCCCTCCGCGAGGACCCCGACATCATCCTGGTCGGCGAGATGCGCGACCTCGAGACCGTCTCCATTGCCATCGAGACCGCCGAGACGGGCCACCTCGTGTTCGGGACGCTGCATACGACCACGGCATCCTCCACCATCGACCGCATCATCGACCAGTTCCCGCCCGACCGGCAGGCGCAGGTCCGGGTAATGCTGTCGGAGTCGCTCCGCGGGGTCATCGCCCAGACGCTCTGCAAGAAAATAGGCGGCGGGCGGGTGGCCGCACGGGAGATCCTGCTCTCCATTCCGGCGGTGGCCAACCTGATCCGGGAAGGGAAGACGTTCCAGATCCCCTCGATCATGCAGACCAACCGCAAGGCCGGGATGGTGACTCTCAACGACGCGTTGATGGAGCTGGTGGACGGGAAACAGGTGGAGCCCAAGGAAGCCTACATGAAGGCCGTCGAGAAGGCCGGGTTCGCCGCGGCCCTCAAGGCGAAGCGGTATGACGTTTCCTTCCTCGGCGAGGGATGAGGCAGGGCGGCACTCGCCCGCGGCGTCACCCATTCTGGTGCTGGTCAATCCGCAGGACGTGGTCAACATCGCGAGCGCGGTGCGCATCGCGAAGAACTTCGGGATCGAGCGGATGCGGCTGGTCGATCCCGAGGTGTTCGATCCCTGGCGCATCGAGGGAATTGCGCACAACACCGCGGATTTCGTCGCCCGGATCGAGCTGCTGCCCTCGCTCGCGGCGGCCGTCGCCGACTGCGTCTCGACCTTCGTGCTGACCGGCCGCGAGCGCGCGGCCAAGCGGCGGACGCTCCGGCCCCGCGAGGCCGCGGCGGAGCTGGTGCGGGACCTCGCCGACGGACCGGTGGCGATCGTCGCCGGCCGCGAGGACAGCGGTCTTACCAACGCCGAGCTCGACCTCTGCCGTACGGTCGTCACCATCGCGACCGACCCGCGGCACCCCTCGCTCAACCTGGCCCAGGCCGTGGCGATCATGGGCTACGAGACGTGGAACGCGCGCGGTGGCGACGCGCTCCCGCTGAAGCCGCCGCGCCGCGAGGCCGCCCCGGCCACGTCCGGCCAGCTCGAGGCGCTCTTCGCCGACTGGCACCGGGCGCTCTGGGCCATCGACTTCTTCAAGACCCGCCGTTCGGAGAGCGTGATGCGCTCGTTTCGCGAGATCGTCTTCCGGGCCGAGCTCGACGGCCGCGAGGCCTCCCTGGTGCGCGCGATGGGCATCGAAGTGGTGCGCTACCTCGAGCGCGTCGGCGCGCCGCTCGCGGGCGTGCCCCCCGCGACCGAGGAGGAGTGATGAGCGTGGGCCGATCGAACGCCTACTGGGCCGCCAACCGCTACGCCGACGAGGCGGAGCAGCCCGCCGCCACCGCGCCGCTCACCGATCTCCCTGCCGCGCCGGCCGCCCGTTTCGCGGCGCTCCGCACCGGTCTCCTTGGCCTCGCCGGCGTGGGCGAGGTGGTGCGCTTCATGGGAAGTTCCTGGCGCTGGGCCTGGGAGTACAGCGTGGGCAGCCGCAAGCTGTGCTGGATCCACGTCGTGGGAAAGGCGCTCTCGGTCACGTTCACCATGACCGAGGCGGAGGAGGACCGGCTGCGCCGCGCCGGGCGCGTGTCGGCCGACATGGCCCGCGCGATCGCGGAGGCGCAGCGTACCGGGCCGGTGCGCTGGTGCTGGCTGCCGCTGGATGACCGCCGTGCCGTGGACGGATTCCTCCGCCTCGCGGCCCGGAAAGCCGAGTGGCTGGCCGAGCGGCCGACGCCGCATCGCGCGCCGCGGGCGCGCCGGGTGGCGGCGGAGGAGTCGGACGATTCCGAGTAGCGCAGTCGGAATATTCGCCCGCTCGGGTTGTGCAATCGAAAGCGCTGCATATCATTCGGCGCGCTCTCGGCCCGAGGGCGTTGGTTTGCAGACGCGAGCAAGTGAATGATTTCACGAGCGACTTCCGGCAGCGCTTCTCACTCCGCGGTGGATCGATGATGCGTACGTTGGCTTTCGTGCTCGGCGGCGTCGGAGCTGCCGGACTCGCGGCCGCCCTGGCGATCGGCGGCACCCCGAGCCAGGCGCAGCAGCAGGCCAAGGCCGCCGATTCGACCACGGCGCCCGCGATCGTCGATACCGGATCGCTCAAGGGCCCTCGCCAGCCGATCTTCTTCCGCCACGACATCCATGCCGGGCAGCTCAAGATGCAGTGTCAGTACTGCCACTACTCGGTGGCGGTCTCGACCGAGCCCGGCATTCCCTCCATGCAGACCTGCATGGGCTGCCATCTGGTCGTGTCGGGGAGCGACAGCTCGGCCAAGACGGAGATCAAGAAGGTGCGCGATGCGTGGAACGCCAAGCAGCCGGTGGAGTGGGTGCGCGTCCACTTCCTGGCGCGCCACGCGCACTTCCCGCACCAGCGCCACATCAAGGCCCTCGGCCCCAGTGCCTGCACCACCTGCCACGGCGACGTGGCCCGCATGCCCCAGGTATTCAAGGTGAACAACGTGAATAACATGGGATTCTGCATCACCTGTCATCTCGAGCGGAACGTCTCGCGCGACTGCTCGGTGTGCCACTACTAGTGCCGGCGAGGAATCGTGATGTCTGACGACAGCTCTCAGGCGGGCATGGATCGCCGGAAATTTCTCACCGTCCTGGGGGCCTCGGGCGGGGGCGCGCTCGCGCTCTCGGGGTGCTCCACCAGCCGGGTGGAAAAGCTGGTGCCCTATCTGGTGCAGTCCGAAGATCAGATCCCCGGCATCGCCACCTGGTACGCCAGCACGTGCACCGAGTGCTCGGCGGGCTGCGGCGTGCACGTGCGAACGCGCGAGGGCCGCGCGGTCAAGCTGGAGGGAAACCCCGAGCACCCGGTCAATCGTGGCAAGCTCTGCTCCCGCGGGCAGGCGTCGCTGCAGGGCCTGTACAACCCGGGTCGCATCAAGGCGCCGATGGCGCGCGGCGCCGACGGGCGACTGGCCGAGATCACCTGGGACGATGCCATCGCACGGCTGGCCGGCAAGCTCACGGCGGCGGGCGGCAAGGTGGCGGTGCTGAGTGGAGCGGGGCGGGGCACCTTCTCGGAGCTGCTGGCGGACTGGACCGGCGCGCTCGGCGGGCGGCTGGTTCGGTGGGAGCCGTTCGACCACGAGCCGCTGCGGGCCGCGAACCGGCAGGTGTTCGGCCTCGACCAGCTCCCGGCGCACGACTTCGCGAGTGCGAAGTACATCCTCTCCTTCGGCGCCGACTTCCTCGAGACCTGGCTCTCGCCCACGGAAAACCAGCGCGGCTTCGCCGATGCGCACGGCTTCGCCCAGGGCGATGTGGCCCGGTTCGTCCACGTCGGCCCGCGCCAGGATCTGACTGGCCTCAATGCCGACGAGTGGCTCGCCGTCAGCCCGGGCACGGAGACGGTGATCGCGCTCGCCATCGCCAACGTGGTGGCGGCCGCGGGCGGCGCACCGGCGGCGCTCGTCGGCGCGCTCGCGAAGTACACGCCCGCGATGGCGGCGCAGGAGACCGGAATCCCCGCGGCGCGGATCGAGCGCATCGCGCACGAGTTCGCGGCGGCCAAGCCGAGCCTCGCGGTGGCCGGAGGCATCGGCGCGCAGCACGCGGGCGCGGTCGAGCTCTGCGCGGCGGTCAACCTGCTCAACTTCGTCGCCGGCAACGTGGGGCAGACGGTGCGGTTCGGCGCCGACCTCGCCGCCGGCGACGGCTACCGGGCGCTGGCCCAGCTCGGCACGGCCATGGGCGGCGGCCAGGTGTCGGTGCTCATCGTGCACGAGGCCAATCCCGTGTACGCGCTGCCCCGAGCGGCCGGGTTTGCCGATCGGCTGAAGAAGGTGCCGTTCAAGGTGGCCATCTCGCCGTTCCTGGACGAGACCGCCGCCCTGTGTGATCTCCTGCTCCCGCCGCATCACGCGCTCGAGCGCTGGGACGACGCCGCCCCGCGGGCGGGCGTCCGGAGTCTGATGCAGCCGGTCATGGAGTCCGTCTATACCACCCGCGCCGCCGGCGATGTCCTGCTGGCGACGGCCAGGAAGGCGGGCGGCGCGCTGGCCCGCTTTACCGCCCCTTCCTGGGAGGCGCACCTCCGCGGCCGGTGGCAGGCGCTGGCAGCCGAGCGGAAGGAGGCCGACGCCGATGCGTTCTGGCATGCCGCGCTGCAGCGCGGGGGCGTCTTCGACGAGGCGCCCTCGCCGGCGGCGGTGACGCTCGCCCCGACGGCCACGCAGGTGAGCTACACCCGGCCGGCGTTCGAGGGGAAAGGCAATTACGTGTTCGCCGCCTATCCGCACGGCATGCTGCACGATGGCCGCGGCGCCAACAAGCCGTGGCTGCTCGAGGTCGCGGACCCGGTGACCAAGATCACCTGGAACTCCTGGGTCGAAGTGGGACCGGAGGCGGCCCGGGCGCTCAACGTCCGAAACGGCGAGATCCTGCGGCTCACCTCTCCGCACGGCACGCTCGAGGCGCCGGCCTACATCCACCCCGGCCTCCATCCGGACGTGGTGGCGATGCCGATCGGCTACGGGCACACCGAGTACGGCGCGTTCGCGCAGGGCCGCGGGGTGAATGCCCTCGACCTGCTCGGCGCGCCCGCGGGCGAGTTCGTCACCTACGTCTCGACTCGCGTCGCCGTGGAGAAGACCGGTGACTATCGGAAGCTCGCCACGGTCGAAGGCACGCCGCGGCAGCTCGGCCGCGGGATCGCGGAGGCGATCCCACTGGCGGCGGCCAGGAAGGGTCTCACCCTGGCCGAGGCCTACCTTCAGGAGGGCCACCCCGAGCACGAGCTGAACACACCGCTCGAGGTCCAGGCGCTGAAGGGGTGGAGCGAGAAGCAGTTCGAGATGACGCGGAAGGGCGACTACGCCCGCGCGACCCCGCAGTGGGGCATGGCGATCGACCTGGCCCGCTGCACCGGCTGCCAGGCGTGCGTCACCGCCTGCTATGCCGAGAACAACATCCCGACCGTCGGCGAGTACGACATCCTCAAGGGCCGGGAAATGACGTGGATGCGGATCGAGCGCTATTGGGAGGGTGGCGAGGAGCCGGGCGTCCCGCCCTCGGCGCGGTTCGTGCCCATGCTCTGCCAGCACTGCGCCAACGCGCCGTGCGAGCCCGTCTGTCCGGTGTACGCGGCGTATCACACCGCCGACGGCCTCAATGGCCAGGTCTACAACCGCTGCGTCGGCACCCGCTACTGCGCCAACAACTGCCCGTACAAGGTGCGCTACTTCAACTGGTACAAGTACAACGAGATCGCGTGGCCGGAGCCGCTACAGCTCCAGCTCAATCCGGACGTGACCGTGCGGGCGCGCGGGGTGATGGAGAAGTGCACCTTCTGCATCCAGCGCATCCGCGGCGCGCAGAACCAGGCGCGCCTGGAGGACCGGCCGATCCGCGACGGCGAGTTCACTACCGCGTGCGCGCAGGCCTGCCCCTCCGACGCGATCGTCTTCGGGGACACCGAGGACCCCGAGAGCCGCGTCGTCGCGATCAAGCAGGACCCCCGCGGCTACCGGGTCCTCGAGGATCTCAACACCCGTTCGGCGATCACCTACCTCGCCAAGGTCCTGCATTCGGTGGAGGCCTGACCGATGGCCGTCGTCGCACGCCCGCTTCCCGACCGCGCGCCGGAGCTCGAGATCACCCAGACCCAGGCCGACGTCACCCGCGACGTCGCCGACACGCTGGGCCGGGCGAGCACCGGATACCTGCTGCTGCTGGGCGGCGCCGTCGCCCTGTTTCTGGCGGGGCTGCTCACGTTTCTCATCCTGGTCAAGGATGGGCTGGGCCACGCCGGCTACAATCCGCCGATCTTCTGGGCCGTCTTCATCACGACCTTCGTGTTCTGGATCGGCATCGGGCACGCCGGCACGCTCATCTCCGCGATTCTGTTCCTGTTCCGGAGTCCCTGGCGGACGGCCGTCTACCGCTCCACCGAGGCGATGACCGTGTTCGCCGTGATGACGGCGGCGCTCTTCCCCATCATCCACATCGGCCGCCAGTGGATCTTCTACTGGCTGCTGCCGTATCCCAACCAGCGGTGGCTCTGGCCCAATTTCAAGTCGCCGCTGCTGTGGGACGTGTTCGCCATCTCGACCTACTTCACCGTGAGCACGGTCTTCCTGGTCTTCGGGCTCATCCCGGACGTGGCCGCCGTCCGCGACAAGGTCACCGGGTGGCGGCGGATCGTCTACACCCTCGCCTCGGCGGGGTGGCAGGGGACGGACAACCAGTGGCGGCATTACACGCGCGCCTACCTCTACCTGGCCGCGCTGGCTACCCCGCTGGTGCTGTCGGTGCACTCGGTGGTGAGCTGGGACTTCGCGGTGTCGATCGTCCCGGCGTGGCACGGGACCATCTTCGCGCCGTACTTCGTGGCCGGCGCCATCTACTCCGGACTGGGCATGGTGCTCACCCTGATCATTCCGCTCCGGCGGGCGCTCGGGATCGAGCAGATGATCACCAAATACCACTTCGACAACCTGGCCAAGCTGACGCTGCTCACCGGGTCGATCCTGTTCTACTCGTACGGCATGGAGTACTTCGTCGCGTGGTACAGCGGCAACACGTTCGAGCAGACCACGTTCTTCCGCCGGCCGTTCGGATCCATGTGGTGGGCGGGCTGGACCATGATCATCTGCAACGCGTTCGTCTCGCAGCTGCTCTGGTTCCGGAAGATCCGGACCAATCTGACGGCGCTGTTCGTGATCTCGATCTTCATCAATATCGGCATGTGGTTCGAGCGCTTCGTCATCATCGTCTCGTCGCTCTCCAACGACTACATCCCCTGGGCCTGGTCCGATATGAACCCGACCTGGGCCGACTGGGGGATTCTCGTCGGGTCGTTCGGCTGGTTCGGCATGTGGTTCCTCCTTTTCGCCAAGAGCTTCCCGATCGTCGCCATCCAGGAGATCAAGGAGATGATCCCGATGCCGCGGAAGCGCGGGGGCGGAGGGCACCACTGATGGCACGGCCGAAGACGACGCGGCGACAGCCGGGAGTGCTGGCCTCGTTCATCCACGTCGATGCCGCCGTGGATGCGATCCGTGCGCTCCGCGCCCGCGGGCACCGGAACCTGGTCGTCTACACCGCGTTCCCCAATCACGAGATCGAGGAGGCGCTCGACCAGCCGGTGAGCCTGGTGCGCCTGTTCACCCTCATCGGCGGCCTGACCGGATGCGCCGCCGGCTTCGGGATGACGATCTGGATGTCGTTCGACTGGCCCCTCCTCGTCGGCGGGAAGACCATGTCCTCGGTGCCGGCGTACGTCGCCATCGCCTTCGAGCTGACGGTGCTCCTGGGCGCCCTCATCACGGTGGCGGCCGTGGCGGGACTCACGTTGCTGGGACACCGGCGCGGGGCCGCCTACGATCCCCAGTTCAGCGACGACCGGATCGGCGTGTTCGTGCCGTCCGGCGCCGACCAGTTGGCCCCGGTGGAGCAACTGCTCCGCTCCGCGGGAGCGGTGGAGGTGCGGCATGAAGCGGCGTGAGCGGTGGTGGTGGGCCGGACTCGCGGCGCTCACGCTGTTCACCGGCGGCTGCGACTTCTGGTACAACCGGGTGCCGTCGCCGGACGATCTCTGGCATATCATCCCGTGGTTCGATCACATGATCCTGTCCAAGTACGTCCGGCCGTACGAGTCGAGCGCCGTGCCGCGCTACACGCCGGCAGGTACGGTTCCGGTGAGCGGCGGCGAGCCCGACTGGTCCGCCGAGTGGACGACGGGCAAGCTCACGACCGCCAACGCGCTGCAGAACCCGTATGCGGCGGGGGCCCCGGCCGGCGCCAAGGCGTGGCCGGCGGGGGCCGACGTGCCGGTGCTCCCGCATGACGTCGACGCCGCAGGCGACACGCTCTACCAGACCTACTGCGAGGTGTGCCACGGCCGGGCGGGTGACGCGAAGGGGACGGTCTCCGCCCGCATCGGGGCGCCGTCGCTTCTCACCGGCCGCGCGCGCGGCTATGCGGACGGCTACATCTACAGCATCATCCGCTACGGGCGCGGCGTCATGCCGCGCTACGGCGACAAGGTCTACCTGCCCAGCGACCGCTGGGCGATCGTGAACCACGTGCGGAAGCTCCAGGGGCAGGCGCCGCTGGCACCCGAGCCGGCCGGCGCCGCGGTGGGCATACCCCCGGGGCCGAGCGCCACGGGTTCGACCGGAGAGAGACCGCGATGACCCCGACGCTCCGCGAACGCCTCGCCCAGCGCTCGCTCGCCGGCCGGTTCGACGTGTTCCTCGGTGTGGGCGCCGGGCTCACCGTCCTCGGCCTGATCCTGTTCGTCCCGGCGCTCCTCAACGGCAACGCCGACCGGGCCTGGCAGCTCTTTCACGTCAACTGGCTCTACTTCACTGGGCTCTCGACCGGTGCGGTGGCGTTCGTGGCCGTGCAGAAGATCACAAACGCCAAGTGGTCGGGGATGATCGTCCGGTTCGCCTCCGCCCAGGTCGCGTTCCTGCCCGTCGCGCTGCTCGGGCTGGTGCTGATCTTCACGCTCGGCTACCAGTCGGTCTTCGGGCCGATGCAGGCCGCCCTCCCGGAGCTGCAGCATTCGAAGGTGATCTGGCTCTCCCGCCCGTTCATGTTCGCCCGGCTCTTCGTGGGGCTGGGCGTGCTCGCATGGGTGGGCTGGCGCCTGGTCCGCGCGGACATGGTTCCCGATCTGCTGGCCGTGCGCGGCGCGGCGCCGGCCGCGCGCCGCGCGCTGTTCGACCGGTTGAGCCGGGGATACGACGGCAGCCCCGACGCGGCACTGGCGCAGGAGGACCTGATCCACCGGCTGGCGCCGATCTTCACCGTGCTCTACGCGATCGTCCTGACGCTCATGGCATTCGACTGCGTCATGGCGCTCCAGCCCCACTGGTACTCGAACCTGCTCGGCGGGTTCTTCTTCATGGGGGCGTTTCTGGGCGCACACATGCTGCTCGCGCTCCTGATGATTCACGGCGCCAGCCATCTGGGTGTGACCGACCTCGTCTCGCCCAAGCAGCGTCACGACCTGGGCAAGCTCTGCTTCGGCTTCACCGTGTTCTGGACCTACCTCATGTGGGCGCAGTTCCTGGTGATCTGGTACGGCAACCTGCCGGAGGAGACCGGGTTCGTCTTCGCGCGGCTCTGGGGCCACTGGCTGCCCATCGGCGAGGCGGTGCTGATCGGGGTGTTCATCGTGCCGTTCTTCGGGCTGCTCGGGGTCGCGCCCAAGAAGGTACGGGTCACATTCGCGTTCTTCGCGGCCGTGAGCCTGGTGTCGCTCTGGCTGGAGCGCTACCTCCTGGTCATGCCGTCGGTCAGTGTGCTGCCGGGCCCGGTGTTCCACCTGCCCGAGTGGGGGCCGACGCTGCTGTTCGCGGGACTCTATCTGCTGACGTATGCGCTCTACGCCCGCACCTTCCCGATGATCTCACCGCGCCTGGCGGAGATCACGCTGGGCCGGGAGCGCGGACACGCGACCCTGGAGTTCGACCACGAGGAGAGTCCGGGGGACTACGTGGCCCCGGAGGCGGTCGAGCGGAGAGATCGTCCGAGAACGTGACGGCTACTTCGTGCGCATCTCGGCGTTCAGGCGCCGGATCATGGCACGGAGGCTGTCGGAGGGCAGATCGCCGGTGATGGCCAGCATGCGGTCGCCGACCTGCATGGCCATGGCGTGGGCCGCGGGGTCGTTGCCACGGCGGGAGTCGCCCGGCAGGAACAGGGAGTCCACATCGGTCATGGCGCGGCGGGAAAGGAGCTGCGACACGTCCGTGGCCGGCCCCTCGATGGTGCGGATGACCTGACCGGATGAGAGGCGCTGCGCCACGACCATGACGGGGCGCGCCCCGTCCTCGTTGCTCTGCACCTGCACGCGCATCACCGGCAGCCCCTCAATGTGGGGCAGCCGCTCGCCAGCCGCCGCCTTCGCGCCATCCCACGACATCGTCCGCCACATCCCGTCGAGCTCGACCTCGCCGCGCCCGCTCGGGCCGTCCAGCCGGGTCAGCTCGACCGCCGGCTTGGGGTTGAGCACCGAGAGGGCCGCCTCCCGCTGCGCGGCGCGGCTCGAGTCGGACGGCGACGCGATCGTTCTGACCCGTGCCGCCGGGCGAGGCGCCGGCGCCACCGGGGCGCGCCTGGCGGATGGAAGGGGCGCCGCCGACGAGTCGCGCCGCGCGTCCATCGCGGCAGTCCGGACCGGCGGCTCCGCGGCCGGCGTAATGACCGACCGGCGGCTCGGACGCTCGCCCGAGCGCACGAACGAGCTCGCCGTCCAGCCGAGCCCCACTGCCAGGACCACGCTTGCGACCCAGGCGAGCAGGTGCAGGCGGCGACGCCGGCGAGACGCCACTTCGGCCGCCCGATGCCGCAGCACCTCGAACGCCGGCGGCACCCGCGGCGGCGGGGCCAGCCGGGCGAGCAGCGCCGTCGTGCGGTCGCGGAGTGCCGCGATGCCGTCACGCAGCGCCTGGCAGGACGGGCAGCCGGCCAGGTGGCTCTCGATCTCGACGCACTGCGACCGGCTCAGCCCCTGGTCCAGATAGGCGTGGAGCTCGTCCTCAGGAATGTGTCGCATCGGTCCCCGTTCGCGTCTGCTGCCGGTCGTGCGC
>DATAHW010000135.1:0-1925 GCA_036262935.1 Gemmatimonadales bacterium | reverse complement strand
GGCTCCAGCCCGAGCCGTATTCGAACGGCGCGCCGAACATCTCGAAAAAATCGGCATTCACCAGCCGGCCGTCCTGCCGGAACGGCCGCGCCTCGCGCCCCCGCGCCGCCGGCCGCACCACCAGCTCGACCCCCGCCGTGCGGGTCTGGCGGACCGGGATGTCGCTCGCGTGCACGGCCTGCGCATCGCGGTAGGTGATTTTGATCGGCACGCCGTCGGGCAGGGCGGAGCTGCCGCCCCAGGTGTTCATCCGCACGTAGTACAGCCGGTCGCTGCGGCCCGGCAGCGGGTCGCGGGCGAGCACGTGATAGACCGTGATGAAGGTGGTCGCCACGCCGACCCCGAGAGCGATGCCGAGGATGATGAGCCCGGAGAGCACCGGATGCCGCTGGATGCTCTTCCAGGCGAGACGGAGGTTGTAAAGCAACATTTTCGTCGTCCTCTCTTCCGTGCCTCAAACCGGGACCGCGACCGGGCGGTTGAGCGGCAGCGGCGCGATCCGCTCGAGATCCACCATGCGGCCGTCGGCGATGTGGAGTTGCCGGTGAGCGCGGGAGGCGTGCTCGGGGTTGTGCGTGACCATGATGATCGTCGTGCCCGCCTCATTGATCTGTTCGAGCAGATCCATGATCTCGCGCGCCATGCCGGAGTCGAGGTTGCCGGTCGGCTCGTCCGCCAGGATCAGCTTGGGATCGCCGGCCAGCACCCGGGCGATGGCGACGCGCTGCTGCTGGCCGCCCGAGAGCTGCGACGGCAGGTGGTGGAGCCGCGACGATAGCCCGACCTGGGCCACCGCCCGCTCGATGCGCTCCTTGCGCTCGCGCGCCGACAGCTTGCGATAGCGCAGCGGCACATCGACGTTGTCGAACACGTCGAGGTCCGGGATCAGATTGAAGCTCTGGAAGATGAAGCCGATCTTCTCATTGCGGATGCGCGACATCTGGTTGTCCGACAGGCGCGACACATCGACGCCGTCGAGCTTGTAGGTGCCCTGCTCGAACGCGTCGAGCAGGCCCGCGATGTTCAGAAAGGTCGTCTTGCCGGAGCCCGAGGGGCCGGTGATCGTGACGAACTCCCCCTCCTCCACCTCGAACGTAAAGTTTCTCAACGCCCGCGTCTCCACGAGACCGGTGCGGTAGATCTTGGTGATGTTGTCCATCTGGAGCATGACGTTTGTCCTCCCGAAAAACTATTGCCGGACCAGGACGGTCTTGGCGCCATTGAGCTGCTGAAGATCGGAGAGCACGATTCGATCGCCTTCCTGCAAGCCTTCGGCGATCTCCACCTCGGAGACGCTGGTCGCCCCGACCTGGATCGGCCGCAGGGTGGCGATGCCGTCGGCCAGCACATAGGCCTGGCGTCCGCCGCCGCTCTCCAGGAACGGCCCGCGCGGCACCTTGAGCACGCCACGGCGCTTCTCCAGGATCAGGCGGACCTGCACCCGCTGGCTCTGCCGCAGCCCCTCGGGCCGACCGCCGGCGAAGGCGACGGTCCCCTGCACCTGGCCGGAGCGCACCTCGGGCGACACCGACCTGAGCTCGGCCGGCAGGTCGCGCCCCCCGAACGAGACCACCGCCGGCGTGCCGGGCAAGGCCTCGTCGGCGTAGCTCTCGGGAATCTGCACCTCGACCTCAAATTCCGAGAGGTCGACCACGGTGAGCACCGGAGCGTTGGGGGCAACCGCGTCGCGGTCCTGCACGTCCACCGTGGCCACGAGGCCAGCGAAGGGAGCGCGCAGCGTCAGATCCGCCACCCGGCGCTCCAGGTCGGCCACCACGAGCTTCTGGCGCTCGATCTGGCGGTGGCGGTCCTGCAGCTCGAAATCGCGCGCCTCGTGAGAGAGCCGGCCGCCCCCCTCGGCCTGCTCCAGCTCGACCTCGGCGACCCGCACGGCGTCGCGGGCCCGCTCGTTGTCCACCTCGTTG
>DATAHW010000134.1:0-16806 GCA_036262935.1 Gemmatimonadales bacterium | reverse complement strand
ACTGGCCCTTCGTCCAACGGCAGGACAGCGGACTTTGGATCCGCGAATGGTGGTTCGAATCCACCAGGGCCAATGACGACGCCCCTGCCGGGCAGCTGCCCGGCAGGGGCGTTCATCTATCCGTTGTCCGTCCCGTCTAGGGAACGGGGTTGGCAGTAACCGTGATAACCAGGTCGTCGAAGTCGGGCTCGCTCGCGCCGCCCACGCTGCCGTCATCGAACGCCAGCGTCCAGGTGGGATACGCACCGCTCACGTGCAGCGCCGGCGCGGTGACCTGATTAGTGGCACCCGAGATGACCTGCGCTTTGAGATGCGTGCCGCCCGTGAACACTGCGCCGCCGTTCAGTTGGAACGAAGAACCGGCCGCGGGCGCGTAGCAGCCGTCGGTGAACAGCGTCTCCGCCACGGGTGCGGTGATTTGGAACGTATCGCCGTGGGCATCACACGAGCGGCCCTGCAGCGTCACCGTCACGCTCGCATCGCCGTCCAGCACGAGATCGCATGAGGCAAAGTTGCCGGTGCCCGGGGCATCCTCGCACTGCAGCGTGGCCGCCGGGGAGACCGGGAACTCGACCGTCTTGCTGCTGCTGAGGCCCGCGTTGTCGGTCGCGGTGAGCTTGGCGGTGAAAAGCGAGCGGGCCGCCGCCCCGTAGTGGTGGACCGGCGGGTTCTGCACCGAGCTGGTGGTGCCGTCGCCGAAGTCCCACGCCCACGCCACGACGGTGCCGTCCGCGTCCGCGCTCAGGTCGTGGAAGGTGCAGTCCAGGGACGAGCAGCTCACCGAGAAGTCAGCGGTCGGCGCACCGCTCGGCGCGACGGCCACCGTGACGGTCTTGGTGCGCGAACCCTGGCCGGCAAGGTTATCGGTGACGGTGAGCTTGACGCTGAAATCGCCGCCCGTGCCGAAGGTATGGTCCGGGTTCCGGTCGGTCGAGCGCTGCCCGTCGCCGAAGTCCCAGGCGAACTTCGTCACCTGGCCGTCGGTATCGTTGCTCAAATCGGTGAACGAGCAGGCCAGGCTGCTGCAGGCGCTGGTGAAATCTGCCGTCGGCGCGGCGTTGTTCCCCGAGGAGTCCGGCCCGGTGGAATCCTTGCCGCAGCCCACCACGCCGAGGCCGGCTACTGCCAGGCCGGCGGTGATGACCCGAACACGAGACCACGGAACCGCGCGCATATGCTCCTCCTGCAGGGGTGATGGAGCGGTACGACGGCGCTCGCCGGCGGACCCGGGGGGTAGCCCCCGGCGGTCTTCGCCGGGAGCCAGGTCCCCGCCTACTTGAATTCAGGGCAGAACGGTGGGGCTACTGCATCCCGCCGGCGGTTTCCCGCCGGCGGGCTGATTCGGGTGGGTCTTATGGTCCGACCGGGGTTGCGTGGACGGTCACGACGATGTCGTTGAAGTCGGGCTCACCGGGTCCCGTCGGGTCCCCGCCATCGTCGATGCTGATAGTCCAGTCCGGATAGGTGCCGGTGAGCTGGATCGCCGGCGTGCCTCGTGGGGGGTCGTTCGGGCCGCCGACTCCCTGGGTGAACTCGGCCTGGATGTTCGTGCCTGCGTTGAACGAGTGATCCGGGTTGGGACCGTTGATCGCGATCGGCGTGTTAAGTGTCGCGGAGCAGCCGTTCTGGAAGATCGTCTGCACGATCGGCGCCGTGATGCGGAGGCGGTTGCCGGTGAACTCACAGTCGTGGCTCACGATCGTCGCCGTCAGCGTGGCCGTGTTGGTCACGTCCAGCGTGCAGTTCACCAGCGTGGCCCCGGAGGTACACTGCAGACCCGCCGGCGGAGTCACCGTGATCGTCTGTGTCGCGGTGTTCTGCGCACCGTCGGGATCGGTGGCCGTCAGAGTCACCGTGAAGTCGGTTACGGCGGTGACGGTGTAGTTGTGCGTGGGATTCGCCGCGGTGGAGGTGTTGCTGGCCCCCGACGACGGCTCGCCGAAGTCCCAGGCATAGGTCAGGCTGCCGTCCGCCGGTGCGCTCGTGTTGCTGAACGAGCAGGCGGGGCCGTCGCAGGTGACCGTAAAGCCGGCCTGCGGACCCTGGCCGGCCAGCGTCACGGTCACGACGCTGTCGGCGACCGCGCTCGCGGCGCCCTGGGCGTCCGTCACCGTGAGCTTCACGTGGTAACTGCCCGCGGCCGCGTAGGTGTGGCCGGGGCTCTGGGTGGTGGAGGTGTTGTTGGCTCCCGACGCGGGCTCGCCGAAGTCCCACAGGTAGGTGAGGGCGCCGCCTTCCTTGTCGGTACTGGCGTCGGTGAAGGTACAGGCCAGCTCGGTACAGGCCGGCGTGAACGCCGCGGTCGGCGCCGTATTGCTCGGCCCGGTGCCGCCGTTGTCGCCGCCGCACGCGGCGGCGGTAGCCGCCACGCCCGCGAGCAGGGCATACAGGTGAAGAGATCGCATAGGTGTTGGTTCCAAGCCCCAGGGTGAACCTGCGTTGTAGCGAGCGAACGATGGGACCGCCAGTTCGACCGGCGGCCGGGGGTGCCAGAGGCGTGCCACCCCCCGGTGTCAGCAATGCTGACATGCAGCATCACGCTAACGACCTGCGGCACAGGCACCTGACGGCGCGAGGCTCAAAAGCTGACACCAATGCGCCGACTCCGCAGGTGTGGCGCGAGCACCATACCGGGAGCCTCAGGAATCTCGCGTACTCCGCGCCGGCCGTCGAGGGGTCAGCGGCCGGGACGGCTCTGGTTGACGCTCGAGGCGTGGCCCCGCTACTTTTCCGGGCTGTAATCATGACGGATCTTTCGCTGTCACGCAGCCAGATGCTGCTCCTGAGCGGCTCGGCCAATCGCCCACTGGCCGAAGAGGTGGCCGCCCACCTGGGGCAGCCCCTCTGCCGAGTCACGCTGCGGCGCTTTGCCGACGGCGAGCTGTTCGTCAAGATCGACGAGAACGTGCGGGGCCGGGACGTCTACATCGTTCAGCCCACCAACCCGCCCGCGGAGAACATGATGGAGCTGCTGCTCCTCATGGACGCCGCCCGGCGGGCCAGCGCCGCGCGGGTCACCGCGGTCATCCCCTACTTCGGCTACGCGCGCCAGGATCGGAAGGACCAGCCGCGAGTGGCGATCAGCGCCAAGCTGATGGCCAACATGGTCTCCATGGCGGGGGCCGACCGGGTGCTCGCCATGGACTTCCACCAGCACCAGTTGCAGGGGTTCTTCGACCTGCCGGTGGACCACCTCTATGCGGCGCCGGTGCTGGTGAGCCACTACCGGCAGAAGCAGTTGCACGATCCCGTCGTGGTGGCGCCCGACGTCGGGTCGGCCAAGATGGCGCGCGGCTTCGCCAAGCGGCTCAACGCCTCGCTCGCCATCATCGACAAGCGGCGGCCGTCGGCCAACGTCGCCGAGGTGCTGAACGTGGTCGGCGAGGTGCGGGATCGGGACTGCCTCATCCCCGACGACATGATCGACACCGCGGGGACCATGGCGGAGGCGGTGACGGCGCTCAAGCGCCTGGGCGCGCGCGACATCTACTGCTGCGCCACCCACGCCCTGCTCTCCGGGCCCGCAGTGGACCGGTTGACCGCCTCGCCGGTCAAGGAAGTGGCGGTCACCAACACGATCGCGATTCCGCCCGAGCGGCGGTTCGACCGCCTGAAGGTGCTCTCGATCGCGGGCCTCCTGGCCAAGGCGATCGGCTACACGCACAGCGATCAGTCGGTGAGCTCGCTGTTCGACTAGTCGACTCACGACTCACTACGGTACCCGAGGACCGACATCATGGCACAACAGGCAAGTCTCCAGGCCGCGATCCGCACCACCACCGGCAAGGGAGCCGCCCGCACCCTCCGCCGCCAGGGCAAGGTCCCCGGCGTCATCTATGGTCACGGCCGCGAGGCGGAGGCCGTGATGATCGACACGGGCGCACTCAACCGGATGCTGGTCGGCATCAGTGCGGGCACGGCCATCGTGGACGTGGCGGTGGACGACCGGCCGCCGGTCAAGGCGCTGATCCGCGAGATCCAGCGCGACGCGGTGCGGCCCTCCGAGATCCTGCACCTCGACCTCTACGAGGTGCGGAGCGACGAGGAGATCACCCTCGAGGTGCCGGTCCGCCTGATCGGCGTACCCGACGGGGTGCGGAACTTCGGCGGCGTGCTCGACCACGTGCTGCGCGAGCTCGAGATCGAGGTGCTGCCGAGCAATATCCCGGAGCACGTCGACCTCGACGTCACTCAGCTCGCGATCGGCCACTCGCTCTTCGTGCGGGACATCGACGTCCCGAATGCCCGGGTGCTCAACGACCCGGACACCCCGATCTGCACCGTCGTCGCCCCGCGTACCGAGGAGGCACCCGCCCCCGTCGAGGAGGCCGTGGCGACCACCGAGCCGGAGCTCATCCGGAAGCCGAAGCCCGAGGAAGAGGGCGAGGCGGAAGCGAAGGGCTGATCCTGCGCGCCATCATCGGGCTGGGAAACCCCGGCCCGGAGTACGACGGAACCCGGCACAACGCCGGGTTTCGCTTGGCCGACCACCTCGCCGCGCGCTGGCGCCTGGGCCCGTTCAAGCGGGGCGACCGGGCGCGGCAGGTTGAAGGCACGAGCGGCGGGCAGCGCGTCCGCCTGCTCAAGCCGCAGACCTACATGAACCGGAGCGGCGCGGCCCTCGCGCCGCTCCGCGCGCTTCCCGGGTTCGATCCCGCCACCGACCTGCTGGTGCTGGTGGACGATGTCGCCCTTCCCGTCGGCCGCTTCCGGTTGAGGGGTGCGGGCTCCGCCGGCGGGCACAACGGCCTCAAGAGCATCGAAGGCACGCTGCAGCGGCAGGATTACGCCCGGCTGCGTATCGGCGTGGGACCTGTGCCCGCTGGTCTCGACGATCTCGCGGACTTCGTGCTGGGACCGCTCGAACTCGAGGAGCGGCGGGCCATCGAGGAGCTGCTGGATCCCATGGCCGAGGCGGTAGAGTGCTGGCTCGCGGATGGGATCGAGCGGGCCATGAGCCGGTTCAATCGTTAAGGAGCGAGCTGTGATCCCGTTCGCACAGATCGCCCTGCTGGCCGGACTGCTGGGGCTGGCGGCGGCCTTCGCCATCTACTTCTATCTGCGCCGGCAGAGCGCCGGCTCACGCGCCATGCAGGAGCTGGCCCTGCTGATCGAGCAGGGCGCGATGGCGTTTCTCCGGCGCGAGTACGCGGTGCTGTTCCCGTTCCTCGTGATCGTGGCGGGGCTGCTGGCCTGGGCGGTGGGACCGCGGACGGCGGTGGCGTACATATTCGGCGGGCTCTGCTCGGTCGGGGCCGGCCTCTTCGGCATGAAGGCCGCCACCAAAGCGAACGTTCGCACCGCCGAGGCCGCGCGCGCGAGCGGCCAGGGCAAGGCCCTCCGGATCGCCTTCAACGGCGGCGCCGTGATGGGCCTGGCCGTGGCCAGCCTGGGCCTGGTCGGGATCGGCCTCGTGACGATGAATGCGCTGGACCTCTCCGCCGCCGGGCTCACGGCCGAGGACTTCAAGGGCTATAGCGAAGTGATCAGCGGCTTCGCCATGGGCGCGTCGTCGATCGCCCTCTTCGCCCGGGTGGGCGGCGGGATCTACACCAAGGCCGCCGACGTCGGCGCGGACCTGGTGGGCAAGGTGGAGGCGGGCATTCCGGAGGACGATCCCCGGAACCCCGCCACCATCGCCGACAACGTGGGCGACAACGTGGGCGACGTGGCCGGGATGGGCGCCGACATCTTCGAGAGCTACGTGGGCGCGGTCATCGCCACGATCGCGCTCGCGGCTACCAGCGGGGCCATTCCGCAGACGGCACGGGCGGTGGCGGTCGGGCTCCCGATCGCGATGACGGTGGCGGGGCTCATCGCCTCGCTCCTCGGCATCGGGGCCATGAAGCTCCTCGAGAAGGGCTCGCCGGCCGCGGCACTCCGGCTCACGACGTTCATCGCCGCGCTCCTGTTCGTCGTGGCCGCCTACTACCTGACAGCGGCATTCTCGATCCCGATGGCCGGAAAGCCGGCGCTCGGGCCGTTCTACGCCGTCGTAGCGGGCACGGTGGCCGGCATCCTGATCGGCCTCATTACCGAGTACTACACCGCCGCGGCGCCCGTGCGCCACATCGCCCAGGCCTCGCTCACCGGGCCAGCCACCAACATCATCGCCGGCCTGGCCGTGGGGATGCGCTCAACGCTGGTGCCGCTGCTGCTCATCTGCGGCGCCATCTTCGTGTCCTACTGGGCGGCCGACCTGTACGGCATCGCCATCGCTGCGGTCGGCATGCTGGCCACCGTGGGCGTCACGATGTCCGTGGACGCGTACGGCCCGATCGCCGACAACGCCGGCGGGATCTCGGAGATGAGCGGCCTGGGACCGGACGTCCGCCGAATCACCGATGGCCTCGACGCGCTGGGCAACACCACCGCGGCGATCGGCAAGGGGTTCGCGATCGGGTCGGCCGCGCTCACGGCGCTAGCCCTCTTCTCCGCGTATGCCACCGCGGTGGCGCCGCCCGGCGAGATCCTGTCGCTCGACCTGGTGAATCCGATGGTGGTGATCGGCCTCTTCCTGGGGGGCACCCTGCCCTTCGTGATCGGCGCCATGACGATGACCGCCGTGGGCCGCGCGGCTGCCGGCATGGTCGAGGAGGTGCGGCGCCAGTTCCGCGAGATCCCCGGCCTGCTGGATGGCACGGCGAAACCCGATAGCGCCCGCTGCGTGGACATCTCCACCCGCGCGGCGCTCCGGGAGATGATCCTGCCGGGCGTCACCGCCGTGGCCGCGCCGGTGCTGGTCGGCACGGTGCTCGGCGTCCGCGCGCTCGGCGGGCTGCTGGCCGGCGCCACGCTCTCCGGCGTGCTCCTCGCCCTCTTCATGGCCAACGCCGGCGGCGCGTGGGACAATGCCAAGAAGCACATCGAGGGCGGCGCCCACGGCGGCAAGCACTCCGAGGCCCACAAGGCCGCCGTGGTGGGAGACACGGTGGGTGATCCATTCAAGGACACCGCGGGACCCGCGATGAACATTCTCATCAAGTTGATGTCGGTGGTGGCGTTGGTGCTAGCGCCGTGGTTTGCGGGGCAGTCGTGAGTCGTGGGTTGTCAGGGCCGGGATCGGTGGTCGTAGCTGCGTAGCAAACCGCAGATCAGACGAGCGGTTTCCGCCGCGGACTCGCTCAGTCTCTCACTGCAATCGTCCGGGATCAGCCGGAGGTCGGCAGCGATGGTGATCTGGGTCTGGAGCTCCCTGAGCGAGCCGCGCGCAATCCGGAGGAAGCGGCGCAACTCGGGGTCGGAGCCGCGGCCTGCACCCTCGGCGATGTTGGATGCCACGGAGACCGAGGCCCGGCGCATCTGGGCCGCCAACCCGAACCGCTCCCGGATGGGAAAAGCTTCGGTGGCCCGGTAGATTGCGCCCGGCAAGGTGCGGGCCCGCCGCCAGGCAAGCAGCTCTCGGTAATCTCCCATCCCGAGACGGTATTTCATCATGACGATCGCCGCACATCTTCGCCACGCAGGGCGGGCCGGAAACGCAGGTCTCACGACTCACGACTCATGACTCACGACTGACCAATGCTCCGCCTAGGCATCGTCGGCCTCCCCAACGTCGGCAAATCGACCCTCTTCAACGCCCTTACCTCCGCCGGGGCGCTGGTGGCCAACTATCCGTTCGCCACCATCGAGCCCAACACCGGGATCGTGCAGGTGCCCGATCCGCGGCTGGACGTGCTGGCCGGGATCGTGAGCCCGGAGCGCACCGTGCCGGCGGTGGTGGAGTTCGTGGACATCGCGGGCCTGGTGAAAGGCGCGAGCGAGGGCGAGGGGCTCGGCAACCAGTTCCTGGCCAACATCCGCGAGGTGGACGCGATCGTGCACGTGGTGCGCTGCTTCGAGGATCCGGATGTCCAGCACGTGATGGGGGCGGTGGATCCGGTCCGCGACCGGGAGATCATCAACATCGAGCTCGGCCTCGCCGACCTGGCGAGCGTGGAGAAGCGGCTGGACAAGGCCGCGCGCGCCGCCAAATCGGGTGACCCGCAGGCGCGGCTGGAGCAGCGGGTGCTCGAGCAGGTGCGCGACGCGCTCGCCGCGGGCCGGCCGGCGCGCGCCGTGACGCCGAGTGATGAGGAAGCGGCGGCCTACCGCGGCTTCAATCTCCTCACCGCCAAGCCGGTGCTCTACGCCGCCAACGTGGCCGAGGACGAGATCACCGCCGGCAACCCGCACGTGGATGCGCTTGGCGCGGCCCTGGCGCGGGACGCCGAGACCGCCGAGATCGTACCATTCTCCGCCAAGGTCGAGGCGGAGCTGGCGGAGCTCGCGCCCGAGGACCGGGCCGAGTTTCTGGAGTCACTCGGGCTGACGGAGTCCGGACTCGACCGGCTCGCCCACGCCGCCTACCACCTGCTCGGACTCCAGAGCTACTTCACCGCCGGCGAGAAGGAAGTGCGCGCCTGGACTATCCACCGGGGCGACAAGGCGCCAGCGGCGGCCGGAGTGATCCACTCGGACTTCGAGAAGGGATTCATCCGAGCGGAGACCGTCGCGTACGAGGAGTTCGTCCGGCTGGGGGGCTGGAAGGCAGCACGGGAACAGGGGCTGGCCCGGGCGGAGGGCAAGGAATACGTGGTGCGGGATGGAGACGTGATGCTGTTCCGGTTCAGCAGTTGAGGTCACCTGGTCGCGCCGGAGTCACGAGCGCGCCATGACGACCGGAGAGGGACGACCCATGCTACGCCGCAGCGAAAAGCAGAAGATGCTGGCCGGGGAGCTCTACCTCGCCGCGGACGCCGAGCTGGCGATCGAGCGCCGGCGGGCGAGGCGCCTCACGCGCCGCTTCAACCAGACGACCGAGGACGCGATCCCCGAACGGGAGGCGTTGCTCCGCGAACTTCTCGGCGCCACGGGGGCTCGAATCGAAATCGAGCCCCCGTTCTACTGCGACTACGGCAGCAACATCTACGCTGGCGATCGGCTGTTTCTGAACTTCGACTGCGTGATCCTCGATTGTGCTCCGGTCCGCTTCGGCGTGAACGTCGCGTGCGGGCCAGGTGTCCACATCTATGCCGCGACCCATCCGCTCGACGCTGAGCAACGCATCCGGGGGCCCGAACTGGCGAAACCCGTCACGATCGGTGACAACGTGTGGATCGGGGGCGGCGTCATCGTCTGTCCCGGAGTCACGATCGGGGACAGCTCGACGATCGGGGCGGGCAGCGTCGTCACCCGCGACATCCCGCCGAACGTCCTCGCCGTGGGAAATCCCTGTCGGGTCGTCCGGCCCGCGAGCCAGGCCGGGTAGCCCCGGCCGCCCTTCCCCGGCCCCCCGCTGCCCCTTATCTTCCGCCCCTCACAACCATCCTCCCCGGCGCCCACACCGGCCCGGGGCGACTTGAGACCGAAGGAAGGTGTCATGACCCGTCAGTACGAGGTGGTCTATATCTTCGACAGTGCGCTCGAAGAGCCGGCCATCAACGAGCGCCTCGAGCGCTTCCACTCCCTCATCCAGCAGCCGGACGTCGAGGCTCCCCAGGTGAATCACTGGGGCAAGCGGACGCTCGCGTATCCCATCAAGAAGCACGAGACCGGGTACTACGTCGTCGCCAAGTTCGACGCCGAGGGCACGGCCCTGCCCGAGTTCGAGCGCGCCATCAAGCTCGATGACGGGGTGCTCCGATTCCTCGTGGTCGTCAACGAGGGCGCCCAGCCCGTGCCGGTGACGGCCGGCAAGAGCGAAGAGGAGGACGACGAATGAGGCGCCCGCAGAAGACCTGCGCCATCTGCGAGAGCGGTGTCCGGGTGGTGGACTACAAGGACGAGCGCACGCTGTCGCGCTTCCTGACCGAGCGGGGGAAGATCCTGCCGAGCCGGCTCTCGGGCACCTGCGCCCGTCACCAGCGCCAGCTCAGCACGGCCATCAAGCGGGCCCGCGAGCTCGCGCTCCTGCCCTACATCAAGGGCTTCGCCGGCTGACCACCCCGCGCCCGGTGGGCTGGGGAGCGGTGCTGGCGCTGGCCGGCTACCTGCTCCTGGCCCCGCCGGTTTTCGTCTTCGGTCCTCTCGCGGGGCTGCTCCTCGTCTCCCGGCCGGGCACCGTCCGGGAGTGGGTGTGGATGCTCGGCGGCGTCATCTGGTCGGTCCTGTGGCTGCAGCAGATAGGCGGACTGGGGGCCCAGGTCGCCCGTGCCTCGGCGGTGCTGTTGAGCGGGACCTTCCTGGCGCTCACGCTCTGGCGGCCGTCCAGCGGGCCGGGTCGGGCGCTCACCGCCACGCTGGCGGCGGGCGCCGGCCTCGTCATCTGGCTGCAGCAGCTCGGCATCGGCTGGACGCAGCTCGTGAACGGAGTGGACCACGACCTGGGCGTCTACCAGACCGCGCTCGGCGAGCAGTGGCGGAGCGCCGGCGCCTCGCCGGAGCTGATCCAGCGGGCCACCGACGCCATGCACTCGGCGGCGCAGCTCTTTCCGGGGCTTCTCGCCATCGCCGGCATCGCCGGGCTGCGGCTGGCCTGGGCATGGTATCACCGACTCGCGGCGCGGCCGCTCGGCTCGCCGCCCGCGCCGTTCCGCGCGTTCGCCTTCAACGACCAGCTCGTCTGGGCGCTGGTGGCGGCGCTCGGGCTGGCGCTCGTCCCCGTGCCGGAGCCCTGGCGCCTGCTGGGCGCCAACCTGCTGCTGGTGCTGGGGACGCTCTACGCGGTGCGCGGCCTCGCCGTGTTCCTGGCCCAGTCGGGTCGAGTGGCGGGACCGCTCGGCGGGGTGCTCACCGTCATCGCCATGTTCCTGTTGCCGTTCGTCGTCGGCGGCCTCACGCTGCTGGGGCTGGCCGACACCTGGCTAGATTTCCGGCGTCGGCTGTCGACGCCGAACACCGGAGGAAAAGTTCAATGATCGAGGTGATCCTGCGCGAGGACGTGACCTCCCTCGGCAAGGCCGGCGAGCTGGTCCGGGTAAAGCCCGGGTACGCGAGAAACTACCTGCTGCCACACGGGCTCGCGTTCGAAGCCACCGAGGGCAACAAGAAGCGGATCGCGGGCGAGACGCGGGCCAGGACGGCGCGGAGCCACGCGGAGCGCGCCGAGGCCGAACGATTCGCTGCCGAGCTGGGCGGCGTCGGGCTGACGCTCAAGGGCAAGGCGGGCGAGGAGGGCAAGCTGTTCGGCTCGATCACCGCCCAGGACATCGCGGAGGCGCTCGCGGCGGAGGGGCACCGGGTGGACCGGCGCCGGATCGAGCTCGAACATCCCATCAAGACGCTGGGCCACCACACGGTCGGGGTGCGGCTCCATCCGGAGGTCCGCGCCGAGGTGCACGTGTCGGTCACCGCGGAGTAGCCCGCACCCGATGACCGTCGGGATCGCCTACGTCGACGGGCCGCGGCTGGCGCGATCGCTCTTTGCCGCGGCCGACTGGGTGGCAGCCGGGCGGGAGGAGATCAACCGGATCAACGTCTTCCCGGTCCCCGATGGCGACACCGGCACCAACTTCAGCCTCACGCTTCGCGCCGTCGCCGACGCCCTCCGGGCGCTCGGCGACGCGCCGCTTCCGGCCACCGCCCGCACCATGGCCCGCGCCGCCGTGCTCGGCGCGCGCGGCAACTCCGGAATGATGCTCGCGCATTTCCTGCTCGGCTTCGCTGAGTCGCTCGGCGAGCGTCCGACGGCGAGCACGCGCGACGTGGCCGCGGCCGTGCGCCTGGGCGCCGACCGGCTCTACGAGTCGCTCGACGATCCCCGCGAGGGCACGATCCTGACGGTCGCGCGGGAGGCCGCGGCGGCGGCGGAGCGGGCGGCGCGGGAGACCGAGGACGTCGGCGAGTTCATGCGGCGACTGCTCGAGGAGGGCGAGATCGCCCTCGCGCACACCCCCGAGCTGATGGCCGTCCTCAAGGACGCGGGCGTGGTGGACGCCGGGGGCAAGGGGTTCGTCCGGATGCTCGAAGGCGTCGTCCGCTACATCGAGGGCGACCCGATCCTGCCGCTGGGCGACACCGATCTCACGAGCGACCCGGAGGCGCTGGTTCCCGCAGCGGCCGCCGAAGTCGCCGCCGAGCGCGACTTCCAGTATTGCACCGAAGTGCTCGTCCGGGGCGAGCAGCTCCCCGCAGGCAACGAGGTCCGGACCGCCATGCACCCGTTCGGGGGCTCGCTGGTGGTCGCGGTGGCGGGCGACATCCTCAAGATCCATGTGCACACCGACACCCCCGAGGCCGTCTTTAGCTATGCGGCACGCTGGGGGCGCGTGGAGACCACCAAGGCCGACGACATGCGGGCGCAGCACCGGCGGCTGGCCCACGCCGACCACCGGCCGGTGGTCGTGGTCACCGACAGCTCCGCCGACCTCGCCGACAGCGTGCTCGACCGCCATCACATCGCGATCGTTCCGCTCCAGGTCGTCTTCGGCGACGAGAGCTTCCGGGACCGGGTGGAGCTCAAGCCCGAGGAGTTCTATCGCCGGCTCCGGAGCGCCAGGGACCTCCCGACGACCTCCCAGCCGGCGCCGGCCGAGTTCGTCCGGGTGCTGCGCAACGCCCGAGCAGAGGCGGACGAGGTGGTGGCGGTGCTCCTCTCCGGCGCGCTCTCGGGGACGTTCGGGTCGGCGCAGGCCGCGGTGCGGGCGGCGGGGATCTCCGGGATCCATCTGGTGGACAGCCGGTCGGCGTCGCTCGGGGTGGGCATGCTGGCGCTCCGGGGGGCGGAGCTGGCCGAGTCGGGCCTCCCGGCCGCGGACATCGCGCGGGAGCTGGAGCGGATCCGCCAGCACTCGGGGATGCTGCTCACGGTGGACCGCTACGACAACCTGCTCCGGTCGGGCCGGGTGTCGCGCGGCAAGGCGTGGCTCGCGGGAATGCTCGACGTCCGGCCGATCCTCTCGTTCGACGACGCGGGCCGGGTCGTGCCGGTGGATCGCGTGCGCGGACGGGACCAGCTCGTGCCGCGGGTGCTCGCGCTGCTGGAGCGGCGGCTCACCCCGCGGCCCGCCGCCGTCCGGTTCGGCGTGGCACACGCGGAAGCGCCGGAGATGGCCGAGCGGGTGCGGATGGCGCTGATCGCGGCGTACCGCCCCCGCGACTGTTTCGTGACCCTGGCCACCGGCGTGCTGGGCACGCACGTGGGCGCCGGCGCCTGGGCCATCTTCTATCAGGTCGAGGACGGCACCCCCGCCCGGCTCGACGCGGCCCAGGCGGGGGACGAGGGATCGATGCATATGCAGGAAGGAGACGGCCGGTGACGCCCCGGATACCCGAGGGGTTGCGCCTGGCTCTGGATGCCATCACGGACCTGAAGGGCGCCGAGCTCGTGGTCCTCGACTTGCGGGGGCTCACCGATGCCACCGATTTCTTCGTCATCGCGTCCGGCACGTCGGACGCCCACGTTCGCGGCATCGCCGATTCGGTCATGGAGAAGCTCGACCGCCAGGGGCACCACACCCATCACGTCGAAGGTCTGACCGGCGGCCGGTGGGTGCTGCTGGATTTCGTGGATTTCGTGGTCCACCTGTTTCACCCGGAGACCCGCTCGTTCTACCAGCTCGAGCGACTCTGGGACGACGCACCGGAGCTGTTGATCAGCTCCACCTAGGCTGAGGCCGCCATGCTTCGACGCACCCTTCCGGCGCTGCTCGCGCTTCTCGTGAGCGTACCCGGCCTGCTCTCCGCCCAGTATTTCGGGCGGAACAAGGTCCAGTACGCCGACTTCGGCTTCAAGATCATCCAGACCGAGCACTTCGACGTCTATTACTACGATCGCGAGCGCACCGCGGCGCTCGACGCCGCCCGGATGGCGGAGCGCTCGTATGCCCGGCTCTCGAAAGTGCTGAACCACGAGTTCCGCGAGCGCAAGCCGATCATCCTCTACGCCTCGCATTCGGACTTCCTCCAGACCAACGCCACCGAAGTGAGCGGCGAAGGCACGGGTGGCGTGACCGACTTCGCCCGGAACCGGGCGGTGATGCCCTTCACCGGCGCCTATGGCGATTTCCAGCACGTCCTGATGCACGAGATGGCGCACCAGTTCCAGTACGACATCTGGTCGCGCGGGCGCGCCGGGGCCGGGCTCAACACGCTCATCGCGATCGCGCCGCCGCTCTGGTTCGCGGAAGGGATGGCCGAGTACCTCTCGCTCGGCCCGATCAACGCGGAGACGGCGATGTGGCTCCGCGACGCCTCGCTGGAAGGGAAGCTCCCGACCATCGAGCAGATGACGGCCGACCCGTACGAGTTCTTTCCGTACCGCTTCGGCCACGCGCTCTGGTCCTACATCGGCGAGCGCTGGGGCGACGAGGCGGTCGGCGCCATCCTCAAGGCCACGCTCGCCGGCGGGATCGAGCCGGCGTTCCGGCGGACGATCGGACTGAGCCTCGAGCAGCTCTCGGAGCAGTGGCGCGACGCGGTGCAGAAGCGATACCTCCCGGAGATCGGCGCCCGGGCCAAGGCCCGGGCCGTGGCCGACGAGCTGCTGACCAAGAAGCGCTCCGAGGGCACCCTGCACCTGGCCCCGGCGCTCTCGCCCGACGGCAAGCAGGTGGCGTACTTCAGCGAGAAGGACTTCTACTTCGTCGACCTCTACCTAGCCGACGGCGAGACCGGCAAGGTCAAGCGCCGAATCCTCAAGTCGGGCGTCAGCAGCAACTACGAGACCTACCGGTTCATCAACTCGCAGGCCAACTGGTCGCCCGACGGGAAATTCCTCGCGTTCGCGGCCAAGCGGGGCCCGCGCGACGACATCGTCGTGGTGGACGTGGCCCGGAACAAGCAGGTGCAGCGGATCCAGCTCAAGCTGAGCGGGGTCACCACGCCGGCCTGGAGCCCGGACGGCACGCGGCTCGTCTTCACCGGCTACGACGGCGGGATTAGCGACCTCTTCACCATCAACCGTGACGGCACCGACCTTCGCCGGCTCACCTCGGACAAGTACGGCGATCTCCATCCCGTGTGGTCGCCCGACGGCAAGACCATCGCCTTCGCCACCGACCGCGGCCCCGGCACGGACTTCACCACCCTCGCGTTCGGCAACTTCCGGATCGCGCTCTACGACCTGGCCACGGGGAGCGTCCGGGTGCTGGACCACATGGAGCAGGGCAAGAACGTGAGCCCGCAGTGGTCGCCGGACGGGAAGTCGATCGCGTTCGTCTCCGACCGGACGGGCGTGAGCGACATCTTCCTCTACGACCTGAGCGAGGGGGAGCTCTACCAGCTCACCGATTTCTACACCGGGGCGCAGGGGATCACGCCGCTCTCGCCGGTGCTCTCCTGGGCGCGGGAGGCCGACCGGCTGGCGTTCGTGTATTACGAGGACCAGAAGTATGACGTGTACACCATCACCAACCCGCGGGGCCTCAAGCGCGCGCCGTTCCAGCAGCCCGCGGTGGACAGCGTCGGCATCCTCGCGCGGGTGGCCACGCCGCCGCTCGACACCACCCGGTCGCTGCAGGTGCGGGAAGAGGTCCGCTCGCAGGTGGGCGAGGGCGGCTCGATCTACCGCAGCGACCAGGGATTCCGCTCCTCGAGCGAGGTGGCGCGCACCGGCGACACCACCAAGCTCGCGCCGCCGATCTCGGTGAGCGCCCTGCTCGACTCGGCCAACTACAGCCTGCCCGATACCAGCGAGTTCACGCTGAAGGACTACCGCGTGCACTTCTCGCCCGATTACGTGGCGCGCCCCTCGATCGGCTACGCGCGGGACAATTTCGGGCGCGGCTTCTTCGGCGGCTCGGCGATCTCGCTCAGCGACATCTTGGGCAACCACCAGCTCGTCTTCGCGGGGTACGTGAACGGCCGGATCAGCGAGGCGCAGGTGCTGGCCGCATACGCCGACCTGAGCAAGCGGGTCAACTGGGCCGCGGGGGTGTCGCAGGATCCGTACTATTTCCTCGAGCCGAGCCAGGTGGAGTTCGGCACGGGTCCGGGGGAGAACACCTTCATCACCAACTACCGCCGGCTGGTCGTGCGCTCGGTGTTCGGGCAGGCCTACTACCCGATGAGCCGATTCCGCCGGATCGAGGCGTCGCTGCGGTTTGCCAACGTGGACGACGCCATCCTCCAGATCAAGGAGCCGTACGACCCCAGCACGGGGTTCGCGACCCAGGACGCGTTCCTGGAAACGCAGAACCTTCCCGGCGTGAGCTATCTGCAGCCGTCCGCGGCGCTGGTGTTCGACAACTCGCTGATGGGCTACGTCGGGCCGTTCTACGGACGCCGGTACCGGATCGAGTTCGCCCAGACGCTGGGCAACTGGCGCTTCTCGCAGGTCACCGCCGACTACCGGCGCTACGACAAGATCGTGGGTCCGATCGTGCTCGCCACCCGCGCGCTCTACTTCGGCCGCATCGGCCGCGACGCGGATCAGTTCCTGATCTTCGCGGGGAGCACGGACCTGATCCGCGGCAACACCTCGGGCTCCTACCGCCGGAACGAGTGCCGCAACTCGAACGACGCCGGGACCCAGACCGGGTGCGCCGAGCTGGACCGGCTGGTCGGCACCCAGATCGGCGTGGGCACCGTCGAGCTGCGGTTTCCGATCCTGAACCCCTCGTTCGGCCTCCCCGCCGTGATTCCGCCGATCGAAGGGGCGCTGTTCTACGACATCGGCGTGGCCTGGGACGATCAGACCACGCTCAAGTGGAACCGCGAGGCCGGCGACAGCCCGCTCCGGGTCCGCACGCCGCTGCAGACGCTGGGAATCTCGGTCCGTACCAATCTCTTCGGCTTCGCGGTCGCGCGGCTCGATTACTCCATCCCCCAGGAGCGCCGGGCGATCAAGGGGCTGTGGACGTTCAGCCTGGGGCCGGCGTTTTAGGGCGGGCGGTCAGGCGGTCGGGCGGGCGGGCGGTCGGGCGGGCGGGCGGAGCGAGAGCTCCA
>DATAHW010000133.1:0-2004 GCA_036262935.1 Gemmatimonadales bacterium | reverse complement strand
AAAACGCCCCGCCGATCACGCCATCGAGCCGGATTGCCGGATGGAGGTCGGCAATCTCCGCCAGGGTGACCTCCGCCGCCTCTTTCAACCCCTCGGCGTGCTGGACGGCCCGCGCCGCGGCGAGGACGGCCAGCTCCGCGGCGCTGGTCGCGAGCCACAGGTAGCCGACCGGCACGTAGCCCGGGTCCACCCCGGTCTCTTCCCGGAATCGGAGCAGCTTCTCGCGCGCGAGCAGCGAGAGCCGCACGTTGACCGCCGTGCCGAACTGCGCCCGGAACCCGCCGGTCGCGCGTCCCGTGCTCCCCGCACCCGGCGCCGGGGCACGGTCCAACAGCACGATGTCGCGCTGCCCGTGGGAGGCCAGATGCCATGCCACGCTCGCGCCCATTACCCCGCCGCCGATCACCACCACGGCCGCCCGCCTCATTCCGGCCGGCTCATGCGCTGAAGATGTGTTCCGGGTGCCGAAAGCTCTTGAACTCGAGCGCGTTCCCGCCTGGATCGCGGAGGAACATGGTAGCCTGCTCTCCGGGTTGCCCGGGGTAGCGGATCCTGGGCTCCATGATGAACGGGACGCCGGCCTCACGGATCCTCCGTACCAGCCCCTCGAACTCGTCCCATCCGAGCAACGCGCCGAAGTGCGGCATCGGCACCAGGACTCCCTCGACCTGCCCGGTGTCGTGGGTCGGCGTGACCGGGCCGGTGGTGTGGGCGGAGATCTGATTGCCGAAGAAATCGAAGTCGGCCCAGGTCTCGGTGCTTCGGCCCTCTCGGCAGCCAAGCACCTCGCCGTAGAACCGCCGGGTGGAGGGAAGATCACGCACGAAGAAGGCAAAGTGGAACGGCTGTGGCATGCGCGGCCCCTTGGAGTGCGAGTGACTCCAATTCTACTCCCGGCCGCCCGCCACGCCACCGGGCGCCCGTCGTCGAGTGGACGTTATATTGTCCCCCGTATGCCCCTCCCGCCCTGCCTCACGCTCCCGTGGGCTCCGTGAGCCGCGAGGCCGCCGATGCCTCTCCCGCGCCCATGCTCAAGCACTGGCGCGAGGTGAAGGCGCAGCATCCGGACACGATCCTCTTCTACCGGGTGGGCGACTTCTACGAGATGTTTCACGAAGACGCCCAGCTCGCCGCGCGCGTGCTCGAGATCACCCTCACCTCCCGCGGCGATGGGGTGCCGCTCGCCGGCGTCCCGGTCAAGGCCGCGGCCGAGTACCTCCGGCAGCTCATCGGCGCCGGCCACCGCGTCGCCATCTGCGAGCAGGTGGAGGATCCGAAGCTGGCGCGCGGCCTGGTCCGGCGCGAGGTCGTGGAGACCGTCACCCCCGGCGCCATGCTGCAGGAGGGGTGGCTCGCCGGCGGGAAGAACAACTTCCTCGTGGCGCTGGCGGGCGCGGGCGACCGGGTCGGCCTCGCGGCGATCGACCTCAGCACCGGCGAGTTCCTGCTCGAGACGCTCGATGCCGCCGGCGTCGCCGAAGCGCTCGGCCGACTCGGCCCGGCGGAGGTGGTCGTTCCCGGCGAGGTGGCGCTGCCGCCGGAAGACGGCGTGCTCCGGACCGTGCGTGAGCCCTGGGAGTTCGACCCCGAGCTCGCCCGCGAGGAGCTCGCCCGCCGATTTTCCCTCGTCACCCTCGACGGACTCGGCATCGGCCCGGACGACGCGCCCGCGCTCGGCGCGGCCGGCGCGCTCCTGCGCTACCTCACCGAGCTCCAGCCCTCCGGCCTGCCGCACCTCGCGCGGCCGCTCGTGCGCCGGAGTGACGCGTTCCTCTGGCTCGATGAGATGACGCGGCGGAACCTCGAGCTGGTCGAGCCGCTCCGGGCGGGCGCCCGCGGCTGCACCCTGCTCGAGACCATCGACGCCACCGTGACGCCGATGGGCGGCCGGCTCCTCCGGCAGTGGCTTCTCTCGCCGCTCCGCGCGCCCGCGGCCATCGAGTACCGGCTCGATGCCGTGGAGGTGATGGTGCGCGATGGGCGCGGCCGCGCGCGACTGCGCGA
>DATAHW010000132.1:0-12428 GCA_036262935.1 Gemmatimonadales bacterium | reverse complement strand
GGACTGCATGGAGCGGCCGGGTGACCGGCGAAAGCTGGAGGTGGAAACTGCGCTGCGATGACGTGGTCTGCGTGCCACAAAGATCCAATTCGAGGGTGAACATGAGGGCCTGCATGGCAGACCGGCGAATGACAACTGGGGAATCTAGCAAGAATGACGCCAGAATGACAGGCCGCGCAGGTATCGGGCTGACCTGCCTGCTGAGTGCCTCCCTGGTATCGGCATGTGCTTCGATTCCGAAACCCTCGGAGGCGGGGGCGCGCCAGGCCATCGAGGCGGCGGTCCGGCGTTACGTCACCGCCTCGAACGAGGGTGATGCCAAGGCGCTCGCCGACCTGTATGCGGAGGACGCGGTGCTCCTTCCCCCGGACCACGAGCCGGTGCGGGGGCGCGAGGCCATTCGCGCGTACTGGAGCCAGGGAACCGATGAGGGGCTGGAGGTGACGACCCTCGCCGTGGAGGTTGACGGCGACCTCGGCTACCTGGCCGGACGCTACCATCTTCCGCCCACCGAGGAGGAGCCGGCCGATTCCGGGAAATACGTCATGTGCCTCAAGCGGCAGCGCGACGGCTCGTGGAAGCTGACGGCCGACATCTGGAACCAGAGCGGCGAGGGCGACAAAGACGACGACGCCCGCGCCCCCGCGCCCTCGGTCATCTGAGGCCCGGCTGGCTCACGGCGCCGCGAACGGGGTCTCGACGTCGGGCACCGCTGCCCGGTAGCGGGACTCCAGCAGCCGCCCCCAGCGGCTGTCATACGGATGCACCTCGAGGGTGGGCCGGCCATCGCGAAAAATCGGGCGGCCTTCGTTGGTCCACTGGAAGATTCCGCCGCTGAGATTCCGCACGTTGGTGTAGCCCTGCCCCTGCAGCCAGTGCGCCAGCCGGCCGCCACGGTAGCCGACCGACCCATAGACCACGAGCGGGGCGTTCATGGGGAGCCCGCGCAGCGGCCGGAGACTGGGCCGGACCGCGTCCATCCGCACCGCCTCGCGCAGATGGCTGATCTGATACTCGGGCAGGGTGCGCGCGTCCAGCACGAGCGGCTGGGTGCGGCTCGGGTCCTCGCGCCAGCGGGCGAGCTCCGCCCGGTCGATCCACTGAACATCGGGAAACTTCCGCGCGGTGAGCCGGCGGACCGCTTCGAAGCCGACGCCCCGGCCGGCGATCAGCACCACCGCCGCCCCGATGAGGATCGGCACGACGACCCCGACCAGAAGGATGCCGAGCAGCGGCCGACCGCTCTGCGCCCGCCGCGCCCGCTCCCAGCGGCCGCCCCCCGGCTCCGTCTCGTCCGTCATGGCCGTTCGATCTCCTCCCGGAGGCGCAGCAGCGAGTCCTCGGTGGCCACCAGCGCGCCGCGCGCGTCGGTGAGCTCCTGCTGCGTGCTCTGCACGAAGCGGCGGTAGGGGGCGATCGCCTGGTTGATCCGCTCGGCGGACTGGGTGATCTCGAGATGCACCTGCCGCGTGAGCCCCTCGCGCAGCCTGGTGCGCAGCTCGGCGATGCGCCGCGAGAAATCGCGCTGCGCCTGGCGGCGCTTGCGAGGGATCACGTAGAAGCCGCCAATGGCGAGCGCGGTAGCGAGGAGGAGTCCGGTCACATCGGCCACGGCGCCCGTGAGGAGGGTGACGACCAGCGTGCCCAGCCCGAGCGCGCCGGCCTGCGCCAGCGCGGTCGTGGCGAACGTCCCCTGCACGTCGTTGGCGATGGCGCGTGCCTCGGCATCCCGATCGTAGCTTCCGACGGTGTCCCGTGCCACCCGGCCGATCGACTCGAGCAGCGCCTGCCGGTTGTAGGTGAAGCTGCCGCCCACCTCCCCGACCATGCCCTCGCGGTGGCGCTCGATCTGCCGCCGGTCGATGTAGCCGCTCACGTCCTGCCACGCCTTCAGGTTCCGCTCGACGATCCAGTCGATGATCCGGCCGGTCTCCGCCTCGAGCTGGGCGGGCGTGTCCCCGATGACTTCCCGCTCGAAGGCGCGCCGCACCCCGTCGCTGTCCAGCAGGGTGCGGATCCGCCCGATCCGGAGCGTCTCCTCGAAGAACCGCACGCCGCGCTGCTCCATGTCGCCGAGCAGCACGTCGAGCCGGGAGAGCCGCGGCTCCACGTCGCGCACCATCTCGTCGTGGAACAGGGCGAGCTGCCGGTCGATGCTCTGGATGGTCTCGATGTCCTGCGCCAGCAGCTTGAGCCGCTGGAACGCCACCTCCTTGTACCGGGCCGCCAGGCGGAGCCCGACGTTGAGGGGATTCAGCAGCTTGAGGCGGATCCGCTCCTGCTGGTCGAGCGTGCGCACCAGGTACTGTTCCATGGCCTCGAAGCCGCTCGCCTGCCAGCCTTCGGCCGAGCCCGCGGCGCGCGCGGCGAGCGCATCGCGGGCGGACACGGCGAACAGCCGAGGCGGCTCGCCGACGAGCGCCGTGGCGTTCTCCCGCACGAAATCGAGCACCTGCTGCTGGTCCTCGGGCCGGGTGAGAATGTCGATCTTGTTCACCACGAACACGATCTTCTTGCCCCACTCGCGGATCTGCTCGAGGAACCCGCGCTCGCTCTCGGTGAACGGCCGGTCGGCGCTGGTGACGAAGAGCACGAGATCGGAGCGGGGGAGGAAGTCCCGGGTAAGCTCCTCGTGGCGGCGGATGATGGCGTTGGTGCCCGGCGTGTCCACGATGGTGATCTCGCGCAGCAGATCGGCCGGGTAGGTCCGGTCGAGCAGGTACGCCTCCAGCAGGTGCTCGGAGGGCTCCGCGCCGTAGCGCAGCCGGTTGATCCGGTCGGTGGTGGGAGTCACGCCTTCGGGCAGCACGCGCTCGCCGAGCAGCGCGTTGATGAAGCTCGACTTGCCGGAATTGAACTCGCCGGCCACGACCAGGAGGAAGAGGCCCTCGAGCTGGTCGCGCGCCTCCTGGAACCGGCGGAGGTCGTCCGCGTCGACGTCGGTGCCGAACCGTTCGAGCGCGCCCGCGAGCCGGTCCAGCAGCTCGTGCTCGCGCGCGCGCAGGTCCTGCTCGCGCTCCGACAGGATAGCGCGGCGCCCCAGCAGTCTGCCGATCACGGCTGTGCCTCCGACGTGGGCGTCAGGCCGACCGGGCCCACGATGACGTGGAGTGGAGCGGGGTCGGTCGCATCATAACCGGACCGAGCGGTCCCGTCGAGCGGCTCGATCCACCGTGGAGCGGAGCGCCGGCGCCGATTATCTTCCTCCCTTCCCTCCATACGTCGCTTGGCGCCGGTCACCCGCGCCCGAAAGGAGTCCGTCTGACCGCAGAGAGCACCGGCATCCGGCCCACGCGAGGCGCCAGCACGACGGACGCCGCACCGGATGCCCGGCCCGAAGCACTCGCCTGGCGCAGCATCAACGCCATCCGCGCCCTCTCGATGGATGCGGTCGAAGCCGCGCAGTCGGGCCACCCCGGCACGCCGATGGCACTCGCGCCCGCCGCCTACGTGCTGTGGCACCGCTACCTCCGGCACAATCCCGCGAACCCCGCCTGGCCCGACCGCGACCGCTTCGTGCTGTCGTGCGGCCACGCTTCGATGCTGCTCTACTCCCTGCTCTACCTGTCCGGCTACGATCTCTCGCTCGATGACCTCAAGGCCTTCCGCCAGTGGGGCTCCCGTACGCCGGGCCATCCCGAGCGCGGCCACACGCCGGGCGTCGAGACTACGACCGGGCCGCTCGGCCAGGGCGTCGGCAACGCGGTGGGGATGGCGATGGCGGAGCGCTTCCTGGCCGACCGGTTCAACCGACCGGGCCATTCGATCGTGGACCACCGCACCTGGGCCTTCGGCAGCGACGGCGACATGATGGAGGGCGTGGCGAGCGAGGCCTCCTCGCTCGCCGGGCACCTCCGGCTGGGCAAGCTGACGCTGATCTACGACGACAACCACATCACCATCGACGGCGACACCGCGCTGTCGTTCTCCGACGACGTGCAGCGCCGTTATGAGGCATACGGCTGGCACGTGGTGCGCGTGGCCGACGGCAACGACCTCGCCGCCATCGCCGCCGCGCTGGACGCGGCGCGGGCGGAGGCAGCGCGGCCCACGCTCGTCATCCTCCGGACCTACATCGCCGACCCGGCGCCGACCAAGCGGAACACGAACACGGCCCACGGCGAGCCGCTCGGCGCCGACGAGGTGCGGCGCACCAAGGAGATCATGGGCTGGCCCACGGAGCCCGCGTTCTACGTGCCCGAGGACGCGCTCGGCCACTGGCGCGAGACGGCCGCCCGCGGCGCGGCGCTCGAGGCCGACTGGCGCACGCGCTTCGCCGCATACGCGGCCGAGCACCCGGACGCGGCGCGGGAGCTGGAGCAGTGGCTCGCCGGCGCCCTTCCGGACGGCTGGGACCGCGGGCTCCCCACGCTGACACGCGAGAGCGCTCCGCTGGCCACGCGCCAGGCATCCGGGCTGGCGCTGCAGGCCATCGCGGCGGCGGTGCCCAACCTCGTCGGCGGCTCCGCGGATCTCGGCGGCAGCACCGGCACCACCCTCAAGCAGGGCGGCACCTTCGGTCCGACCACCACCGGCCGGACCATTCACTGGGGCATTCGGGAGCACGGGATGGCGGCCTGCCTCAACGGCATCGCCGCCCACGGCGGCCTCCGCGGCTTCGGCAGCAGCTTCCTGGTCTTCTCGGATTACATGAAGCCGGCCGTCCGGCTCGCCGCGATCATGCGCCTGCCGGTCATCTACATCGGCACTCACGACTCGATCGGCCTCGGCGAGGACGGCCCGACGCACCAGCCGGTGGAACAGTTGGCCATGCTGCGCGCCATTCCGAACCTGGTGACACTGCGCCCCGCCGACGCGACCGAGACGATCGAAGCCTGGCGCATCGCGATGGGGCGCACCGTGGGTCCGACGATGCTGGTTCTGACCCGCCAGAAGCTCCCGGTACTCGACCGCGCGACCCTCGGCGCGGCCGACGGCGTGTCGCGGGGCGCCTACGTTCTGCTGGATCCCCCGGGCGGAACTCCGCAGGCGATCCTCATCGCCACCGGCTCCGAGGTCCATGTGGCGCTGGGGGCCGCCCGGCTGCTGCAGGCCGACCGCGTGCGGGTCCGGGTGGTCTCGATGCCGTCATGGGAGCTGTTCGCCGCGCAGCCGGAGACTTATCGGAGCGAGGTCCTCCCGCCGGCCGTGCGCGCACGCCTGGGCATCGAGGCGGCCTCGCCCTTCGGCTGGCGCCGGTGGGTCACGGACGAAGGCGCCGTGCTGGCCATGGAAGGGTTCGGCGCCAGCGCGCCGGGCGGCCGGCTGTTCCAGGAGTTCAAGTTCACCGCCGAGCACGCCGCCGAGATGGTGCGGCAACTGCTGGCACGGCGGCACACCCCCGGTGCCAGGGAGGGCAGCGCATGACCTGCCGCACGTCACCCGCGGTGAACCCGCTCGTCCGCCTCGGCGAGTTGGGCCAGAGCCCGTGGTACGACTACATCACCCGCGACCTGATGACCGGCGGCGAGCTGGCCCGGCTCATCGCGGACGACGGGCTCCGGGGAATGACCTCCAACCCCACCATCTTCGAGAAAGCGATCGCGGCGAGCCGGCTCTACGACGCCGAGATCCGCGGGCTGGCCGACATGGGCCGGAGCGCGCAGGAGATCTTCGAGCACCTGGCCGTGGCCGACGTCCAGGCGGCGTGCGACGCCTTCGCCGGCGTGCACCACGCCACGGGGGGAAGCGATGGGCTGGTCTCGCTCGAGGTGTCGCCCGCGCTCGCGCGGGACACGAACGCCACCATCCACGAGGCCGAGCGGCTCTGGCGCCTTCTCGACCGCGCCAACGCGATGATCAAGATCCCCGGCACCCGCGAGGGACTGCCGGCGATCACCCACTGCATCGCCGCCGGCGTGAGCGTCAACGTCACCCTGCTCTTCTCGGTGGAGCGCTACGCGGAAGTGATCGAGGCCTTCCTCGACGGACTCGAGCGCCGGGTCGAGGCCGGGCTCCCGCTTCGGACGATCACCTCGGTGGCGAGCTTCTTCGTGAGCCGAGTGGACGCGAAAGTGGACCCGCTGCTCGACCGCCTGGGCGACCCGGAAGCGCTCCGGGGCCGGATCGCGATCGCCAATGCCTGCGCCGCCTACCGGCTCTTCGAGTGGTCGCTGGGCACACCGCGCTGGGACCGGCTGGCCAAGGCCGGCGCCCGTCCCCAACGGCCACTCTGGGCGTCCACCAGCACCAAGGACCCGCGCTACTCCGACGTGCACTACGTTGAGGCGCTGGTGGCGCCCCGCACGGTCAATACGCTGCCGCCCGAGACCTTCGCGGCCTATCGCGAGCACGGCAGTCCCGTCGTGCGGATTCAGGACGGCGTGGCCGCCGCGCCCGGGCAGCTCCGCGCGCTGGCCGAACTCGGCATCGACCTGGGCGCGATCACGCAGGCTCTGGAGACGGAAGGCGTGGCAAAGTTCGCGGCGTCGTACGCGGCGCTGCTGGCCGGGATCGAGGCCAAAGCGGCGGTGCTGGCGGGGGCGGGCCGGAGCTAGGGAGCCTCGATCCCCGTCCTCACGCGGCGGTGTCGCTCCGCTCCGGCACCACCAGCGGCAGCCGCTCGCTCCGGGCGACGATGAGCGCGGTGAGCAGGTCCCCGGTCACGTTGGGCACCGTCCGCGCCATATCCAGAATCCGGTCGACCCCCAGGACCAGGGCGATTCCCTCCGGCGGCACCCCCACCATCCCGAGCACCATCACCAGCAGCGGAATCGAGCCGCTCGGCACGCCCGCCACGCCGATGGCCGTGACCACCGCCATGATGATCACCACCACCTGGGTCATCAGGTCCATCGGGACCGCGAACACCTGGGCCAGGAAGAGCACGGTCACCCCTTCGAACAGCGCCGTCCCGTTCATGTTCATGGTGGCGCCGAGCGGGAGGACGAAGCCGGCGATCTCCGGGGGCACCCCGAAGTTGTCCTCCGCCGTGCGAATGGTGGTCGGGAGGGTGGCGTTCGAGCTGGACGTGGAGAACGCTGTGACCATCAGCGCGCGAGCGCGCGAGAAGAAGCTGCGCGGGCCGATCCCGACGAACGCCTTCGCGATGAGGCCGATCACGCCGAACTGGTGAATGGCCAGCGCGACCAGCACCGTGACGACGTAAAGTCCCAGGGATTTGAGTACGTCGAAGCCGAACCTGGCCGTGACCGAGAAGATGAGCCCGGCCACGCCGAGGGGCGCCAGCCGCATCGCGAAGCCGATGATCACCATGACAGCCTGATTGATCCCCTCCAGGAGGCGCATCACCGGCTTGGCCGCCTCTTCGGCGATCAGGGTGAGCGCGATGCCGAACACGAGGCTGAAGAAGATGAGGCCCAGCATGTCGCCGTTGGCCGCGGAGGCGACCGGGTTGCGGGGGACGACGTTGACGAACGTGTTGACGCCGAACCTCGTCTCCTCCGAGGCCACCAGCTTCTCCCCGGCCTGCGACGAATATTCCGCCATGAGCGCCGTGCGCATGGCGGGATCGAGCGCGTCGCCGGGCCGGATCAGGTTGACCAGCGTGAGCCCGACGCACACGGCGAGCGCCGTCGTGAGCAGGAAGATGACCAGCGTCTTGACCCCGACCCGGCCGATGCGCCGGAGATCGCCCAGCGATGCCACGCCCATGGTGACCGACGCGAACACGAGCGGGACCACGACCATGAAGAGCATCCGGAGGAAGATCTGCCCGATCGGCTGGGCCACGTCATCCACCACCCAGTTCAGCGCGGGCGAATCCCGCGCGTAGATATTGCTGACCACGCCGGCCACCGCGCCGAGGACCAGGCCGAGCAGGATCTTGGTGTGCAGCGCGAGACCGCGTCGCGGAGCCGGGTGGGTCATGGGGACGGGTTCCGGAATGATAGGAGCGGCAAATCTACCCGGCCGTCCCCCTTGTATCTACCCGGCGGCCGGCCCACCCTTCACCTCGTTCGTCCGGCTCATGAATCCTCTCGCACGAGGCATCCGCATGCGTCGCAGGTTCCTGTCCTGGTCGGGTCTGGTGATCGCCATCGGGGCGGTGACGGCCGCGCCGGCCACGGCGCAGCGCACCACCGCGCCGGTATCGGCTCCCATCGGAAAGGTGCGCTACGAGATCACCTTCGACTCGAGCACCGCCCGGTCCCGGACCATCAAGGTCGCCATGAGCTTCGACGTCGCGGGGCCGGGGCCGGTGCTGCTCTCGCTTCCGGCGTGGACGCCGGGGGCCTACGAGCTGAGCTTCTTCGCGCGCTGGGTCTCCAACTTCAATCCGCGGGGGGCCGGCCAGGCGCTGGCCTGGGACAAGCTCGACTACGACACCTGGCGGCTGCTGCCGGCCGGAGCCCGGTCGGTGACGGTGCATTTCGACTACCTCGCCGATTCGCTGGACAATGCGATGGCGTGGTCGCGACCCGATTTCGCGCTGTTCAACGGCACCAACGTCCTGCTCTACCCCGAGGGGCGCGGCACCGACTTCCCCGCCACGGTGACGATCAAGACCGAGCCCGGCTGGCTCATCGCCACGGGCATGCAGGCGGTACCGCAGCGGGCGGGCACGTACCAGGAGGGGAACTACCACGATCTCGTGGACAAGCCGTTCTTCGTGGGCCGGATGGACTACGACAGCACCAGGGTAGCGGGGGTCTGGACCCGTCTGGCCACCTACCCGGCGGGATCGCTGACCGGCCCTACGCGTGCGCAGACCTGGGACCAGATCGGCAAGATGATCCCTGCCGAGGCCGCCGTGTTCCGCGAGACGCCGTGGCCGCACTACACGGTGATGATGATCTTCGACTCCTCCTACGGCGGCGGGAGCGCCCTGGAGCACACCAATTCCCACGTGGGGATCTACAGCCCTCAGTTCATCGGGAATCCCATCCTCGCCTCGATCACGGCGCACGAGATCTTCCATGCCTGGAACGTGAAGCGTCTCCGGCCGGCGGACATGGTGCCGTACCGGTACGACCGCAGCGAGCCGACTCCCTGGCTCTGGGTGAGCGAAGGCATCACCGACTACTACGCCGATCTCGCGATCCTGCGCGGCGGGATCATCGACAGCGCCCAATTCCTGGGCCTCACCGGCGAGAAGATCGGCAAGCTCTCGGAGGCGCCGCCCACGGCGCTCGAGGACGCCTCGCTTTCGACCTGGATCCACCCGACCGACGGCAGCTCCTATCTCTACTACCCCAAGGGGTCGCTCGCCGGCCTCCTGCTCGACGTGCTCATCCGGGACGCGAGCGACAATCGCCACTCGCTGGACGACGTGATGCGGGAGCTCTACCGCTCCACCTACAAGGCGGGCCGCGGCTTCACGGGCGTGGATTGGTGGCGCGCGGTCTCACGCAACGCAGCCGGAAAGAGCTTCAAGGACTTCGCGGCCAGGTACGTGGACGGCCGCGTGCCCTATCCTTGGACGCAGGTGCTCCCGCTGGCCGGTCTCCGCGAGGTGGCCGACACAGTCCGGGAGGCGCGTCTCGGCATCGCCACCGCGATGGACTCGACGGGCGGCATCGTGATCAAGCAGGTCGATCCCGGCAGCGCGGCGGGAGATGCCGGCGTGAAGCCGGATGACGTGCTCCTCCGACTTGGGGGTATCGCGGTCACCGACTCCACCTTCGGCGAGCAGTTCCGCGAACGCTTCGGGAAGGATGAGGGGCAGCCGCTGCCTATCGAGGTGCGTCGCGATGGCCGGACGATGACGCTGAACGGCGAGGTGCGGCTCGTGACCCGGGTGGAGAATCGGCTGACGATCGACCCGACTGCGACGGCCAAGGCGGTGCGGATAAGAGAGGGGATCTTCCGGGGGACGACGGGACAATAGCGCCGCGGCCCTGGGTGCGTGCGCCTTAGCGGGAAGTACTGTCGACCGCGCCTGCCTGGCCCGTGTCGGCCCCAACTTCGCCCAGGCTATCCGGCCCGATCGCCCGCGCGGTATCAGGACGGCTCCCGCTGTCGCCCAGGACCTCGACTGCGCCGCCGCCGCCACCGGCCGGGCGCTTCCGCACGATGTCCGTGATCGGGATCGGCGGCTCGAGCCGCTGCCCCACGGCAGGCGCGCCCTGGATCTTCCGCACCACGTCCATCCCCAGCACCACCCGGCCGAACGCCGCGAACCCCTGACCGTCCGGATTCCGCTTCCCGCCGAAATCGAGCGACGGCTGATCGCCGATGCAGATGAAGAAGTCCGAGGTCGCCGTGTTGGGCCCGTCGCGCGCCATCGAGATGGTGCCGTCCTTGTGCGACAGGCCGGTGAGCTTGGTCCGCTCGAGCGTGATCGGCGGGAAATCCTTCACCCGAAGCGAGTCGAGTCCCGCCTGCACCACGGCGATCTTCACCTTGTCGTGAGGCTGGTTGTCCGCCCGGACGGTACGGTGAAACCGGCCGAAGCGATAGAACCCGAGGTCTACGTAGCGGAGGAAATTCGCCGAGGTGAGCGGCGCATGGACGCTGTCGATCTCCACCTCGATGTTCCCGAGCGCGGTCTGGATGATCACGCGCGGCAGCGCCTGGGCATGCGCGCGATCGATGAGCCCGGCGCACAGCAGGGGAACCCAGAGCGTCCATGCGAACGCGGCGAGCGTCTGACGCGGCGGTCTCATCCGGGGGATGCTAACTCCCGGCGAACAGCTTGGCCAGTTCATCTGGACGCAGCGGGTCGGGCTCGGCCTGGAGGCCAGTGAGCCGGGCCGCCCGCCCCAACACCTCGGCCGGTGCGGCGCCCGCCGCCCGCAGCTCCCGGATACCGGTGTCCCCGCGCGACTTGCTCAGCTTCCCGCCGCCCGGATTGCGGATGAGCGGATGATGCAGAAACGCCGGCAGTGCGGGCCGTCCCAGCAGACGACCCAGCCTTATCTGGCGGCCGGTCGAGCCCAGCAGGTCCTCCCCCCGGACGATCAGGTCTACCCCGTGCCGGAGATCGTCCACCGCGACCGCAAACTGGTAGGTCCACTGCCCCACGCGATCGCGGAGCAGGAGGTCGCCGCACTGCTCGGCGGGATGCTGCTCCTGCGGGCCCAGTCTGGCATCGACGAATCGCTCCACGCCGGGCTCGATCCGGAGCCGGAGCCCACGGCCGGGCGCCGGTTCGAGACCGCGGTCGCGGCAGCGCCCCGAATATGGTGTCTCCTGGTTGACGACGTCGCCGCCTTCACGGGCGACGTCCTTGCGCGAACAGTCGCACGCGAAGACGCCGGCGCCGAGCCGCTCGAGCGCGGCGGCATACTCGCCCCCCGAGTCGCTCTGCCGGAGAGGCGACGCGCCGGAGCGGAACTCCGCCACAGCACCGATGTCCGGCTCCAGTCCGAGCCACTCGAGATCCTCGAGCAGCGCTGCCTCGTACGCGGGCCGGCAGCGGCCACGGTCGTGGTCCTCGAGCCGGAGCAGCACCCGACCGTCCAGTGCCCGGGCGAGTCCCCACACCCAGACCGCGTTGGCAGCGTGGCCCAGGTGCAGGTAGCCGGTAGGGCTGGGCGCGAAGCGGGTGAGCGGCCGGGGCGGCAGCCGAGCGGCGAGGGCGGAGAGGTCGAACCGGTGCATGGGGCAAGATCGCGGCACTAGCGGGCTTGCGCGACCCTCTCGAGCGCGCTTCATATCAGCGCATGGCGATCCGTGAAGTGGCCGTCACCTCGCTGGGCGATCTCATTGCCCAGACCACGCCGCCGGAACCGGACCCCGCCACCGGCCGGCGGCGGAGCAGCGGCGTCTATCGCGGCGCCGCCGACGCCCGCTGGCCGCTGCTCACCAGCCTGGACCAGCTCGGCGGCGCCTCCGCGCCGCACACCAAGGCGGACCTGGAGGAGTACATCCTCCGCAATTTCATCCGCTACTCCCGTCCCTACTTCGGCAGCCCGCCGGAGAACGACTGGGAGGTGCTGGTGGCGGCCCAGCACCACGGGCTCCCCACCCGGCTGCTCGACTGGACCTACTCGCCACTCGTGGCGGCGCACTTCGCGACCGTGGACGGCGCCGGTGGCGCCGACCGCGCGGTGTGGCGGCTCGACTGGAAGGAAGTTCACCGCTTCTTCCGCCTGCCGGAGCTCGCGCTTCTCATCCAGGACCTGGAAGGGATTTTCGGCGGGGACCGGCCGTTCACCCCGTCGGCGCTGTTCGCGATGCGCGAGGGCAGCCGGCCGTTTGCCTGCATGCTGGAGCCGCCGTCGCTCGATGCGCGCATCGTGGCCCAGTCCGCCGCGTTCACCCTCTGCTCCGAGAAGCGCCAGACGTTCGACGGCTTCCTCGAGCACCATGGTCTGGGCGGCGCGCTGACCAAGATCGTGATCCCGGCCCAACACGCCGGCCGCATCCGCGACCAGCTCGACCTGGTCAGCGTCGACGAGCGCCGGCTCTTTCCCGACCTCGACGGCGTCGCCGCTTACCTGAAGCGCTACTACTCCTGACTGTCCGCCCGAGCCACGCCTCGCGCAGCGCGAGCTGCCCCGGCGTGGGGCTCGGGTTGATCT
>DATAHW010000131.1:0-5370 GCA_036262935.1 Gemmatimonadales bacterium | reverse complement strand
GTTCCGGAGGTCGGGCGCGAAGCCCAGCCGCTCGTTGGCCTGCACCGTGTCGGCACCGGTGTCCTGCAGGGCGTAGGCCCGGAGCTTGTTGAGCAGGCCGATCCCCCGCCCTTCCTGGTCCAGGTAGACGATCACGCCGCGTCCCTCCCGGGCCACCAGCTCCATGGCCCGGTGAAGCTGGGGGCCGCAGTCGCACCGCTGCGAGCCGAATACGTCGCCGGTGAGGCACTTCGAGTGCATGCGCACCAGCACGTCCGGCTGCCCCGCCACGTCGCCGTGGACCAGCGCCACGTGCTCGGCATGGTCCACGTCGTTCTGATAGCCGATGATGGTAAACTCGCCGAAATCGGTCGGGATCCGCGCCTCGGCCACCCGGTGCACCAGCCGCTCGGTCTGGAGCCGGTAGGCCACGAGCTGCGCCACCGTGACAAACGTCAGGTTGTGCTCGCGGGCCATCACCTGCAGCTCCGGCCGCCGGGCCATCGAGCCGTCGGGGTTCAAGATCTCGCAGATGACGCCGGCCGGCACCAGCCCGGCCAGCCGGGCCAAGTCCACGCTCGCCTCGGTCTGGCCTACGCGCTGGAGCACGCCGCCGGGCCGGGCGCGGAGCGGGAAGACGTGGCCGGGGCGGCGGAGGTCGGAGGGCACGGTGGCCGGATTGATGGCGACGTGGATGGTGGTGGCGCGGTCGGTGGCCGAGATGCCGGTGGTGACGCCGAACCGGCGCTCGGCGTCGATGCTCACCGTGAAGGCGGTGGACAGCTCCTCGGTGTTCCGGATGGCCATCTGGGGGAGGCCGAGCTGGTCGCAGCGCTCGCCGGTGAGGGCGAGGCAGATGAGGCCCCGGCCGTGCAGCGTCATGAAGTTGATCGTCTCGGGCGTCGCGAGCTCGGCCGCGCAGACGAGGTCGCCCTCGTTCTCGCGGTCCTCGTCGTCGGCCACGATGACGATCTTGCCGTTGCGCAGGTCGTCGATGGCCTGCTCGATGGTGCCGAAGGTGCTCATGACGCTCCCAGATCGCCCAGATCGCCGCGGGCCCGGAGCAGCTCGGCGACGTACTTGCCGATGGTGTCCGCCTCGAGGTGGACCCGGTCCCCGGTCCGGCGCTCGCCCAGTGTGGTGTGCTGTAAGGTAAACGGGATGAGGGAGACCTGGATGATGTCCGGCGCGGGCCTGGCGTTGACGGTGAGGCTCACGCCGTCCACGGTGATGGAGCCGAGCGGGACCGAGACGCGGGCTACTTCGGGGGGCACCCGGAGGTCGAGGAGGCGGGCGTCTTCGCGCTGGGCCACGCGCTCGACGGTGCCGACGCCGTCCACGTGTCCCTGGACGAGGTGGCCGCCGAGGCGGTCGCCGGCGCGGAGGGCGCGCTCTAGATTCATTCTCCGGCTGAGTGGGTAACTCTCGAAGTTGGTGCGGTCTAGGGAGGTTCGGATAATGTGGGCTGTGAACTCTTTTTGGACGGTTGATGCGACCGTGAGGCAGGCGCCGTCGACGGCGATGCTTTCGCCGGGCTGGAGGTCGGCGAAGGGGGAGGCGATGGTGAGCTCGAGGCCGGCCTCATTCCGGGAGTGGCGGAGGAGCTGGCCGAGGGCGGTGACGATGCCGGTGAACATCGGGTTCCTGTCGAAGGCGATCAGGATGTGAACCTGCGGACCGCCCGTGAGTGCTCGCGCGAATGCATGGGCGCACCAGGATACAATAGCCGGTAAGCTCTTCGGCCGAGCGCACCGCCATCCGCGAGTCCGAGGAGTCGGCGGCCGTGGAGCTCGCGGGCTGCAGTCCACAGCCTCCAGGAGCGGCTGCCCAGCAGAATCTCGCCTAAGCAAATTGATTCGGGAAGGTTCAAAGTCATGACTTGCGGTGAGTCGCGGGAGGGTGGCGGGCTGTCCGACCGTCCCGGTAGCCCCACCCTAGAGAATGTCAGTCGGCGGTTCTCCTCCTTGAGCTGCTTGAGACTCCGCCCATCGGCGACCTGGAGGCCGCTGTACTTCCGCTTCAGCAATACGGAGTCTCATCCCGGCCCCGAGCGCAGCGAAGACGAGGGATGCGCTCATCCACGGTTCGAGCTCGGCCCGGCCAGATCCCTCGCTCCGCTCGGGATGACATTTCGCGATTCTCGCGTTTATAGTCGCGAGCGATGCCCGTCAGGGCCGATCCACCACCAGCAGCGTATCCTCCCCCAGCGCCCGCCGCTCGGTCACCCGCCAGCGCTGCGCGTCGGCCAGCCGGGTGCCGGGAAGCCCCGCGACCGCGGGGGTCGCGCCCACGCCGAGCCAGAGCGGCGTCTGGATCCAGTAGTAGCGGTCCACCAGGCCAGCCGCCAGCAGACCGCCGGCCAGCCGCCCGCCGCCTTCCACCAGCAGCGACCCTATCCCCTGCTTCCGCAGCTCGGCGAGCGCCTCGGCCGGGGTGGCGGCGGCGATCACCGTCACGCCGGCCTTCTCCAGCGGCTCCAGCCGCTTGAGCGGGACCGCGGGCGAAACCACCACCAGCGTGGGAGTGTCGCGCGCGGTGCGCACCAGCCGGAGCGTCGGCGGCACGTCGCCGTCTGCGGCGAAGACGACGCGGAGCGGCGGCGTACGCGGCTCGACCGCACCGCGCACCGTGAGATGAGGATCGTCCGCGCGGGCGGTCACCCCGCCCACCGCGAGGGCGTCGTACCCGGCTCGGAGCCAGTGGACGAACTCGCGCGCCGGCTCGCCCGAGAGCCAGCGCGAGTGGCCGTTGGCGTCGGCGATGCGGCCGTCGATCGTCGTGGCGAGCTTGAGCGCGACGTACGGACGCGAGGGGACGCGGTGCCGATGGAGAAACGTGGCGTTCTGGGCGGCGGCCTCGTCGCCCAGGAGGCCGAGCTCGACTTCGACGCCCTCGGCGCCCAGGTGCGCCGCGCCGCCCGCGGCCGCCGGATCGGGATCGGGCAGCGACGCCACGACGCGCCGCACGCCGGCAGCCAGCAGCGCCCCGGTACAGGGCGGCTGCTTGCCGTGGTGGTTGCACGGCTCGAGCGTGCACACCATCGTCGCGCCGCGCGCGCGCGCGCCGGCGGCTGCGAGCGCCGCGACCTCGGCGTGCGGGCCGCCGAACTCGGCGTGCCAGCCCTCGCCCACCGACTCGCCGCCCGCGAGCACCACCGCACCCACCATGGGGTTCGGCCGCACCCGTCCCCAGCCGCGCCAGGCGAGCTCGAGCGCGCGGGTCATCGCCTCCCGCTCGTTCACGGCGCGCTCACAGTCCCAGCCGGAGTCCGAGGCCGGCGAAGAGCTTTCCCTTCGCCGGATCGAAATCCTGGAAGCTGGTGGTCAGGCTCTGGTCTCTTCCGCCCTGGTAGCCCACCTCCGCCACCAGCTTGAGGAGCGCCAGCTCGACGCCCGCATTGAGGAACGCGAGCACCCGCGAGTTGCGCAGCTCGATCGGAACGTCGGGCGCGGCGGCGGCGGAAACCGTCCCCTGGCGCACCCTGATCAATGCGTCGCCGGTGTACCGGTCCCAGCCCAGGCCGGCGGCCGCATCGAGGAAGGCCAGGCGCTTGCTCGCGACCAGCCGGAGGTTGAGCGCGCGCAGGTCCACCGAGTACTGGAACTCATCGCCGCCGGCGAGATCACCGTAGGTGATCGTGGGGACATCGCGCCGCATGATGCTGGCCGAGATACCGGGCAGCGGGCCGGCTTCGCGCAGGATACCGACGCGCGCGCCGAAACCGAGCCCCAGCGCCACCTGGCCTAGGCGGCGCGCTTGAGGGTCCACGCGGAAGTCGTCGAACTCGCCGGTGGGAAGCAGCGACGCGGAGGCGAGCGCGTCCACCGCCAGCGCCCCCGAGGGAAGCCCGCCGTAGAGCCCCACCGCGGCCTCCACCACCGGAGCCGGCGCGAACACCTTCTGCCCGCGGGGCACGGTGGGCGAGCTGCCGTCATAGGAGAGCCGCGGGAGCGTGACCTCGACGGCGTTGACCCGCGCCGTGACGGAGAAACGCCCCAGCCCTCCCAGCGCGCTGCCGCTGCCGAGGAGCGGGTTCCCGCCGCTGATGAGGATGCCGAGGAAGGGATGAATGGCGCGGGTGGCATCCACCGCGGCGGTGCAGACGCGGCCGGCGGCGCCGGCGTAGGCGGCGCACTCCGCGGCGGTCTGGGCCCGCACCGTGGCGGGCCCGACCGCGGCAAAGGCGAGCGCGAGCGAGAGCGGGACGACGCGCACGCGCCGCCGGGTCAAGCGGGGCCGAAGCGCACACCGCCCTCGCCTCGGCGGATCTCGCCCATGAGCCACGTGGGGACACCCGCCGTTGCGGCCGCCGCCTGGACCGCGGAGACGGCCGTCGGCGGCAGCACGGCAATGAGCCCGACGCCCAGGTTGAACACCTCGCGCATCTCGTGGGTCGAAATCCCCCCGGCCTGCTGGAGCGTGGCGAACAGCGGCGGCAGCTCCCAGGAGGACGGGTCCACCACCGCCTCGCAACCGGCGGGAAGGATGCGCACCAGGTTGCCCGGGATCCCACCGCCGGTGATGTGCGCAAGCCCGTGCACCCGGCCGAGGATGGGCACCACGGCGGCGGCGTAGCTCCGATGAATCGCAAGCAGCGCTTCGGCGACGGTATGTCCGGTGGTGCCGAGCGGGTCGTCGAGCGCGAGCTTCATCCGCTCGAACACGATGCGCCGGGCGAGGGTGTAGCCGTTGGTGTGGAGCCCGGTGGACGCGTAACCCAGGAGCACGTCGCCCGGGACGATCGCGTCACCGTGGAGCGCCTCGTCCTCCTCGACCACGCCGACGATGGTGCCCGCCAGGTCGTACGTCCCGGGCCGGTAGAGCCCGGGCATCTGCGCCGTCTCGCCGCCGGCGAGCGCCATTCCGTGCGCCCGGCAGCCGCGCGCGATCCCCTCCACCAGCCCCGCGATCTGTTCCACGCCGAGCCCCGCGCCGGCGATATAGTCCATGAACGCGATGGGCCGGGCGCCGTGCACCAGGATGTCGTTGACGCTGTGGTTGACCAGGTCCTCGCCCACGGTGTCGAAACGCCCGGCCTCGAGCGCCACGAGCACCTTGGTCCCCACGCCGTCGGTGCTCAGCACCAGCGTCGGCTTCCGCATGCCGGACGGCACGCGCACCATCCCACCGAACGCGCCGACGGCGCCGACCGAGAGCGGCGTCCGCGTTCCGGCCACCAGCGCGCCGATCCGCGCCTTGGCCGCATCGGCACCCGCGAGGTCCACGCCGGCCGCCGCATACTCACCCGCGGAGGTCACGCCAGCTCCTCGGCCAGGCTCACGCGGGTGAGGTCTTCGAAGGCGCGCATCCGCGCCGACACGTTGGCCAGCGTGATCCCCTCGAAGCCGCGGATGCCGAACTGCTCCACGGCGTAGCTGCCCATCGTGGCAC
>DATAHW010000130.1:0-12539 GCA_036262935.1 Gemmatimonadales bacterium | reverse complement strand
TCGCTGGAGCGCTGGTTCCCCGGGGTATGCGCGCCGGTCGAGGTCATGCGCGCCGCGGTCAATGACCACCTTCGCTGAGGCGCTGGCGGGGGTCGAGCGCTGGCTCCTGCCGCCCACCTGTCTGCTGTGCGAGGCGCCGGTGCCCGCCAGGGAAGCCGACGCGCTGGTGTGCGGGCTCTGTCGCTCCCGCTGGGAGCCGGTCGCCGCGCCCTGGTGCGCACGCTGCGGCCAGCCGGCCTTCGGCGACCTGCAGTGCCGGCTCTGCACCGGCTGGCCCAAGGGCCTGGGCCGGGTACGGAGCGCGGTCTGGCTCCGGGGCACGGCACGGAATGCGGTGCACCGGCTCAAGTACGAGGGATGGTGGCGGGTGGCCGGCGCGCTGGCCGAGGCGATGCGCGGGCTCGAGCCATTGACCGGCCGGGTATGCTTGATACCCGTCCCGCTCGGCGCCCGGCGGCTTCGGACGCGCGGCTACAATCAGAGCGAGCGCATGGCCGCCGCGCTGGGCCGGCTCATCGGCCGGCCGGTGCGCACCGACCTGCTGGCGCGCCGGCGCGAGACCCGCACCCAGACCGCTTTGACGCCCGAGGGCCGGCAGGCGAACGTGGCCGGCGCGTTCGAGGCGCGGCCGGTAGGCGGACTCGCGTGCGTGCTCGTGGATGATGTCTTTACCACCGGCGCCACCCTCGCGGAGGCGGGCGCGGCGCTCGGCCGCGCTGGTGCCGCGAGCGTGGACGCGGTCACCTTTGCCCGGGCCGAGCCGCCGGTAGCGCCGGCATAGAGAACCCAACGACGGAGAAATGATGGCTATTCGAGTGGGCATCAACGGCTTCGGCCGCATCGGCCGCAACGTGGTCCGGGCCGCGCAGGCCATGGGGGCCAAGGAGATCGATTTCGTCGCGGTGAACGACATCACCAGCACGGCGACCCTCGCCCATCTGCTCAAGTACGACTCGGTGCACGGGCGTTTCCCCGGCGACGTGGTGGCGGAAAAGGACGCCATCATCGTCGCCGGCGATGCCATGCGCGTGCTGGCGGAAAAGGACCCCGCCAAGCTTCCCTGGAAGGAGTTGGGTGTCGACGTGGTGCTCGAGTCCACCGGCCGGTTCACCGAGCGGAGCCAGGCGGCGCTCCACCTGGAGGGCGGGGCCCGGAAGGTGATCATCTCCGCCCCGGGCAAGAACGAGGATATCACCGTGGTCTACGGCGTCAATCACGAGTCGTACGATCCGGCCAGGCACGATATCATCTCCAACGCGAGCTGCACCACGAACTGTCTGGTGCCCATCGTCAAAGTCATCCTCGACCGGTTCGGCTTCGTGAACGGCTTCATGACGACGGTCCACTCCTACACCAACGACCAGCAGATCCTCGACCTGCCGCACAAGGACCTACGGCGCGCGCGGGCGGCGGCGGTCTCGATCATCCCCACCACCACCGGGGCGGCCAAGGCCACGGCGCTGGTGCTCCCGCAGGTGAAGGGAAAGATCGACGGCGTCTCGCTCCGCGTGCCGACGCCGGACGTGTCGGTCGTCGCGCTCACCTGCACGGTCGAGCGGGCCACCTCCGCCGACGAGGTGAACACGACGTTCCGCGAGGCGGCCAGGAGCGGGCCGCTCAAGGGCCTGCTCGCGGTGAGCGACGAGCCGCTCGTTTCGGTGGACTACGTGGGCTCGCTGCAATCGAGCACCATCGACGCGCTCTCGACCAACGTCGTCGCCGGGACGCTGGTCAACATCACCAGTTGGTACGATAACGAGATGGGCTACTCCGCCCGCTGCGTGGACCTGCTCCGCTACGTGGGCCAGCGTCTGTGAAGCGGACGCTGGAGTCGCTCGACCCCGCGGCGATCGAGGGGAAGCGGGCGCTCGTCCGGGTGGACTTCAATTGCCCGATCAAGGACGGTGTCGTCACCGACGCCACGCGCGTCCGTGCGGCGCTGCCGACCATCGAGTACCTTCGGGATCGCGGAGCGCGCGTCGTGCTGCTCTCGCATCTCGGCCGGCCCAAGGGCGGTCCCGACCCCAGGTACTCGATGCAGCCGGTCGTGCGGGAGCTCGAGCGGCTGCTCGGCGCGCCGGTCGTGTTTCTCTCGGACCCCGCGTCCGAGGCCGCGGTCACGGCCACCCGCAGGCTCCCGCGGGGCGGTGTTGCTCTCGGAGAGAACACCCGGTTCTATCCCGGCGAGGAGCGGAACGATCCCGCCCTCGCCGAGCGGTTCGCGGCGCTGGGCGACTTCTACGTGAACGACGCCTTCGGCTCGGCCCACCGCGCTCACGCCAGCACGGAAGCCGTGGCGCGCATTCTCAAGCCGGCGGTGTCGGGCTTCCTCATGCAGCAGGAGCTCCGCTATCTCGGCGAAGCGCTGCATCAGCCGGCACGCCCGTTCGTGGCCGTGCTGGGCGGCGCGAAGATCAGCGGCAAGATCGACCTGATCGAGGCGCTGCTGCCGCGCGTGGACGCCATTCTGCTCGGCGGCGCGATGGCCTGCACCTTCTTCCGCGCCATGGGCCTCGAGACCGGCACGTCCCTGGTGGAGGAGGACCGGCTCGACATGGCTCGTCAACTGATGGCCAAGGCCGGCGACAAGCTGGTGCTCCCGGGCGGCGCGGTGATCGCCCAGCGGCTCGAGCCGGGCGCGGAGACCCGGGCGGTGTCCCGCGACGCCATCCCGCCCGGGTGGGCGATGTACGACATCGATCCCGCCACCGAACGCGCGTTCGCCGAACGGATCCGCGGCGCGGGGACGGTGGTGTGGAATGGGCCGATGGGCGTGTTCGAGACCCCGCCGCTCGACCACGGCACGCTGGCCGTGGCGTACGCGATGGCCGATGCCACGGCCGGCGGCGCCACCACCGTGATCGGCGGCGGCGACTCCGCGGCCGCGGTGGCGCAGGCGGGGCTCACCGACCGGATCAGCCACGTCTCCACCGGCGGCGGGGCGTCGCTCGAGTTCCTCGAGGGCAAGCCGCTGCCCGGCGTCGCCGCGCTCGACGAGGCCTGAGCCGATGGCCCTCCGCCCGCTCATCTACGCCGCCAACTGGAAGATGAACCTCGGCCCCGCCGCGGCGTGCCGCTTTCTCGAGCGGTTCCTGGAGATCACCTCGCCGCTGGAAGGCCGGAGCCTGTGGTTCTTCCCGCCGGCGGTGTCGCTCGCGGCCGTGAGCGAGGCAGTCCGGGCGCGGCCCGACATCGTGGTCGGGGCGCAGAACATTCACTGGGAGCTGAAGGGAGCGTTCACCGGCGAAGTGTCGCTTCCGATGGTGCAGGAGGCTGGCGCCACGGCGGCGCTCGTGGGCCACTCGGAGCGGCGCCACCTGTTCGGCGAGACCGACGATCAGGTGGCCCGGAAGACCGCGGCCGCGCTCAACGCGGGGTTGACCCCGCTCGTGTGCGTGGGCGAGACGCTGGCGGAGCGCGAAGGCGGCCGCACCGAGGCGGTCATCATCCGGCAGCTCGCGCCGCTGCTCGAGCGGGTGTCGGCGGATGATTGGGCCCGGCTGGTCGTTGCCTACGAGCCGGTGTGGGCGATCGGGACCGGCCGGACCGCCACACCGGACGATGCCGCGCAGGTTCACGAGCTCATCCGTTTCACCATCGCCCGCCGGGGCGTGCAGGCGCGCGTCCGGATCCTCTACGGCGGCAGCGTCAATCCCGGCAACGTGCCGGCGCTCCTCGCCCGGCCCGAACTGGACGGCGTGCTGGTGGGCGGCGCGAGCGTGGACCCCGATGGCTGGGCGGAGCTGGTGGGACTGAGTTAGTTTAGGGCGTGCCCCCTCAGGAGCAGACGATCGATCTCCAGCAACGGCTCCAGGCCGCGGTCGGTGCGCAGTACCGCATCCTGAGAGAGCTGGGCGGCGGCGGGATGAGCCGCGTCTTCCTGGCCGAGGAAACCCGGCTGGGGCGGCAGGTCGTCATCAAGCTGCTTCCGCCGGAGATGGGCGCCGCCGTCAACATCGAGCGCTTCGAGCGCGAGATCCAGCTCGCCGCCCGGCTGCAGCACCCGCACATCGTGCCGCTCCTCACCGCCGGCGCCTCCGGCGATCTCCTCTACTATGTCATGCCGTTCATCTCGGGCGAGTCGCTCCGGATCAAGCTCGCGCGCGAGGGCGAGCTGCCGGTGGTGGACGCCGTGCGCGTGCTCCGCGAGGTGGTCGACGCGCTGGCCTACGCCCACCGCAACGGCGTCGTGCACCGGGACATCAAGCCGGACAACATCCTGCTGTCCGAAGGCCACGCCGTGGTCACCGACTTCGGCGTGGCCAAGGCGGTGAGCGCTTCCAGCGGAGGCTCGTCGCTCACGTCGCTCGGCGTGGCGCTCGGCACGCCGGCCTACATGGCGCCCGAGCAGGCCGTGGCCGATCCCCACGTGGACCATCGGGCCGACATCTACGCCGTGGGCGCGCTGGCCTACGAGATGCTGGCGGGCCGCCCGCCGTTCACCGCGCCGACGGCCCAGGCGATGCTCGCCGCGCAGATCACCCAGGCGCCCGAGCCCGTGGCGCAGCACCGCCGGACGATCCCACCCGCACTCAACGCCGTCGTCATGCGCTGCCTCGAGAAGCGGCCGGCCGACCGGTGGCAGAGCGCGGCCGAGGTCCTGCCGCAACTCGACGCGATGAACACGCCGAGCGGCGGGACGGCGCCGGTCACGGCAGCGACGGTCATCTCAACGGGCACCGAGAAGGCGATCCGGCGGGGGCATCCGGCGCGGGTGGTGGCGCTCTTTGCCCTGGCCTCGCTGATCGTGATCGGGATCGTGTGGACCGCCGTTCAGCGCCTCGGGCTCCCCGACTGGGTGCTCTACGGTGCCGTCGCGCTGCTGCTCGCCGGGCTCCCGGTCATGCTGGTGACCGGCCTCCGCGAGCGCGAGCGCGCCGTCGCACGGACGACCGGGCTGCGGATCCCGACCCCGGCTGTCGGGCTCGCGCGGCTGTTCACCTGGCGGCGTGCGCTCCTCGGCGGCGCCCTCGGCTTCGCCTGCCTGGCCCTCGTGGCGGCCGGCTACACCGTCATGCGCGTGATGGGCGTCGGACCCGTAGGCACCCTGGTCGCCTCGGGGGTACTGAAGGATCGCGAGCCGCTGGTGCTCGCCGACTTCGAGAACCGGAGCGCGGACTCGACCCTGGGCCCGTCGCTGACCGAGGCGCTCCGGGTGGACCTGAGTCAGTCGCCCACGGTCCGGCTGATCGACGCCTCCGCCATCGGCGATGCGCTCCGGCGGATGGAGCGGCCCGGCAGCTCGGCCCTGCCCGTCGCGCTCGCGCGCGAGCTGGCGCAGCGGGAGGGCATCAAGGGCGTGGTGAGTGGGCAGATCGATCCCGTGGGCAAGGGCTACGTGCTGTCCGCCAGCCTCATCAACGCCTCCGACGGCCGCGTGCTGACGGCGTCGCGCGAAACGGCGCGGGGCGAGGACGAGCTGCTCGGCGCGATCGATCGATTGTCGAAGCGGCTCCGCGAACGCGTGGGCGAGTCGCTCGTCTCGATTCGCGGGAATCCGCCGCTCGAGCAGGTGACCACCGGGTCGCTGACCGCGCTTCGGAAGTATTCCGAGGCGCTCCGGCTGGAAGAGGAGGGCAAGCCCGAGGCGGCCGTGCCGCTGCTGCAGGAGGCCGTCACGCTCGATACCGGCTTCGCGATGGCCTACCGGAAGCTGGCCGTCATCTTCGGCAACATGGGCGGCAACGACGCCGCCCAGGTGGCCGCCGCGTCACGCGCCTTTGCCCACCGGGACCGGCTGCCCGAGCTCGAGGGCGACCTCACTGCGGGGTACTACTACCAATGGGTGACCTACGATCCCGCGAAAACCGCCGCCGCCTACCGCGCGGCGCTGGCGGTGGACCCCGACAACACGGTGGCGCTCAATAACCTGTCCGTCGCGCTGCAGTCGGCCCGGCAGTGGGCGGCGGGAGAGAGCCTGGCCGTTCGGGCGATGGACCTCGGGCACAACGCTGCCTTCTTCGAAAACGCGCTCCAGGCCCAGGTTGCCCAGGGACACTTCGACGCGGCCGCGGCCACGCTGACCCGCTACGCGGCCGCGGCCCCGGCGAGTCCCTTCCTGCTCGAGGACCGGGCCCTCGTCGCCATGGCACGCGGGGACTATGCGGCGGGCGTCCGCCTGCTGACCGAGCTCCGCGCGGCCCAGTCGGCGAGTCCAGGCTGGCAGGCCAACACGAGCCTCGAGCTGGCGCATGTGAGCCGCCTCACCGGCAAGCTGCGGGACGCCGAGCGATATCTGCGCGCCAACATGGACGAAAGCGAGCGTCGAGGCGCGTTCGGGGAGTACCTGGCGGGTGCCGCGGAGCTCGGGCTTCTGGACCTCGACTTCCGCGGTCGCGCCGATTCCGGGTTGGCAACGCTCAACGCGGCGCTCGCCCGGCATCCGCTTGCCCCGATTCCGGTGCTGGACCGGCCCTATCCGATCCTGATCATGGCCTACGCCAGGCTCGGGAATCCCGAGCTGGCCCGGCGCCTGACCCGTGAGTTCGAAGCCTCGGTCCCGGAAGGACTGCGCCGGGGAAACCGCATGGCGCCCCTGGCCGCCGGCGCGTTGGCGGAGGCCGAGCACCGCCCGGCGGAGGCCGCCGCCGCCTACCGCTCCTGGCGCGACGTCTTCGGTGAATGCAGCGCGTGCGGCTTCTTCGACATGGCCCGGATGGCGGACCAGGCGGGACAGACCGACTCGGCCATCGCGCTCTACGATCGGGGCGTCACCACGCCCGGGCTCCGCCGCTTCAATCTCGATGCATTCGAGCTCGCGCCGGCGCTCAAACGCTCCGGCGAGCTCTACGAGGCCAAGGGCGATCGCGCGAAGGCCGCCGAGCGCTACCGCCGCTTTGTCGAGCTGTGGAAGGACGCCGACCCCGAGCTCCAGCCGGGCGTCCGCGAGGTGCGCGGCCGGCTGGCACGGCTCTCCACGGAGGCGGGGACCTGACGCATCCGCGCCCGCGGCTGGATGATCGCGCGCTGCTGGCCCGGCTCGTCGCCTTCGACACGACCAGCTCCGCGAGCAACCTGCCGCTGGCCGATTTCCTCTGCGATTATCTCGAGCGCCCGGGCGTGCGCATCGTCCGGCAGCTCTCCCCGGATGGCGCCAAGACCAACCTGGCCCTGAGCGTGGGGCCCGAGCGCGAGGACCGCGCGGGCCTCGTCCTTTCGGGCCACATGGACGTGGTGCCCGCGGCGGAGCCCGAGTGGCGCTCGGACCCGTTCAGCATGGCCGACGCGGGCGACCGCTACGTGGGCCGCGGCACCGCCGACATGAAAGGCTTCCTCGCGCTCGCCGCCAACCGACTGGCCGCCCCCGTCGCCGCCTTCCACCGCCCGCTCTCCCTGCTGTTCACCTACGACGAAGAAGTGGGGACGCTCGGCGCCCGGCATTTCGCCGAGACCTTCCCGGGGGCGGCGCGGCTGCCGCGGGACGTCGTCATCGGAGAGCCGACCAGCCTCCGCGTCGTCCGCGCGCACAAGGGGATGCTCCGCCTCCGACTCGGCTTCCGGGGCCAGGCGGCGCACTCGGGCTATCCGCATCTCGGCCGAAGCGCCGTCGAGCCCGCCGCGCGCGCCATCGTGGCGCTCTCGGCTCTCCGGCGCGAGCTGGAAGCGGAGCGGCCGCCCCACGCCGAAGAGTTCCCTGACGTGCCGTTCGCCGCGCTCAACGTGGGCACCGTCTCGGGCGGCAGCGCGGTCAACGTGATCCCCGACCACTGCGACATGCAGCTCGGCATCCGGCTCCTCCCCGGGATGCAGGCCTCGGCGATGCTGGAGCGTGTGACCCGGGCGGTCCGCGCGGCGGTCGATGAGCCGTTCACGCTCGAGCAGATCAGCGAGAGCCCGGCGATGATCGCCGACGCCGATGTCCCGATACACCGCACGCTGTGCGAGCTGGTCGGCCAGCGCGGCTCGCATAGCGTCATGTTCGCCACCGACGCCGGGTGGCTCCAGCGCGCCGGCTTTTCCTGTGTGCTGTTCGGGCCCGGCAGCATCGAGGTGGCGCACCGGCCGAACGAGTTTCTTCCGGTGGCGGAGTTCCGCCGCGCGGGCGAGGTGCTGGACGAGCTGATCGACCGGAGCTGCGTGCGGGCATGAGTCGGGTGCTCGAGGCTGAGCTGACCTGGACCGGCGCGGAGTTCGCGCCCCACGTGCAGGTCGTCGTGGATGCGCAGGGGCGCATCGCCGAGGTGGGGACGCTCGGGCGCCCGGACAGTACCCGGCTGCCCCGCGTGGCACTCCTCCCCGGGTTTGTGGATGCGCACTCGCACGCGTTCCAGCGGGGTCTCCGTGGCCGGGGCGAAACCTTTCCGGCGGGCGCAGGCAGCTTCTGGAGCTGGCGCGAGGCGATGTACGCGCTGGTGGATTCGCTCGACCGCGACACCATGCGCCGGCTCTCCGCCCGCGCCTTTGCCGAGATGCGCGACGCGGGCATCACGACCGTCGGCGAGTTTCACTACCTGCACCACGAGCGCGACGGCGACTTCGCGCTGGACGACGCCGTGCTCGAGGCCGCGGCCGACGCGGGCATTCGCCTCGTGCTGCTCTACAGCTATTACGCCACCGGCGCGCCGGGTCGCCCGCTGGAGGGCGCGCAGCGCCGTTTCGCGACCCCGTCGCCGGACGGGTTCTGGCGCCAGGTGGACCGGCTTGCGGGCGTGCTGGTGCCGGAGACCCAGACGCTCGGAATCGCGCCGCACAGCATCCGCGCGGCCAGCCCGGCGGAAATCCGCCTGCTCCACGGCGAGGCGCGCCGCCGGGTGCTTCCGGTGCACTTGCACGTCGAGGAGCAGCGCCGCGAGATCGAGGAGTCGCTCGCCGCATACGGCCGGACCCCGATGGCCCTGATCCTGGACGCGGTCGAGGGGCAGCCGTTCACCGCGGTGCACTGCACTCACACCTCGGACGATGACATGGAGCGGTTTCTGGCGTCGGGCGGCAGCGCCTGCCTCTGCCCGCTCACCGAAGGGAACCTGGGAGACGGCATCCCGCGGCTTTCGCGGGCGCACGCGGCGGGGGGCCGCCTGGCCATCGGCACGGACAGCAACAACCGGCTTGCCATGCTCGAGGAGATGCGCTGGCTCGAGTACGGCCAGCGGCTCCGGGACGAGCTCCGAGGAGCGCTGCCCGATCCGGCCGGAAACGTCGCGCCCACGCTGCTGGACGCGGCCACCGCGGGCGGCGCCCGTGCGCTCGGGATTGCCGCGGGGCGGATCGCCCAGGGAAGCTGGGCGGACTTCGCGGCGGTGGATCTGGACGCCCCGGCACTCGCCGAGGTGCCTCGGGCGCGGCTGCTGGAGGCGCTGGTCTTCGGGGCGGGGAACGAGGTGATCGCGGGGACGTTCGTGGGGGGGAAGTGGAGGGGTAGCGGTGAGAAGTCAGCGGTGAGCGGTGCGCGGTGAGCGGTGAGCGGTGAGGGGTGAGAGGTGAGGGGTGAGTGGGCGGCGGTAAGCGGGACTGTCATCCCGAGCGGAGCGAGGGATCTGCTCCACCTCGCCCGACCTCGGCCCGGCTGGACCCCTCGCTCCGCTCGGGATGACAGTCTGCTACCGGCCAACTTTCGCGCTCCCTGAGCCCCGCAAGTGTGACCAATGCCCGAGCTGCCCGACATCTCCGTCTATCTCGATTGCCTCGCTCCGCGCATCGGCGGGCAGCGATTCGAGCGGCTCCGAATCACGAATCCCTTCGTGCTGCGCTCGGTCACGCCGCCGCCGGCGGAGGTCCAGGGGCTGCGGGTGATCGGGCTGCGGCGGATGGGGAAGCGGATCGTGCTCGAGCTCGAGGGGGAGCGGTTCCTCGTCATCCACCTCATGATCGCCGGGCGACTCCGGTGGCGGCCTGCGGGAGCGGCGGCGACCGGCAAGGGGACGCTCGCGGCGCTCGAGTTTCCCACCGGCATCCTGCTGCTGACCGAGGCGGGGAGCACCCGGCGCGCCTCGCTGCACCTGGTTGCGGGCGAGGACGCGCTCCGGGCGTTCGACCGGGGTGGGCTCGAGGTTCTCGAGGTGGACTGCGAGACCTTCGCCGGCCGGCTCGTCGCGGAGAACCACACGCTCAAGCGTGCGCTCACCGACCCGCGCCTCTTCAGCGGAATCGGCAACGCGTACTCAGACGAGATTCTGCACCGCGCCCGGCTCTCCCCGCTCGCGCTCACGCGGAAGCTCGATGCCGAGGCGATCGGCCGGCTGTTCGCCGCCACGCAGGCCACCCTCCGCGACTGGACCGCGCGGCTCCGCGCCGAGGCGGGTGACGGCTTTCCGGAAAAAGTGACGGCCTTTCGCGAGGGGATGGCGGTACACGGCCGGTACGGCGAGCCGTGCCACGACTGCGGCACGCCGGTGCAGCGGATCCGCTACGCGGCCAACGAGACCAACTACTGCGCCCGCTGCCAGACCGGCGGCCGGCTGCTCGCGGACCGGGCGCTCTCGCGTATCCTGCGTGAAGACTGGCCCCGATCGATCGACGAGGTAGAATAGTCCCCATGGCCTCGCTGCCCGCCGCGCTGCCGGCCGACCGGCCCACCGCGGTCCGCTGGAACATCTGCGCGCTGCTCACCATCGCGAGCTTCGTGGCCTATCTGCTGCGCACCAACATGAGCATCGCCGGCGGACCGATGGCCGCCGATCTCGGGCTCACCCCGGTGCAGCTCGGCCTCGTGCTCGGCAGCTTCGCGTGGGGTTACGCCCTCTTCCAGTTTCCCGGCGGCGTGATCGGCGACCGGATCGGCGCGCGGCGCGCGCTGGCGGGGATGGCGGTGCTCTGGGGCGTGCTCAACCTCCTCGTCGGCCTCATGCCCGCGTCGGCGGCGCTCTCGACCACCGCGGTACTGCTCCTGCTGCTCGCGCTCCGGTTCCTGATGGGTGCAGCGCAGGCGCCGCTCTTTCCGGTCATCGGCGGCGGCACCACCTGCAACTGGTTCCCCATCTCGGGGTGGGCGCTTCCCAACTCGCTCCAGAATGCCGGCCTGACCTTCGGGAGCGCCGCCACGGGCGTGGTGATCGCCGCGCTCACCCAGCGCTACGGCTGGCGGCAGTCCTTCCTGCTGACGGCGCCCCTGGCATTGCTGCTCGCGGTGATCTGGTGGTGGTACGGGCGCGACCATCCGGCACAGCATCCGCGGGTAAACCGGGCGGAGCGGGAGCTGATCGACGCCGGCCGCCCCCCGGCGGACGCCGAGCCGGCCGAGGCGGGTGCGTGGCGCGCCGTCCTCCGCGACCCTCAGGTCCTGCTGCTCACGTTCGGGTACTTCTGCAGCAACTACGTCTTCTACTTCTTCTTCAACTGGCTGTTCATCTACCTCATCGAGAGCCGCGGGCTCAAGCTGCTCGAGGGCGGCGTCTACGCGGCGGCCCCCTGGATCACCGGCGCATTCGGCGCGGTGTTCGGCGGCTGGGTGTGTGATCGCCTCTGGCGGCGGCTCGGCGCTCGGTGGGCCTGCCGGATTCCGGGAGCCGTGGGGATGGCGCTCTCGGGTGTGTTTCTGGCGGGGGCGGCCATGGCGCCCGGCCCGCTTGCCGTGGTGATCCTGCTGTCGCTCTGTCTGGGCGCGCAACAGTTCACCGATCCGATCTACTGGGCCGGAACGATCGCGGTGTCCGGCCGGCGAGCGTCCGCGGCGTGCGGCGTGCTCAACACCGGCGGCAACCTCGTCGGCGGCATGGGCGCGGTCGCGGTCCCGCTCACGGTCGAGTGGCTGGGGTGGCCGGCGGCGCTGGCCACCGGCTCGCTGTTCGGGTTCGCGGCGGCGGCGGTCTGGCTGTTCACGGCCGTGGATCGGCGGATGGACGCCGGCACGCTGGTGGCCGCATCGCGCGCCGCCGGCGGCGAATTACCAAAGGGATCGGCTGGCGGAGCAGTGGGGGCCGTCCTATTGTTGGGAACCCCACGCCCGGATGCCCATGACCACCGCGCCTGAACGCCTCGTGCAGGCGTTGGCTGCCCGCTACCTCTTCGAGCGCGAGCTCGGGGCAAGGCGGGATGGCCACCGTCTACCTGGCGCATGACCGTCGGCACGACCGGCTCGTGGCGATCAAGGTGCTGCGTCCGGAACTCGCGGCCATGCTGGGGGCCCAGCGCTTTCTGGCCGAGATCAAACTCACCGCCAATCTGCAGCCTCCTCACATCCTGCCGCTGCACGACTCGGGAGAGGCCGACGGGTTCCTCTATTACGTGATGCCGTTCGTCGAGGGCGAGTCGCTCCGGGCGCGACTGCACCGCGAGACGCAGCTCCCGATTCCCGATGCACTCGGCATCGCGACCGAAGTCGCCTCGGCGCTCGACTATGCCCATCGCCACGGCGTGATCCACCGGGACATCAAGCCCGACAACATCCTTCTGCACGACGGCCACGCCCTGGTGGCGGACTTCGGGATCGCGCTCGCCGTTTCGCGCGCCGGCGACAGCGCCTGACGCAAACCGGCATGAGCCTGGGCACGCCGCGGTACATGAGCCCCGAGCAGGCGACGGTGGCAAGTCGGTGAAGTAGTCAGGCGCGCCAGCTCAGGTGCCGAGCACGCGCCCCACGATCTCCCGCGCCTCCGCCATCAGCC
>DATAHW010000129.1:0-20886 GCA_036262935.1 Gemmatimonadales bacterium | reverse complement strand
GGACCTAACGGAGAGGTTCTGGTGGGGGCTGGATCACCGCTCCGTCTCACCGTCACCCGCATCATGGCGGCCCGCGGGCATGGGAAAGGCGCGATCGAGATCCTAGCCGACTCGATCACCGTCGACGGGCGTGCCCGGAAGCTCGAAGCCAGGATCGAGTCGGTGCCCTACGAGCTCAGGGGCCGCGGTGTGACCGGGGAGGATGCAGCCAAGGTCGGGGTCGGCGCGGCGGGCGGCGCCGTGGTCGGCGGGGTCGTCACCGGCAAGACCAAGGGTGCGGTGATCGGCGGAGTCGTCGGGGCCGCCGCCGGCGCTGCCGTTGCATCGCAGACGTCAACGAAAGATGTCGTGGTCGCGGCTCGGACGCCCGTTCAGGTGGTTCTCACCGCACCGCTGGTCATCCGATGAGACTCGTGCCCGCTCAGCCGCCGGCGGGCTGCGCCGCGGGCTCCCCCGCCTTCACGTCCGCGCCCCCTGCCCAGGCAATGGCGGCGTCGAGCGCGTCGTAGCTGAAGCGGCGGACCTCGGCCTGCGCGAAGTGCTCGGCGAGCCGCGGAGCCAGGTCCGCCAGCCGGCTGTCGGACGCGAGCGCCGCCCGGCGCACCCGGCGCTGGTGGTCGCGTACGAACCGCACGTGCCGGATCAGGCCCGCGAGGTTCTCCCAGCCGGGGAACGCGCGGGCGTGGATGACGATGCCCTGGAGCTCACCGTGAGTTTCGATCCAGTTGTCGGCGGTGGCGGCGAGCGCATCGAAATCCTGGGCGCGGAGCGCCTGCCGGACCTCGACCACGAGCACGCCGCGCTCGGGCAGCAGGCGGTGGGACACCGCCGGTCCCTCGGGCAGCGAGCGCAGCCACTCGACGGCCTCCGCGAGCTGGCCGTTGCCGAAGACCCGCACGGGACACGGCATCAGGAACCCGATCAGGCGGGTGGACTCCCGGATCCAGCCGACGTCGGTCACGACGGCCAATCCGTCGAACAGCCGGAGCGAGGCAAGCCCCAGCTTCGCGTCCTCCCAGGCAGCGCCCGGGCTGAACCCCTCGAACTCGGGGCCGACCTGGTACAGCAGGCGGATTCGACGGCCCTCGCGCCGCGCGCCGTCTACGAGGGGATCGAACACCCGCTCATAGTCCTCCTTCGAGACCCGGCCCACCGCCTTCACACCGTCGATCCCCGCGGGCAGGTCCTGCAGTCGCTCCAACATGGTCACCCTCCTGTCGTTGGTGCTCCTTTCCGAAGGTAATGGAGAGGACAGGCTCCTCAGAGCGGGCGCAACAGCTCCTCGAGGCCCAGCGTGAACGGCTCCCGCGCGCCCGGCGGGTGCCAGACGAGCCGCTCGCCCTCGACGGCCGGGAAGTCGTCGGCTGGAGTCCGGACTTCGACCGACCGGGCGTCTCCGTCCACCACCCAATACAGCGGAACGCCGGCTTACCGATAACGCAGGCGCTTGAGGACGCGGTCGCCGCGGCCGGTGGACGGACTCAGCACCTCGGCGACGAGCAGGAGCGTGCGGATCTCGCTCCAGGGTCCGGGCTTCGTTCAGGTCCGTCACGAACACGTCCGGCTGGACCAGCACGTCGGGGCCCCACGAGATGTCGGCCGGGGCAGTGCGCAGCACTCCCGCGCGCTCACGCTCGAGATAGTTTCCGAGCCCCAGACCCAAGCGCTGAACCAGGACCTGATGCCACAGCCGCGGCGCCGGGGTGACCAGCAGGTCGCCGTACACGACCTCGTCGCGGTTGCCGTCGTCCGGCAGCGCGCGGACCGTGTCAGCGGTGTAATAGCGGGGTGCGGCCATGCCCATACGTTCGTCTCGGCGGCGGGAGAATGACAAGGGGCAGCCATGCGACAGGGTACCACGACCGTCCAGACCTGGGATCATCCCATTGCCGCGGGACGGCGCAACCGATTGTCGTGCGGTTGCCGAAGCACCACTTCGATGCCAAGAGCAAGCACGCGGGGTCGGCAAGCGACCGGCATCGAAATCTGCAAAGCTCATTGCTTCCTGCATGCTTCGCCGATGGAAGCGCGCCGGCCCCTGGCCGAACACTGTGGGCGATCGTTACTCCGTGAATCGGGCGCTAGGCCAAGGCGGCATGGCGATGGTCTACCGGGCCCGCGACCGCAGGCACGACCGTCCAGTCGCGATCTAGATCATGCGCCCGGAGGTCGTCGCCTGCGCGCCCAGCGGTTCCTGCTCCAGGGCCAGAACCTGGCCCGGCTCCGGCATCCCAACATCCTCGCGCTGCTCGACTCCGGCACCACCCGACAGCGTACCGATGAGGGGGTCCCATGAGAAAGTGAGCGGCACTGTCGGCGCCATGCCGACTGTCCTGATCTAGCTCTCCCGCCTTCAGGTAGGCGAACTGGAGCCCGCCGGCCATGGCCACCGGAGTGGCCGCCATGTGCTACAGTTGTTCGGCCCCAGGTGATTGTGGCCACCGGCATCCATTCCTATATATGAACGTGTGACGTCCGCCCGCATGGGGGTCCCCCACGTCACCGGGGTGTCGGCGCCGTGTCGTTTGCCCTGCCCTTTCTGCTGCTGCTCGTGGCGTTCGCGGTGGTCACGGTCCTGCTCGTCAGGGAGCGGGCGGCGGCGCGCGCCGCCTCGTGCGCAACGCCCCCGACCGCCGGCGAGGAATGGCCCGGTGCCGAGGAGCGCTTCCGGACGCCGCTCGAGCAGGTCGAGAACTACGCGATCATCCTGCTCGACACCGCAGGCCGGCCCACCAGTTGGAACCCCGGCATCCGCCGCGTGCTGGGCTATGAGAAGGCCGAGTTTCTGCAGACCACCGCCGCCGACCTCTATCCACAGGACGCCCGGGAGCGGGGTGCGCCGGCCGCGGACCTGGCCGAATCGGCCCGGCGCGGGCGGTTCACTATCGAGCGGGCGCTGGTTCGCAAGGACGGCAGCCGATTCTGGGGCTCGGTCTCCACCACCGCAGTGCGCGACCGGGAGGGCCGCCTGCTCGGTTTCGGCCGGCGGCTGCGCGACGCGACCGAGCGGCGGGAGACGGAGGAAGAGCTCAGCCGGAACCGGGAGGCGCTGGAGGCGGCCCTGGAGGCCGCGGGACTCGGTACCTGGGAGTACGACCACGCCACGGGCCTGGATTCGATGGACCGGCGGGCGAGAATGCTGTTCGGGCTCGAGGGGGACGAGCCGGTGACGATGGCCCGCTGGCTCGAGGCGATCCATCCCGACGACCGCAAGCGCACCCTCGAGCGCTGGCAGCGCGCCATCAGGGAGTGCGCGCCCTACTCGGCGGAGTACCGCGTGGTCTGGCCGGACGGCAGCGTCCACTGGCTCACGTCGGTGGGCCGCTGCCTGACGGACCCCGCGACCGGCTCGCCGCTCCAGTTCACCGGCGTGGTGCTCGACCTGACCCAGCGCCGCCGCACCGAGGAGCACCTGCAGGAGAGTCTCCGGCTGGAGGCGGTGGGCCGGCTGGCGGGCGGCATCGCGCACGACCTGAACAACATGCTCGCCGCCATCCTGGGCTTCGCCGACCTCCTCGTAGGGAGCTTCGAGCCGGACGACCCGCGAGCCTCGGATGTGCAGCAGATCTCGCTCGCGGCCAACCGCTCCGCCGGCCTCACCCGCCAGCTGCTCGCCTTCGCCCGGCGCGAGATGATCCAGCCGCGCCCGCTCGACATCAACACGGTTGTTCGGCATGCGCAGCCGCTGCTCCCGCCGCTCCTGGGCGAGAACGTGGAGCTCGAGCTGCGGCTCACCCCGGAGCCTGGCGTGGTGAACGCGGACGCGCGGCAGATCGAGCAGATCGTGATGAATCTGGTGCTCAACGCTCGCGACGCCATGCCCCAGGGCGGCCGCGTCACCATCGAGACCGGCGCGGTCGATGTCGGTGCCGGCGCGGAGGCGTGGCGCGGCGCCGACGAGCGTGCGCCGTCCGGCCGATTCACGATGCTGTCGGTGACCGACACCGGCCACGGCATGGATGCGGCCGTCCTGCAGCGCATCTGGGAGCCGTTCTTCACCACCAAGCCGGCCGGGCGCGGCACGGGGCTCGGCCTCTCGTCCGTGTATGGCGCCGCCCGGCAGAGCGGCGGCTTCGTGTGGGCCGACTCGGAGCCGGGCCGCGGCACCACGGTGCAGGTGTACTGGCCCGAGATCCTGGCCGCGCCCGAGGCGCCGCCCGAGCCGGAGCGTCCGCTCCCGCTGGCGGGCGGCAGCGAGACGGTGCTGGTGGTGGAGGACGAGGAGCTGGTGCGCGCCCTGGCGGTGCGGGCGCTTCGGAGTTTCGGCTACACGTGCCATCAGGGGCGCGACGCGCGGGAGGCCCTCCGGCTGCTGGAGGCGCTGGAGCCGCCGGTGGACCTGGTCCTGACCGACGTGGTGCTGCCGGACATGAGCGGGGGTGAATTCGGGGACCGGCTGGCACGCGAGCATCCGGGCACCCCGGTGGTGTACATGTCCGCGTACACCGACGAGGACGTGATCCGCCGCGGGATGCTGGCCGAGGGCCGGCCGTTCCTGCAGAAGCCGTTCACGCCGCACCAGCTCGCGCGGACGGTGCGGGAGGCGCTGGATGGGGCGGGGGCGGCGAGGTGAGCAACCGAAGGATACTGGCCGCCGCGCTCGACCCATTCCCGGGCAAGATCCCTCGCGTTCGCTCGGGATGACAGATGCCGTGGGGGCAGACGCCGTGGGTCGGCGCGGCATGTGGTGAGCGGGCCGCAGCCGAAGGAGACGCAGCGCTCGCTCCCGAGCAACGCGACCCAGGAACGATGCGCGCGCCTTCGCGACCGGCGGTGATCGCCTCCGCGGACTCACGCCATCACAGCACCGCCTGATACTCCAGATACAGCACCACGTCGTAGAGCGCCTTCAGCTCGTCCCCCGCCCCGCCCCGATCGATCTCGAGCGTAAACGGCTGGTCCACGTCCTTGCCCGCCAATCCGTTGAGCGGCAGCGGCGCCGCGGTCCCCTGCAGCGGCCCGGCGTTCGAGAGCGCGATCCCGTCCGAGATCTGGAACGCGACCGTCTTCGCCGGCTTGCCCGCCGTGAGCCGCGCCGTCAGCGGCTTGGTCGTCCGGCCCACCAGGACGAGGGCGAGGTTCGTCACCTGCCGCCCGCTCTCCTGCCGCGGGAGCTGGAGCTTGCCCGGGTCGAACGTGATCCGCACCGGGTCGGCCGCACCCACGAGGCTGTGGAGTCCCTTCGGGTCCAGCGCGCTCGCGGGGAGCATGACGGCGCGCGAGACGCCGGGCGCCGCTCCCGCGGCCTGCGCGGCCGCGGCGGCCTCCGAGTGGTACGCCAGCATGTCGAACGTGATCAGCACGTCGGCCAGCGGCCTGAGTCCCTTGGCATTCGCGGCCACGGGGAACTCGAGCTGCCAATCGGTCTCGTAGCCGCTCCCCTCGAACTGCATCAGCGTCTCGCCCGGGAGCCCATAGGTGAACAGATCGTCGCGCAGGCGGAACTCCGACAGCGCCAGCGCGTCGGGGAACCGCAGGAGCACGCGGGTGGCGAGCTGCTCATCGGAGACCAGCGAGACCCCTTGGTTGCGCAACATGCCGCGAGGCGGCGGCCCTTCGGAGGCCGCAGGCGCCACCGTGAGCGCCCGGACGCGATAGGCGTAGGTTCCGGGGTACGCCCGGCGCAGCGCCGCCTCGAAGGTGTGGAACCGGCAGCGGCCGGTCTTCACCAGCTGCCCGAACGCCAGCGGAAAGTCGCGGGCGAGCGAGATGGTGTGCTTGACCGGCGTCGCCAGCCGGATGCCCTGGATGCGGGTGGCCTCGAGCTCCGCCAGGTCGGCCTGCAGGCGGTCGGCCCCGGTCACACCGCGGAGCGCCGCCGGCAGGTAGTTGAGCCGGATGATCTGAATCCTCCGACCCTGCTCGAACGCCAGCGCCCGCTCGGCCATCCAGGCTGTGCGCGCGCCCAGGTCCACATAGCGCCGCATGAGCCGGTTGGCGAACAGGGTGAGCTTGTTCCAGAAGTCGGCGTTGAGGAACCGGTCCTGCTGGAACCGGAGCAGCGTGCTGGCGAACTCGAGGTCGGCCGCGGCGATCTGCGACTCGTACCTGGCGATCGCGACGTCCCGCTCCCTGAGCCGGACCTGCGCCTGCGCCGCCGGCAGGGCGACCTCCTGCAACGCCTTGAGCTCGCCGCCCCGCTTGTTGGCGGCCTCCTCCATCGCCTCCATCGAGGTGTAGCTCGCGTAGACGAAGGTCCCGAAGCCCACCATGAGCCCCATCCCGCTCCCGAGCGTCGAGACCGCCGCGTTCTCGGCGCCCGAGGCGCCGCCCGAGAACCCCGCCTTGGCGATGCCGAGCATCTGGTCGCCGGTCACGGCGCCGGCCGCCGAATCTTCGGCCATCACCTTCTGCGCCAGCGGAACCATCCCGGTGATCGCATCCTTGGCACCACCCAGGTAGTCCTTGAACTGCTCGAAGATGCTGTCCTTGTCGGCGATCTCCTGCTGCTTGGCCGCGATCTGGGCCTGGACCGCGGCCACCTGCTCCTTGGCCTTGTCCACCCCGACCTGGGCGATCGCCTCGTGCTCCGTGGCGATCCCGCCGCTCGCCTCGGCCTTTTTCACCAGCGACCGCGTGTGCCAGAGATCGATCAACGCCTGCTCGTAGCGCGTCGTGTAGGTCAGGAAGTCGGTCTGTGCCGACTTGGCCGAGGCGGCGAAGAGGTCGGCCGCCTGCTTCAGCGGCTTGTAGCGCAGCACCGGGACCATGTCGTCGCGATAGCCGTAGGCGTTGAGGCCCTGCTCGATCTGGTAGAACGCCTTCCACGCGCGGGTGGTCTGCGAGACCTTGGCCGGGTTCTCCCGCAGCTTCCACAGCGGGTCGGTGCCCTGCGGCGGCATCCACGGCCCGCCGCGGGGGAAGTGCGGCGCGATGTCGGGATCCTCGCCGTGCATGAAGAGCACGCCCTTGTACAGCTCGCGGGCGCGCCGGATGGACGACGGATCGTCGTTGCGGTAGAGCGTGTCGGCCAGGGCGAGCATCGCCTCGCCCTGCGCCAGCTTGAAGAACCGCTGCTCGAACGGGGCGAGCGCGAGCCGCTGGTACGATCCCGGCGGGCCCGGCTGGTACTCGTGGAACGTCGGCGAGAGGTCGGTGTAGGCGCCGTCGTCGAAGCCCACCAGTGTGGTGTACGGAAGCGTGGTCTCGCGGTACAGATTGGGGAACGCCGGCCGCGGCCCGTTGGGGTCGTAGCCGGCGGCGCTGGTGGTCTCGGCGATGCCGACGGGGTAGCCGGTGAGCAGCGCCAGGAGATGGATGGCCCTCGCGTAGTCACCCAGCGCGAAATAGACCGTCGAGCGCAGGTAAGGCAGCAGCACGAGCTGAAGGTAGAAGACGTCGTAGATGTAGAGCGTGCGGGCCTTGGCCACGCTCTTCTCGCGCGCCTCGTCGCCATTGTCGATCTGCCCGGTCCACACCGGGTAGTAGGGCGGATCGAAGAACTTCTCGAAGCTCGCCAGCTGCTCGGGCGTCGTCACCTTGAGCTTCGCCCGGTCGAGCAGGCTCACCCGGGTGTCGGGGTAGAGCTTTCCCGCCTCGTTGTCCAGGTTCCACTTCCCGATGCTCCACCACCACCAGAATTTGTCCCGGAACCAGCGCGAGTCGTACGCCTTGGCGGCCGCCCAGAGCAGGCCGTCGGCCTCGTCGAACTTCCGGAGCGCGTCGGCGTAGAGCTGCTGGTCGAGCTTCTCCAGCCCTTCGCGAATCCGGTCGGCAATCGCAAAGAGCGTCTCGATCCACCCGGCTGAGCCGGCCTTCTCGTCGGGATAGTCGGCGAAGTAGTCCTGCCCGCCTTCCCACCGGGGCGGCCCTTTCATCGCCTTCTGCCCGGCGATGCTGGTCCGGTAGTCGGCGTTGAAGTCGGGGATGCTGCGCCGGATGTCGTAGATGTTCTCGGGATAGAACCCGCGCTGCCGGTCGAGCCATTCCTCGTACTCCAGGAAGAACGGCGCCCGGCCGATGTAGGGCCCGAAGATGAGCGGCTTCCCCTGCCCGTTGGCCGGCGGCACCGCGTCGAACGGCTCCTGGGGCGACTGGTAGGTGTCGGCCAGGAGACCGAGCAGGGCCTCGACGTTGAGCTGGAGCAGGCTCGTGGTCTCGCCGGAGGGCCGGACGAACGTCACCCGGAAGCGGTTGCGCAGCTCCCGCGGGCTCAACTTGCTCGCGGCGATCAGCGTCGCCAGGTACTCCTCGTCCGACTGCGCGCCCCGCGCCGGCACGGCCGCGGCAGTGAGCCCGATGCCTCCCCGCGCCGCGGAGCGCAGCAGGATCCGGGTCAGCAGCGGTACGAGGAGCTGCGCCGCCGGCTCCGGCGAGTCGTCCATCACGTGGAAGTCCTGCTCGAACCGTTCGTCGAGCTGCCGCTCGAGCACCGCGACGGACGGAGTCGCGAACGTGGCTTCCTGGTACATCCGCTGCGCGGCCGCCACCCAGACGCCGCGCAGGTAGTCGCGGTAGAGCGAGAGGTCGCTCTGCTGGAGCCAGGGGAAGCTGTGGCCCGGCAGGGGGAGGAGGTCGCCGATGCGCTTGGGGTCGTTGAGCACCGTGACGGCGCGGCGGACGTTGCCGGCCTCGAGCACGGTGGTCTCGACGAAGTCGTTCCGGTAGAGGAGGTCGAGCGCCTCGCCGGTGCGGCGGTCCTCGTTGGCCAGCGCCTGGGTCAGCTCCCGGAGCACCGAGGCGCGGGCGGGCGCCGGCCATTCGGCCACGGGGCTGTCGCGGTCGGGAGACGCGAGCTGCCCGGCGAGATCGCGCACCATCACCTTCCGGTTGGTCGCGAGCCAGGCGCCGAGCGCCCGATACTGCCGCTCGGCCGGCTTCTCCGGCGCCGGGTGCAGGACGATCTCGCGGGTCTCGGCGGACACCTTCACCGGGCGGCCCACCAGCCGGCCGCGCTCGTCGGCGAGCGAGACGACGTCCTCCCCTTGTCGGCCGCCCCGCGCCAGGCACACGGCGTCGCGCGAGCCCGGATCGCCGCCGAGCTCGATGCGGAACCTCCCCTCGCGGTCGGTCACCGCGGCGCCGAGCTCCCGGAAGGCCGCGCCGTCGGTCTTCCGGGCGTTGCCGGCCAGACCCCACTTGACGGTCACTCCCGCCAGCGGAATTCCCGACCGCTCCTCGACGACGACGCCGCCGACGGCGGTGAGCATGGCGGGGGCGGCGGGCGCGGAGGCCGGGGGTTCGGAGGGCTGCTCGAGCTCGGGTTGGGAGGGACGCGTGGGCAGGTTCGCTATGTCCCGCTCCGACAGTCGCGGTGTGCGGGTAGAGGTCCTGGTCGGCATGGCAGGCTCGTTTGCTGGGCGGTGTTGCGTGGGGTGCCGAATCGTTGACGCACAGACTGTGGGAAACGGGCCCGGGAAGCGCAAGAGGCTGGCTCCGCGGAGCGCCGGCACCCATATTCGGGCATGCGCGGCATGCTGACCCACCGCTTCTCCGCTGCGTCGGACGACGACCTCGCCGTGTGGCACAGCTTCCACCTCGAGTTCGCCGCGGCGCCGGCGCTGTGCGAACTCTGCCTCACCTCCTATCGCGAGAACGACGACCAGGCGGGCGCCGACCTCGGCTTCTTCGCCTACACCTACACCGACCCCGACGGAACGCCGCACGAGGTGCAGATCGACTGGGCCGGGCGGGTCTCGGCCGTGGCGCACGACAGGATGACGCGGGTGGACTGGTATCTCCGGACCATCGCGACGGACGCCGCCGGGCTCTTGAACGTGTTCTTCTGGGATCGGGTCTGGTGAGGGATGACGATACCTGACTTCCATGCGGCGGGCGACGCGCCCCGGATCGTCGGGAGCCGCACCGTCGAATTCACCGAACGGGCCGGCGGCCGAGTCCGGCACGTGCACACCGTCATCCTGTGCGAGGGGGTGCCGGCACCGGGCGAGGCCGCTCTGGTGCAGGCTGCGCGACGCGCTGCGCGGCAGCTCGGGCGCGAGGTGGAGGGACTCGACGCGAGGGTGGTCTCCCGTCCGGAGGAGCGCCCGCAGGCCGGGGCGTGACGGCGGTCCGAGCGGCGACGCTGCTATCGGCGCTCCTGCTACCCTCGACGATGGGCGCCCAGAGCCTCTCCCTCTCCCCTGCCCTTCTCGCCGACTCGACGACCCGCCCCGCCGCGATCGCGCGCCTGGCCATCCAGGCCGCCGCGCGCTACCGGGACAGCAACCCCCTCACGCAGCTCGACCAGCGGTTCCGCCTCGAGCTCCTGGCCGGCCACCCGGAAGAGGCTCGCAGGACGCTGATCCGGTTCCGCGAAGCTCAAGCCGCTCGGGGCGACACGACGCCGGTCACGCGCGCGCTGGACGCGCAGTACGAGATCTATCTCGCGGCCAGGCAGCTCCAGTCCGATTCGGCCATCGTCTTCGCCGACGCGTTCGCCCGCGCCTTCCGCGAGCGGTTCGCCCGGATGGATGATCGCACCGCGGCACAGGTCGCCCGCGCGTTGAGCGTGCCGCCGCCGCCGGCGCCCGAGGACCCGCGGGACAGCACGATCGCCCTGGCGGATGCGGTGGCCTGGCTCCGCGCCGTCCAGGTCGCCCGGACCTACCACGAGATCGGCTCGCTCGCCGCGCCGCTCCTCCGGGAGGACGACGGCCGCCGCTACGTGATCGACGCGCTCGTCCCGCTCGAGACACCGGACGGAGCCACCGTCTGCGTCACCGTCTGGCACCCGCGCCGGGGTCCCGCCCGGATCCCCGCGCTGTTCCAGTTCACCATCTACGCCGACACCACGAATCTGCTGCTCGACCTCCGGCGGAACGCCTCCAACGGCTACGCCGCCGTGATCGGGTTCACCCGCGGCAAGGCCTGCAGCCCCGACCGGCCGGTGCCCTACGTCCACGACGGGGCCGACGCGGCGGCGGTGATCGACTGGATCGCCCGGCAGCCCTGGAGCGACGGGCAGGTCGGGATGTACGGCGGCAGCTACTCCGGCATGACGCCCTGGGCGGCGGCGAAGCGCGGCCCGCCGGCGCTCAAGGCGATCATGGTCGGCGCGCCGGTCGCGCCCGGGCTCGACGTGCCGATGGAAGGGAACATCGTCTGGAACTTCATCTATCCCTGGCCGTTCTATACCACCGACAACAAATGGCTCGACGACAGCACCTACAACCAGCGCGACCGCTGGTTCGGGCTCTCCATGCGGTGGTACACGAGCGGGCGGGCCTACCGCGACATGGACCGGATCGACGGAACGCCCAATCCGGTGTGGCACCAGTGGATCGCGCACCCGTCCTACGATCGCTACTGGCGGGAGATGATCCCGTACAAGGAAGAGTTCGCCCGGATCGGGATTCCCGTGCTGCAGACTGCGGGCTACTACTTCGGCGGGCCCGGCGCGGCCGTCCACTATCTCACCCAGCACTACCGCTACGACTCTCGGGCCCGGCACTTCCTGGTGATCGGCCCCTACGACCACTTCGGCGCGCAACGCGGCGTGGTGAACGCGCTGGGCGACACCGTCACCATGCTGAGCGGCTACGAGATCGATCCGGTCGCGCGGATCGACATGCTCGCCGAGCTGCGCTATCCCTGGTTCGATTGGATCCTGAAGGGTGGGCCCAGGCCCAGGCTGCTGAGCGACCGGATCAACTACGAGGTGGTGGGCGCCAACCGGTGGAGGCACGCGCCGTCGATCGACGCGATGGCCGATGCCAGGCTCCGCCTCTATCTGAGCCACGAGCGGAGCGGCGCATTCCATCGTCTCGGAAGCTCACCGCCGGCGCGCGACTCCTCGGTCACCCTCACGGTCGACCTGGCCGATCGCTCCGACAGCACCCGAATCGTGCCCGGCGGCGGCGTCGCCGACACCGCGATCGACACGCTGAACTCGGTCGTCTACCAGAGCGACCCACTCCCGACCGCGACCGAGATCAGCGGCCTCTTCCGGGCCCACCTCGAGCTGGTCACGAACAAACGCGACTTCGACTTCGCGCTCTCGGTTTTCGAGCTTCGAACCGACGGGACTTACATGCAGCTCCCGCCCTACCAGTCGCGCGCCAGCTACGTGGCGGACGTCACCCGTCGCCGGCTGCTGACCCCCGGCAAGCGCGAGCGCCTCGATCTCCAGAGCATCCGCCTGGCGAGCCATCGCTGCCGGGCCGGGAGTCGCGTCGTGGTGGTGCTCAGCGGCATTCGAAATCCCGGGCAGCAGATCAACTACGGGACCGGGAAGGACGTGAACGAGGAGACCATCGCCGACGCGGGAGCGCCGCTCACCGTCCGGTGGTCCAACCGGAGCTGGGTCGAGCTGCCGGTCCGCCGGTAAGGCCGTCTCACCACCCCGTCGCCCAGGCCGCGAACGCGGTCCACGCGGCCGTTCCGCTGATCGTCAGCCGGAGCGGCTGCGACGCCACCAGCACCAGCCCGCCCCAGACCGTGGCCGGATGGACCCGCCGGCGGGTCGCCAGATCGTAGACCAGCATTCCGGCGCGCGCCTCAGAGCGGCCGCAACCGCTCCTCGAGGGTCAGCGTGAACGGCGCCTCTCGGTAGAGCGGCACCGGTCGCCCTTCACCGATGCCCGACTGAGCACCTCGGCGACGAGCAGGAGCGTGCGCATGCGGCTCCAGGTCAGCGTGCGGGCCGGCCGGTGAGCTCAGCACCAGGCCGACCGGCTGGGATCGAAGGTAACGCTCCAGCGCCACGGCAAGACGATGGACCACGACCTGACTGGAGTAGCGCTGACACCCTCAAGACCGGCTCACTGATCACCCCTTCGTGACCGGCTCCAGCTTATAGATCTCCCGGCGCCCGCTGTCGATCAGGTCGTGGTATCCCTCCATGAGACGCTCCATCTCCTTCGTGTCCGCCTCGCTCATCCCCCCGCCCTGCATCATCTTCTCGAACTCGGCCAGGTTGGGTGTCTCGAACTCGACGACGAGGGTCCAGTAGCGCTCACCGGTGTAATCGGTCATCAGGCGCATGTTGGTCTGGCCGGCGTTGGTCATTACGCGGTTCATGGCCTGGAACTTCTCGACCAAGGGGCGGACCTTGCCGGGCCGGCAGTGGAAGACTTCGCGGATGAGCAGCATGTGAGGCTCCAGGTATGAGTGGGGGTGCTCCCTGTCAGGGAGGGCTCTGATCAATGACGCCCAAGGTGGGCCACGCCCTCGGCTCAACGCGAGGCGGCCCCTGCTGAGCGGTTGCAACGCGACCAGCAGCAGCCCGCCTCACACCGTGGCGGGATGCACCCGCCGGCGGGTCGTCAGATCATAGACCAGCACCGCCGCGATGAACAGGTCGGTCAGCCCGAAGAAGGCCGGGGATCCCGCCCGAAACACCCACGGGAGCCGCGCGAGCGGCGCGCGCATGAGCGCGATCACTTCCTGCGCAGGTCGGGCACCCGGGTGAACAGGCTGTCGTCCTGCCAGCGCACCACACCCGAATCGAGTGACGCCGCCACCAGGCGGAACACGCTGTCGGAGCCGAGGCCATAGACCAGCAGCAGGTTCCGGTCGGGAGTCGCGCGCAACCCCGCGAGGCTGTCGATCGGCAGTCCGCGGAGGTGGCGCCGCGCACGATCGCGTGGAAGGTGTGGTGCCACACCGGTGCGGTCTGCGCGGCGACGGGCAAGGCACCGAGCAACGGCGGCGGCGAGCCGGCGTGAGGACCGGGAACATGGTGTCTCTGGCGTTTGTGGGGGAGTGCTGCAGAGGCTACCACCGGCCTCCGCGGGGTCAAGGAAGGATCAGGGGCGGCGGTTACCGCAGCCGCACCGCCTTCACTCGATCCGCCACCGCACCATCTGGGGAGTGGTGCTCACATAGCTCCATCCGGCCGCGTAGGTAGGCTGTCCATTGGTCGGGTCGCTCATTCCCTGAGCCTGGCTGCTCTGCGTACCGAGCGCACCAAGGTCACGCATGCCGCTGTTCTGCTCCCAGACGAATGCGTGATCGACCGAGCCGCTGATCCGGCTGAACCCGACGATCTGGCCCCGGTTGTTGATGCTCTGGGCTTCGCTGTTCCCACCGAGTGACCCGAGATCTTCCGGCACCCACGTACTCCCGGACGGAACCCACCGAACGGCGCGGGTGCCGCCGGCTGGTGGGAAGGCGGTCCCGACGATGACACCGGCGTCGTTGACGGCCTTCGGGGAATACCGATCGATCCCGGGCAGCGGAGGCAAGGGTGTCGGCGCGGAGGCGAGCGTCTGCCATATTACCGGGGTGAGTGTGTTGTTCCCGGTGTACATGCAGCGTCCGACCACCTGCCGCAGATTGTTGATGCCCGCTGACGAGCACCCGCTGGTAGCCCCCGGACGGTTCGGCAGGTGCACGATTCCGGACTCCTCAGTCCACACCGTGCCTGTCCAGAAGAGGGCCGTCACATTCCCGTCGTTCTGGAGCATGACGATGTCACCGGCACGGTTGATCCCCTGCGGTGCGCCGCCGGCGCCGAGCGACTGGGGTGTCCACGACTCGCCGCCACTCGGCAGCCAGCGGTAGGCGTCGTTGCCGACCGAACCGGCGATGACACCGGCATCGTTGATGCTCCGGCTGGCGGCGGTGCAGGTGCCAGCCGGTATGGGGAGCTGGCGCAAGCCGCCTGTCTCGGTCCAGACCACCGGCCGATTGGAGGCGCCGCCGCAGGTGGTCGGGACGGAGATATAACCCACCGCTGTCCCCGCACTGTTGACGCCCAAGCCGAACGCGTTGGATCCGAGCACTTGGAGCGCCAGCACCGCGAAGCGTTCGGTGCCGATACCCTTTTTGCCCTTGGAGGTGGTCACGGAGATGTCATATCGGTCGGGCACGGCGTCCGGCGCGATGGTGATGTTGGCGACGAGCTCCTTCGGGGTGCGGTAGGTCGTGCGGTTCGTCCGCACGCCGGGGACCGCCACCCCGTTGAGGACGAACTCGGCCTTGGAGCCCAGGTCGAATCCGGAGCCCAGCACCTGGACGTCGAGTGTCGTATCCTGCGGCGCCGCGCTTGGGTTGGCGGACGCAACGACGGGATCGGCCGAGGCTTTCGCCTGTTCCGGAAGCTCAGAGTGGGAGGTGACGGATTCCTGGTTGCACGCCCAGGCCGATCCCAATACCAGGAGCAGATTGACCGATAGTTGCCGAGACAGCGGCGCCGCACGCGTTGTCATGACGGGGACGGGGCGTGGATGGGCCATGGGCTGCCTCGGGTCGGATGAATCCACGAGCGGGGTCTCTTCATCTGACGGACAACCGCGCCGACTTTGCGCCCGACGCCAGGGTCCCGTCGCCTGCCAGGGTGTAGCCCGCCCAGTAGTAGGGCGCGGCGAAGCGGCTATCCCCGGCCATGGTGCGCTGGGCGCCGGCCAGCGCGTCGGCCGGTCCTTCGGCTTGAAGCCGGCGGTAGTATTCCGCGGCAAAGGCGGCAGCGCCACGATCATCCACCCGCCAGAGGGTCGCTACCACGTTGCGGGCACCGGCGTAGAGAAGCGCCCGCGCGAGCGTTGCGAAGTCCTCGCCCGTGGCGAACCCGGTGCTCCAGGCGGCGCCCAGCCCGGTCTCGCAGCCCGACAGGAATACCAGCGGGCTTCGGACCCGGAGGCCCAGAATCTCGTGGACCTCGAGCCGCCCATCGTCGCGGGGATCGTCCGCCCGTCCCGACGCGGTCTCGACCCAGGAAAACATCGGGTTCCGCGGGTTGAGCTCGCCGTGCGTGGCGAGGTGAACCAGTCCGCCCGAGGCGAGACCGCGACGCATCGCGCGCTCGCCCGCATCACGGCCCAGGTGGAGCTGCGTCCTAGGCATCGAGCGGGCCACAGTCGACGCCTCGACGCCTGTGGCCGGCAGCCTGGCGACGTCCGGCGCGAAGATCTCGGCCGGAGCCGCCGACAATGACACGCCCGGCCGGCCGCGAAGTGCCGCCAGGGAGGCGGCGGACGGAAGCACGACGAGGGCGTAGTCCTGCACCAGGAAGCGGCCCGTCCTCGCATCCACCAGCGCCGCGAAGGGGACATAGGTAAGCACGCCGGCGGGCACCACGATCAACCTGCGCACGCCAGCCAACCCTTCCGACTTTACGGCAGGGGGCAGCAGCAGGTCCCCGAGGCCACGGAGCACGGGCAGGCTGCGCCCTTCCGCGCCGGCGCGCGCGGCGATGAGCTCGCGTGCCAGCCGCACTCGGGAGGCCAGGCCCCCTCGCGGAAGCGGGACGGCACGCGCGATGAGCCCGGTGCGGCGCCCAACGAACAGCAGCAGCGAGTCACCCGCCTGCTGGTACTCGATCAGGGCCTCGTCGGGAGCCAGACTGGAGAGGATGGTTCTGGCCGGGATCGTCCCGCCGCCGAGCAGGGTGAGCGCCGGGGAGTTCACCTCCCGCGCCCTGAGCGCCAGCTCCTCATATTCCCGGCGCGACGCCGCCAGCCGCTCGGCCAGGAACCGGAGCTTGCCCGCGGCCATTGAATCGCTCGCCCCGGGGAGGTCGGCCTCGGCGTCGCGCATCTGCCCGTTGAGCTCGCCGATCCTGCGCAGCAACCGGTCGCCGTCGCCCAGCGCGTGCTCGGCGGGGCCGGAGATCGCGGAGTCGCGCCGCGCCGTCGCAAGGCCTTCGACGAGCGCGCGGCTGCGGGCGGCGTCGGCCACCTCGAATGCCTCACCGACGCGGCCGAGCCGGCGGAGCGTCTGGGCGTGATCGGCGTAAATGTCCTGCTTACCGGCGAGGTAGGCAGCCCTGAGTTCGTCCGACCCGTAGCCACCGCGCACGCGCTCGAGCGCCGCAATGGCCCGCCGACCCACGGCCGCGGCCGAGTCGAGCCGCCCGAGCCGGGCCAGCGCCCGGGCCTGGAGCGCCAGCGCCTCCTGCTCCATCCCGTAGCCGCCCCCCGCCAGATCCGCGCTCGCCGACCGAATGGCCCGCAGCACCGCGGCTGACTCCCCTGCCCCATCCGCCATGCGGGCCTCGGCCAGGGCCACCTCCGCACGTGCGCGTCGCACACCGAGCTGGACGGCGAGGGCGCGCGCGCTCTGGAGCCGCGCCTTCGACTCGCGCGCGAGACCCGCTCGCGCGTCGAGGTCGGCGAGCAGCAGCAGATCGGTCAGCTCCTCGAATCGCGAGCCGGAGACGCGATGGCTATCCAGCGCCCGGGCGGCGAGCTCTCGTGCTGCGTCCAGCGACCCCAGTTCGGCCTCGATGCCGGCCTGGCTTCTGAGATCGGCGCCCGCTTCGACGGCGAGGCCGAGTTCCCGGTTGATCGGCTCGGCCCGCGCGTAGAGCTCGAGCGCGCGCTGCGGGTCACCGGCATCGTGGTACACCTCGGCCATCGCCTCCAGATTGCTCGCCTCGTCCTGGCGCACGCCCTGTCGCCGGGACAGCGCGAGCGCGCTGTCGAGCGCCACGAGCGCCAGGTGAGGGCGGCCGAGCGCGGCATAGGCGGTGCCGAGCTGGCCCAGGGCGTTCTGCTCGCCGGTGGGATAGTTCGCGGCACGGTAGCGCGACCTCGCGGAGTCAAGCAAAGGGATGGCCGCCTCGGGGTCACCCACCCTCACGGCAAGCATGCCCAGGTTGGTGAGCGCGTTTCCCTCGATCCGGGCGTCGCCCAGCGCACGACCCGCGACGCGCATCGAGTCGAATCCTCGGCGGGCCTCCTCGAATTCGCCCAGCTCGGTCTGCACCAGGGCGAGGTTGCCCGACGCGGAGGCGATCCCCTTCGCGTCGGCAGTCGCCCGGGCCGCCGCGGACGCCTCTCCGAACAGGCGGGTGGCATCCGCGAGGCGGCCCTCGTTCCAGGCCAGCAGTCCGAGCGCGTTGTAGGACTTGAAGAGATCGGCGTTACCAGCCAGGCGGCGCTTGAGCGCCAGCGCTTCCTCGCCGAGGCGGCGGGCGGCGGCGTATTCCCCCTGGCGCCAGGCAGCGAGTCCCAGCCAGGTCAGCGCCCGAGCCTCGGACAGCGTGTCGCCCTGCTCGCGGGCTCTGGCGAGGGCTTCGGTCCAGAGCGTTCGCGCGGTGTCGTAGGCCCCGCGCAAATAGACGCTTTCGCCGACCGCGAGCAGGGAGTCGGGGGCGTGCGTCCCGACCGAGGGCCCGGCGCGCGGCCCGCAGGCGCCGAGCAGCGCGAGCAGGAGCACGGCCCGGCAGCGGCGGATCACGGCGATGCTCGGAACTCGCGGGCGCGACCGGAGACCGACCGGCCGTCGGCCAGCAGGGCATCGACATACCAGTAGTACGGATCGGGTCCGGCGATGACGGCCGTTGCCGGTGGACTTACCGTCGTGTCGCGCACGGTCGCCGACCAGACCGAGTCGCCGTCGGCGCGGCTTATCGTGACGCGGTAGACGCTCGCTCCCGGCACCGCATGCCAGATGAACTCCGCGGTGCCACGGATTTCCCCGCCGTCGGGGGGTGACACGGTGCTGACGCCGGCCGCATCGGCGCCGCGGACGGGAGACTCGGGCACCTCTGACGAGTGCGATGCGAGCCGCGGGCCCGCCAGCGCCACCGCGATCACGGCCGCGGCTGCCGCGACCGGGCCGAGCCACCGTCTGGTCCGCCCGGGCTGCCGGCGGAGCCGGCTCACCGCGACGATCTCGGCCGCGCACTCCGCGCACTCGGCAACGTGCGCCTCCGCTCGCCGCCGTTCGCCGTCGGGCAGCCGGTTCTCGAGGTAGCCGACGACCTGCTCGACGTCGAGGTGCGGGCCGGAAGGACCTGGAGGAATGCTCATATCACGTGGAGACGGAACGCAGGCAGCGATTTGCGAGTCACGGCTCGACTTCCCGAACCCCGCGTTCGTGCAGGCTCGCGCGCAGCTGCTTGAGCACGCGATCGAGCCGTCGGTACACATGGAATATCGTGGGCAGATGCATCACACCGGCGATCTCCCGCGCCGTGAGATCCTCCCCGAACCGGAACCGCAGCAGCAGCCGGTCCTCGGGGTCGAGCCGTTCCAGCGCGGCCACGAGGGCCCGTGCGCGCTCCTCGTGCGCCAGGATCTGGTCGGGTGCTCCGGCCGCGGGCGCGGCCAGCAGCTCCGGGTCGGCCCGATCGGCCACCAGATCGGCCAGGCAGCGGCGGCGGGCCCGGTCGGAAGCCTGCTCGCCGCCGGCGCCTTCGCGGGCGCGCCCATACCGCTCGCGGTGGTGATCGAGGCAGAGGCGGCGGACCACCACGATCAGCCACAAGCTGAACGTGCCGGCGCCGGGCCGGACGTACGCGCGCAGCCTGCGGCAGTCGTCGGCCCGAAGCCGTCCCAGCGCGAACGCGTACCGGTCCATGACGAGGTCGTGGTCTCCGCCCAGCGAGCGGGCGACCCGGAGAATGGCGGCGCTGAAGGCATCGACGAAGCCGGCCCAGGCGCGCTCGCGATCGGCATCGTTCGCGGCCGCCAGGAGGGCAGACAATTCCGGCGGGACCGGCACGTCGGTGCCGGTGGCCTGATGGGTCACGCGCATGACCTCGCCGTGCGTCGTCGTGGCGGCTGGTCCCTGCTGGGGCAGAGAGTGGGTCGGATGGACTGGGAAACTGGTCATAAGGTGAGCCTTCGGCCGGGGGCACGCTAGGGCCAACTGCGTCACCACCGCGGTCGAGCTCGGCCCGCATCCCGGCCTCGCGCTCGGCCGGGACGGGGGCTCCTCCGGGGCGCTGCGGACCGCTCTGGCCCGGAGCCCGCGCAAACAGCGCGCGGTCTCCTCCCCGACGCGGTCCGACGCGCCCCTCCGGAACCCCCATCCCGGCCTCTCGCCCAGCATCGAGCCCGACAGCGATCCTTCATCCCGAGCGAACGCGAGGGACCTGGCCTGGGAAATGGCTCGAGCGTGGCGACGTTCCGTGCGCGGCCCGTCAAGTCCGGAGCGACAGCGCTCACTTCCAGTAGGTGCAGGCGGCGATGCGTTTGCGGATGGAGGGCTTGCGGAAGCCGAACTTCACGTCCCCGGGGGCCTCGCTCCGGCGAGCTGGTCGGGCACTCGCTTCGGCAGCGCGCCGGACTCGAGAGCGATCGCGATCATCGCTTCCAGCCAGGCGACGCGCTCGTCTACGCTGAGCGCCAGCGTGGTGCGGAGCAAGGCCTCACGATCGGGAGGCAGCCGGGTGCTCATGAGTCCCCTGCCCGAAGTCGTGCGATTTCCGCCAGCGCCTCGACGTCCGCGAGATCTTCCGGCCGGCCCGCGCGGCGCTTCAGCGTGATGAGGTCCTGGATGGAGGCGATCCTCACGGGCACGCCGCGCACCTGCACGACGACGGATCGGTCCCACAACCCATCGAACGGAATGGGGTACTCCACGAACAGATCCACCATGGGTACGCCGTCCAGGGGCCTGAGCGAGAATACGAGCATTCCCTTCTCTCGTGCCCAGGCCGCGCGCTTGGCGGGATCGGCGAAGTCCCTCGCGGGCACCGGGAGGTACGGGCGAAAGCCGGCTTGGTCGAGCGCCGCGAGGGTCCGATCCACCTGCTCCGGTGCCAGGTCAACGATGAGGTCCACGTCGCCCGTGGCCCGCAGGTGCCCGTGCAGGACGACAGCCAGGCCGCCCACGACGACGTAGCGGGCGCGTGCCTCGTTGAGGTGGCGGAACAGGAGTTCGATGGGGAGCATGCGGAGAATATACCCGCCCGGCGGCACAGGCCAGGGAGGCATCGGGGTCATCGCACACGTACTTTCGCGAGGTCGGTGAACGTGCCCTGGCACCCCACCCCCACGAGCCGGTCGCGCAGGCGGGTGGCCGGCCCGCGGCCGATGCGCTCCCGGTGCACCGCCGGGTTCCGGAGCTGCACCACCTCGTTCAGCACGCCGGGAAGGACGTCCACGAACCAGTCGCCGTGCTCCAGCGCGCGTCGCAGGGCGCGCTCGAGCGATCCCTTGCGGCGGAGCAGGACGGCGAGCTGGCCCAGTGCGAGGTGCCGGCCGTCGGCGAGGTCCAAGCGCTTCTCGTCAACCGTCACCTGGCGCACCTCGCGCGGGATCTTCGCCGCTG
>DATAHW010000128.1:0-25852 GCA_036262935.1 Gemmatimonadales bacterium | reverse complement strand
TCGATGGCGCGCGTGCGCCGCATGGCTGACGAGGAGATCGTCGAGCGACTCACGGCGGTGCGCGGGGTGGGACGATGGACGGTGGAGATGCTGCTGATGTTCAGGCTGGGGCGGCCGGACGTGCTGCCGCTGGGCGACCTGGGCGTGCGGAACGGCTTCGCCCGAACGTTCGGCCGGCGGGTGCTGTCCGATCCCAGGATCCTGAGCCGCCGGGGCGAGCGCTGGCGGCCCTATCGCTCGGTGGCGAGCTGGTATCTGTGGCGCGCGCTCGACTAGGCGACCCGTGCCCGATGCGAGGGGAGGTGCACCGATGAGCCAGGCCCAGGGAGGGACACCGGGGCACGAGCCGGGGCTCGGCGCGGTCGAGCTCCTGTGCGAGCGACTCGGCGAGCTGGGCCTGCCGATCGGCCCCGACACCGCGCGCGAGATCCTGCGTGCCGTCCTCGCGATCGAGGCGCCGCGGATGGACGCCCATGTGCGAGAGGCGCTGCAGATCTCGCTCGACACCATCCGGGTCGCGGCCCAGTCCGCGAGCGGCATCGTGGGCAGCACCGCGCCGGTGGATACCCGCACCGCGAGCCGGGGTGCCCCCGAGCCGGTGCTGGACCCCGTTCCGGTACGGAGCCGGGCCAGGCCCACGCCCACCCCGACGCCCAGGCCCGGCGTGAACCGCCGCCCCGCTCCGCGGCGTCCGCCCGACGCGGACGACGATCCGAACGGCGAAAAGCGGCCGGTCTTCAGGCGACCGCGCCGCTGAACCCGCTCAGAACTCCCGCTTCTTCATTTCCTTGAACAGGCGTCGCGTCTCGGGATCTTCCTCCTCGGGACGCTGCCGCAGGGTCGAATCGAACTGGGTCGCTCGATCGCCCTTCGGCCTGACCACCTTCGCAGCGTTCTTCCGGGCAAGGGCGGCGAGTCGTTCGTCTTCGCGCTTGGACATCCAGCCTCCGGTCGGTCTCGTGTGAGCCCGAAAACTAATCGGGTGATGCCGAAGGGCTAACGTGCCGCGGGCTTCGTCTTCCGTGAGCGCCCTCGGCACGTAGATTATCCACCCCGCATCCCACCTTTCCTGTCTCGGAGGCACCGTGACGAACATTGGGCTCCGATGGCCGGCCGGCGGCTTCCCGCGTCGGGGGTGGATCTTCGCGGGGCTTGCGGCAGTCTGCCTGGTACTCCGGGCTCCGCATCTGAGTGGTCCGCTCGATCTCCGCTTCGATGCCGGCGTCTACTACACGCTTGGAATGTCCCTCGCGGAAGGGAAGGGCTACCGCATGCCGAGTGAACCCGGCGAGATCCGCGGGGTTCTGTTTCCCCCCGCGTTGCCGGCGCTCGCCGCGGCTCACCAGCTCGCGTTGGGTACGACTGATCCCGACTCCGTGGGCCACGCACTCCGCTGGACGTTCTTCGTCATCTTCACGGCTTACATCCTGGCGGTGTTCTGGATGGCGTCGGCGTACCTGACGGAGGGCTACGCATTGGTCGCCGCACTGATCGTAGCCCTCCACTTCAGCACGAACTGGCATGCCGAATACTTCATCGCCGAGCTTCCGTTCGGACTGGCTACGACGTTGTATTTCGGGCTCGTCGGGCCGAGCGACACCAGGCGGGTGCCGATCGGACAGCAATCCTCACCCTCGACGTTGCTGACCGGGCTGCTTGCCCTCGTGGCTTTCCTGCTTCGGTCAGCGGGAATCACGCTGCTGGCCGTATGGGCCGCGACGCCTCTTCGGCGGCGTCGGCTTGGACAAGCCCTGCTTCGGATCGGGCTCGCCGCCAGCGTGGTTCTCGCGTGGCAAGGCTACATCGCCTGGGTGAAGGCGGAGCCGGAGTATGCTACGCCCGCTTATTCCTATCAGCACGCGGTCTACCAGTACTACAACATCCCGTACGCCGACGGGTTCATGCTCATCAACCGTCAGAAGCCCGAGGCGGGGTTTGCCACGTTGGCGGACCTGGGGGTGCGCGTGGGTGTCGCGCTGCAGGACCTGGCCACTGGATGGGGTGAGTCGGTAAGCATCGGTCACGAATGGTACGCTGGCGAGATCGCGAAGGTGAACCGGACGTTGGGCCGACAGCTCGTGCCCCTGTGGCTGAGCGATGTGGCCACGGGCTCGCTGAGCCTGCTCATCCTCGGTGGATTCGTACTTCTGGCGGCGCGCGGCGCCTGGCTCATCTCGAGTTACACGGCGATGACGATCTTCGTCTTCGCCGTGTTTCCCGCGCCAGGAAGTCTGGATCGGTACCTCTCTTCCCTCGCCCCGCTTTCGGCCGTGGCGCTCCTCTCCTTGCTGTCCTGGGTGCCGCGCCGGCTAGGTAATTCCACCCGAAGCGGACGGATCGCGCTGCTGGCCGCCGCGGCGGTTCTGGCGGTGGTGCTCGTCCAGGAGGCCTACACGCTTCGGAAGATCTCGCGAATGCTGTATCACCCGGCCGCCTGGGTGGACGGCCGCGGCCGGCAACGGACCTACCCCTTGTATGCCTTCGACCGTCCATGGCGCCTGCACACCGAAGCACTCACCTGGTTGCGCCATCAAGCGGCGCCGGGCGAGATCATCGCGACCAGCACGCCGCAATGGGCCTATCTGATTACGGGCAGAAAGGCTGTCATGCCCCCCTGGGACCCCGGCCCGGCCGCCGCGGAGCGCCTGCTGGAATCGGTCCCGGTGACGTATCTGATCATAGACCAGTTGGCGGCCTACGAGCCTGCGGCAGCCGACCGGCGCTATTCTCTCGGGGCCCTGCGGGCGTTCCCCTCCAGGTGGCAACTGATCTACGCTGGGCCGGACAGCGGGTCCTGCATATATCGGCGGGTGAAAGATCCGGGTGCGCTGAGTCGCCACGCCCGGGGCGTGACCACCCGGGGAGCAGTGGCCGGCAGCGCGGGCATCCAGGCCGTCGAGGCAGGCCGGTGGCCCGAAGGCGCCCTCGTGCGCTAGAAGACGCCGCCGGGTTGCCGTGTAGGCAGCCGACACAATTCACATCGCGTCTGCGACCGCGACCGGCGTCGGGCTGCCGGTCGTCGAGCCGTCGCCCAGTTGGCCGTAGGTATTGTCGCCCCAGCAGAAGATGTGGTCCTCGGTGATCACGCCGCAGGTGTGGTGCTGCCCCGCGCTCACCTGAGCGAGCGTCAGGCCGCCCGCCACCGGAACCGGTGTCAGGCGATTGGCGGTCGTCCCGTCGCCCAGTTGGCCGGCAGTGTTGGCGCCCCAGCAGAAGCCCCGCCCGGCCAGCGTTACGCCGCACGTGTGGTCGAGGCCCGCATTGACATGATCGAACCGGCGCGTGCCCGCGATCGCCGCCGGCCTCCGGCGGGTGCCGGGCGTGGTGCCGTCTCCGAGCTGCCCCAGCCCACCGAAGCCCCAGCAGTAGGCCCGGTCGGCCGTGGTCACGCCGCAGGTGTGGCTGCCGCCGGCGTCGATCTGCCGGAAGCGGAGTCCGCCAACGACCGCGGCGGGCCGAGGAACCACCTCGCCGCTCGTGCCGTCACCGATCTGGCCGTTTCCGTTGTTTCCCCAGCAGTAGGCCCGGTCCTCGGTGGTCACCCCGCAAGTGAAGCCGGCACCGCCGCTCAACTGGAGCCAATGGAGTCCCCCGACCACCCGCACCGGCAGCGGCCGCTCGGTAAGCGTGCCGTCGCCGAGCTGCCCGGCGAAGTTGGCTCCCCAGCAGAAGGCGACGTCGAATGGGGTGATGGCGCAGGTGTGATTGGAACCCGCCCTCACCTGGCGGAAGTGCCGTCCGCCGGCGACAGCGGCGGGTGTCAGGTGATCGGCGGTGGTGCCATCGCCGAGTTGACCGTTGCCATTGTAGCCCCAGCAAAATGCCCGCTCGTCGGTAGTGACACCGCAGGTGTGGGCGTGGCCGGCGCTCACGTGGCGGAAATGGAGCCCGCCGGCGACCGGGACGGGCCTGGTGCTGCACGGCCAGACGCCACATTGCTCGGGTCCCCCGGTGGTGCCGTTACCCAACTGTCCGGAGAAGTTGTTCCCCCAGCAGTAGGCCAGCCCGTCGCTGGTCACGCCGCAGGAATGGTCGCTGCCCGCGCTCACCTGGCGAAACGACAGCGCCCCGGCGGCGGCCTGGCTGGCGAGCGCGGGCGTGCGCGGCTGCTCCGGGCTGGTTGGAGAGTCGTCCGCGCAGCCGGAGCCGAACAACATGACGAGCGCGGCCAGCACCGGGGCCACGCGGGGGGTGAGGCGATCGGGACGGGAACACCCGCGGGACGGACGACGTGATAGCATGAGATCACCCTCGCTTCCGACGAATCGCGGGCCGGGATCCAGCCACGGTGGCGCGCCCGCCGTGGCACTGCCCGAGGCGTGATCGTATAGGGCTGCCGTCAAGCCAATTTCAAGCGGGATGCACAGCAGGCAAACACGGCAGCCAGCCCGGTTGCCCGGAGCTCACTGCCGCATGTGCCGCATCGTTGATGGGAAGACTCCCGAGGAGGGACTCGAACCCCCGACCCGGTGATTAACAGTCACCTGCTCTACCAACTGAGCTACTCGGGATCGGCCGCGCGGGGGAGATTAACCGCCGGACGGGGCAAACGCAAGCGGCCGTTCGACGCCCGGGGGCCCGCCTAACCGTATGGTAGATCTGGAGCTGCAGCTCATCTCGCGGGCTCCACCTTGAGCGGCGGCAGGCCGACCACCTCGAACGTGGCCGATGCCACCTGGATGCCGGCGCCCTCGAAGCCCGCCAGGATCTCGCGGCTCATCGCGTCCTTCACTGCTCGAACGCCGCGCTCCCGCGTCACGAAGCGCACGGTGAGCTCCAGCCAGTTGTCCGTCAGTCGCCAGTAGACCCGCGGGTCGAGATCGGCGGAATCCACGAAGTAGCGGCGCCGCAGCTCACGCAGGGCCTCGGCGCCCAGCTCGCTCTCACGCGTGGTATGTCGCCTGGCCGCCTAGAGCAGAATCCGTTCGGCAGCCGCCCGGTCCGCGGTGTACGGGACCGGGACCCGCAGTTCCTCCCAGAGGTAGGGAAAATCCCGGGTGTAGTTGTAGACCGCCTCGCTGAAAATCCTGTCGTTCGTCACGGTGACGATGCGCCCGGTGTACTGGCGGGCTTCGACCCACACGGCAGGCTCCGCACTTTGGACCGGGGGCGGCTCTCCCATCTCCATGATGGTCGTGCGAATGAAGCCCAGTGCGATGACATCCCCACGCACCCCACCCATCACCAGGCGGTCGCCGACGCGGAACAACCGCCCGCGCAGGATGACGAAGTACGCGGCGAATGCGGCCACCACCCGCTGCAGGGCGATCACCAGCCCCGCGGTGACCAGACCCGCCGCGGTGGTCAGCCGCCGTGGATCGTCGAACCAGATGGCCACCAGCAGCAGGAGCGCGACGCCGGCGGTGCCCAGACGAATGGCCTGCCTCCACCAGAAGCGGGCATGGACGTGTTCCTCGCCACGCGAGGCGGGACGGATGAGCGCCTGGAGCCAGCCCGATCAGCGCGATCACGAGCACCACCAGTGTTCGCACCGACCAGACCTGTGGGCCATGACACAGCCCGCTGCAACTTCTTGCGGCCGCCGAGGTATGCCATCCCCTGCATCCATGCACCGTGTGGTGAGCGTCTACTTGACGGGCGATCGGTGAAAAGGTGGAGACTTTGCGCGTCAAAGTGACCGAAAGCATCGTACCTAACTGATTGTGGAAAAGGATGTTACACGCGAGCTACTAGCCTTTTGCGCCGCGCTTCTTAGCTTCACTCCCATGTCGCTTCCTCCCATCGCCGGACACGTCGAGACCCGGCGCCGCCTCGCCGAGGCGGTCCGATCGGGGCGGCTGCCACAGGTGCTCGTCGTATCCGGGCCCGCCGGCGTCGGCAAGCAGCGCCTCGCGCTCTGGCTCGCCCAACTGGTGTTCTGCGAGCGCCAGGAACCGGATCCGTGCGGCACGTGCCGCGGCTGTCGCCTGGTAGATGGGCTGGCCCACGCCGACCTGCACTGGTTCGTCCCCGTGCCCCGGCCCAAGGCATCGGACCCCGACAAGGCCGTGGACGAGGCGGCGCAGGCGATCGCGGAAGTGATGGAAGAGCGGCGGTCCGCGCCGCTGTATGGTCCGCCGGACGGAATGGCCAGCCACTCGATGGCGTCTGTCCGGCTCCTCCAGCGGCGCGCCTCGCTGACCTCCGTCGAAGGGGGTCGCCGAGTGTTCATCCTGGGAAACGCGGAGCGGCTGGTGCCCCAGGAGTCGAGCCAGGAGGCGGCGAATGCGTTGCTCAAGCTGCTCGAGGAGCCGCCCGCCGGAAGCCTGTTCGTCCTGACGACGGTGGACCCGCGCCGGCTGCTGCCGACGATCCGCTCGCGGGCGGTTCCGGTCCGGCTCGGGCGGCTGAGCGACGAGCTGGTGCGCGGGTTTCTCGCGGCACACACGAGCCCCGCGCTCGCGCCGGACGCGCTGGAGCAGCGCGTGGCCCTCGCCGCCGGGTCGATCGGCCAGGCTCTCGCCGCGGGCGACGAGCCGGCCAAAGCGTACCGGGCAGCGGACCAGTTGCTCGAGGCCGTGCTCGCCGGATCCGCCGCGGGCTACGAGCGGGCGCTCAGGCAGCCGCCCTACTCCGCGCGCGGCGAGTTCACTGCCATGCTCGACGCGCTGGCGGACACGCTGGGCGAGGCCGCGCGCGACGCACTGGGCCAGGCAACCCGCCGCCCGGTGCCGGCTGCGCTGCTCGGGCGCCGCGACCCGGCGCTCCTCCTCCGCGCGCTGCAGCGCGTCACGGAAGCGCGCGACGCGGCCTATGGCAACGTCAACCCGCAGATCCTCCTCGCCGTGCTCGGCGAGGAGCTGGCGGCGGTGCTATGACGCTGAGCCACCTGGACGAGAGCGGCCGAGCGCGCATGGTGGACGTGGGCGACAAGCCCGAGACCCGGCGCACGGCCGTGGCCGAGGGTCAGGTGCGGATGTCCCGCGAGGCGTACGACCTCGTGGCCGCGCACGCGGTGACCAAGGGAGACGTGCTCGCGGTGGCGGAGGTGGCCGGCGTGATGGCGGCCAAGCGGACCGGGGAGCTGATCCCCCTCTGCCACCCGCTGGGGCTCGACGTGGTGCGGGTAGAGGCACGCCTCGCGCCCGACCTGCCCGGCGTGCGGCTCTCGGCCACCGCGAGCGTGACGGGGCGCACCGGCGTGGAGATGGAGGCGCTCACCGCGGTGGGCGTGGGGTGTCTCACAGTTTACGACATGGTCAAGGCAGTCGACCGGGAGATGGTGATCGAAGGGATACGGCTCATCAGCAAGACCGGGGGGACCCGGGGAGACTGGCGCCGCTCCGATCGGTAGGACTGGGGGACGCGGCCTTCTCATATGCAAGGAGGTTGGCCAGATGACACGACCGACCGACATGTACAACGATCCCGGCCCGCGCACGTTCCGCAATCTGCTCATCCGCGGCGGCCTGCTGCTGGTCACCGCGGCCACCGTCGGCACGCTGGCCGGCTGGACCAAGCGCGTTCGCGCCACCGAGGAAGTCGCCGCGCCCGATGTGGCGGTCGTCTCGCGGCGGATGGGCAGCCTGGGCGAGCAGCTCGCATCCGCCCGCGGCGAGATGGACCTGATGCGCCTCCAGCTCGACCGCGCTAACGCCATCATGGACAATTCGGCGAAGTACCAGATCCCCTCGGACCTGGCCGCCGCGATCTACGATATCGCCTTGAGTGAGGGGATCGATCCGGCGCTGGGTTTCCAACTGGTGAAGATCGAGAGCAGCTTCAAGGCGGACGCCCGAAGCCCGGCGGATGCCATCGGCTACACCCAGTTGCAGGTGGCCACGGCGCGGTTCTACCAGCGCGGCGTGACCGAGAAGGCGCTGTACGACCGCGACCTCAATCTCCGGGTCGGGTTCCGCTTCCTCAAGGACCTGCTCGTGAAGTTCGACCAGGACAAGCACCTCGCGCTGCTCGCCTACAATCGCGGCCCCGCCAAGGTGGCCGACATCCTGGCCCGCGGCGGCGATCCGACCAACGGGTACTCCGACGCCGTGCTCCAGGGCTATCGCGCGCCGAGCTCAGCGGCGCCCGGCTGGCACTAGCAGCTCACCCCGGGATCTTCAGCTTTGCGCCCGCCCGAAGGGTGGCACGCGACGACAGTCCGTTCGCTGCCCTGAGGGCCCGGACCGATACGCCGTAACGCTGAGCCAGGCCTGACAGCGTTTCCCCCGACCGCACCCGATGAATCCGCACGGCCGCCTCCGCCGGCTCGGCCATGCGCCGGGCCACCGAGCTCGAGATGGCGCCCCCGGTGGGCACGATGACGCGCTGGCCCGGCTTGAGCCGCCGCGCGTGGAGCCGCGGATTGGCCTGGGCCAGGAGGCTCGAGCTCACGTGGTAGCGCTTGGCGATGCCGCTCAGCGTCTCGCCGCGGGCCACCGTGTGCTCGACGAAGGTGACGCGCCGCGACGCCGGCAGCACCGCGTATGCCGCCGCCGTGGCGGCTCCTCGGCCGGCGGGCACCCGCACGACGGACGACACGCCCGGCGGCGTGGCCAGGCGGAGATACTGCGGGTTGAGCTCACGGATCGCGGCGACGGTGGTATCGGCCAGGCGGGCGACGACGTCGAGCCCGGTCATCGTGGGGACGACGATGGAATCGTAGACCGCGGGCTCGGCGGGGCCGACCTGGAACCCGTAGCGCGCCGGCTCCTTCGCGATCAGCGCGGCGGCGATGAGCTTCGGCACGTAGTCCTTCGTCTCGCGCCGCAGGAACTTGGTGTCGTACAGCCGAAAGAACATCGCGTCGGAGTTGGCCGAGTCGGCATCCTCGTCGTCGGGCAGGCGGCCCAGACCGCGCGACACCTTGCCGGCACCCGCGTTGTACGCGGCGGCGGCCAGGTAGAGCGAGCCGAAGCGGGTGTCGAGATCCTTGAGGTGGCGGGCCGCGGCGTCGGTGGCGCGGTACGGATCGCGGCGCTCGTCCACCCAGGAATCCACCCGCAGTCCGTAGCCCTTCGCGGTGCCCTTCATGAACTGCCACATCCCCACGGCCCGCGCCCGGCTCGTGGCCGAGTTGGAGAAGCCGCTCTCGATCAGCGCCAGATAGACCAGGTCGCCCGGCAACCCCTGCTCCTGCAGCCGCTCGCGGATCATGGCCTCGTACCGCGGCAGCCGCGTGAGCCAGATGCCCATCCGCTCTCGACCCCGGCCCTGGAAGAAGTCGAGGTAGTACTGCACGCGGCTGTGGCTGTTGTACGTCTCGACATCGATGTCCCAGCTCACCGCACTGCCGGTGAGCGCCTTGGCGCCGCCGGCCCCGCTCCCGGCGGCCTCGAGCGCGACGTCGTCGGTGTCGTCCGCGGGGCGTGCATCGGCCAGCGCTTCGAGGACGGCTTCATCCGCGGCGCTGTCGGCGGCGAGCCTCGACTCCGCCGCGAGCTCGGCGGCCGGGACCAGGGTGTCGAGCTCGGGCGCGGGCGGCAGCACCAGCGCGTCGATCTCGACGTCGGGCGCGGGAATGACGGACGCGGCCGGCGGGTGCCCGGCGCAGGCCATGAAGAGCAGCACGATCGAGAGTGGCAGCAGGCGCATGGTGTCACTCCGAGGGTGAAAATGAGGGGCGCGGGAACGGTTCGGCGGGCCTTCGGGGAAGCAAACCGCAGGAGCCGATGCGAACTGAGGCAACCCTCGGCGGGCCGGCGGGGCCTCAGCGCATGAAGAGGCGGTTGCCGAGGATGCGATTGGTAGCGTTCAGCACGGCCAGTGCCGCGCCGCGGGGAGCATCGCTCTCGGTCAGATAGGAGCCGACCACCCGGTGCCCGCTCCCCTCACCGTGCACCGCCAGCGAGACGATGACAACGGTTGCATCGAACGCCCGGACCGCCTTGACCCCCAACAACTCGAAGCTCATGCCCCCGCTTACCGCACCCGCCAGCGCGTCGACGCAAGCCTGTGCAGCGCAGCGGAGCTCGCCGGCCTGGGATCCGAGTCCCTCGTTCTCGCCCGTGAACTGCTCGGACTCCTTCCAGGTGAGCCCGACTCGGGCCCGGCACCGGCCGTTGGGCAGGCGGTCGAGCACGAACTCGGCGAAGCGCAACCGTTCGCTGAGCGGGTTGGGCGGCGACATGGAAGTCCTTGTGGAGGGCGAACCTGACCGCGACGGCGCGCCCGTGGAGGGGCAAAGGCCATGCCAGTCAACGCGATGGCCCAGTCACTCCAGATGCTGCGCGAGAAACGCGGCCAGCGCGGCGTCGGGGATCTGATCGGCCTGCGCGAAGAGCGCGGCCCGGGACACTGACGACAGCGGGTAGGGAGCCCAGAAGCTTCGCTGCCCGTCGCCGCACGGGCGGAACCAGCAGATCAGCGACCAGTGCGGCGAGTTGGCGCGGCGCTCGGCGGCAATCGAGACGTTCCACCGGCGGTCGTCACGCTCGACGACTCTCCAGACCATCCATGCGCTCCAGGGTTGGTTGCGGCGGAGCGCTCAACTGCGGACGAGCGCCTGGAAGCGGGCCCGCAGGTCGCGCGTGATGGGGCCGGACTTGCCGGCGCCGATCACGCGGCCGTCCACCTCGCGGATCGCCACGACTTCGGAGGCGGTGCCGGTGAGGAACGCCTCGTCCGCGGTGTAGACATCGTAGCGGTTGAGCATCGTCTCCTCCACTTCGTAGCCGGCGCCGCGCGCGAGCGCCATCACCACGTCCCGCGTCACCCCCTTCAGGATCCCGGCGTATGGCGGCGGCGTGGCGATCCGGCCGTGCCGCACGACGAAGATGTTCTGGCCCGAGCCTTCGGCCACACTGCCGCTGCTGTCGAGCATCAGCACCTCGTCGGCGCCGGCCTGAATGCCTTCGATTTTCGCCAGGATGTGGGCGAGGTAGTTGAGCGACTTGACCCGGGGCGAGAGCGATTCGCGCTGCGGGATGGGCGTGCCCGCGGTGACGACCTTGAGCCCGGCCTCGTACACTTCCTCGGGCCAGAGCTTGATCGTGTCCACGATGATGATGACGGACGGTCGCGCGCACTTCCGCGGATCGAGGCCGAGGTCACCGACGCCGCGAGTGACGACGTGGCGCATGTAGCCCTCGGTGATCCCCGAGCGGCGCACGGCCTCCTCGGTGATCGCCGCCAGCTCCTCGCGCGTCATCGGGACGGTGAGCCAGATGGCCTTGGCGGAGTCGTACAGCCGCTCGAGGTGGTCGGTGAGGCGGAAGATCTTGCCGCCGTAGATCCGGATGCCCTCGAAGACACCGTCTCCGTAGAGCAGGCCGTGATCGTAGACGGAAACGCTGGCGGTTTCGCGGGTGTGCCACTGGCCGTTGAGCCAGATCGTCGGCACGCCCGCTCCGGAGGCTGTGGCCTGCCTGGCAGGCTGGACGGTGGCGCTCATGGGGGCAATGTAATCGGAGGATGGGACTGAAGTGAGGGCGGTGGGACTCGAACCCACGACCTAGGGATTAAAAGTCCCTTGCTCTACCAACTGAGCTACGCCCCCCGCGGCCGCTTCGAGCGGTAACGGAATATCCTACGCCCCCTCGCGAGGGGCAACCGCGCGAGGAAGCTAGTTGGCCAGGGTGCCGGTCGAGCGGCGGGGCGAGGCGGCGAGCAGCGCTTTCACCGCCGCCAGAAGATCGTCGTTCGAGAAGGGCTTCTGCAGGAAGTTGGAGGGGGCTCCGGGGCCGTCGCGGTGGAACACATCGCCCCGGACATAGGCCGAGATGTAGAGCACGGGCAGGTCGGGGCTGAGCGTGGCGAGCTCGCGGCCCAGCTCGCGCCCATCCATCGTCGGCATCACCACATCGGTGATGACGAGATCCAGGTGCGGCAGCGACAGGCGCGCCAGGTGCAGCGCCTCCGCCCCGTCCCGCGCCTCGAGTGTGCGGTAGCCTTCGGCCCAGAGCACGCGAGCCACCATGGTGCGCAACGGCTCCTCGTCCTCGGCCAGGAGAACGATGACGGGGCGCGATGGTCCGGACTGCGGCTCGGCCACAACCGACCTCCGGGTGCCGGGTAAGGATTGCAGGATAACCTACGCCGGGTATGGAGACCCCGCTAGAGGTGATTGGCCGAACAGACCGGTCCCGTCATATTGCCCGCATTCTCCCGTGTCCCATCGCCTGACCCGAGAGGGAGGCGCCGATGTCGGTCGTGCTCGCGGTCGTCGCTACGCTGGTCGTGGTACTCCTCCTGCTCAACCTTTCCTACGGCGGAAAGGAGATCCAGAAGGAGGTGGCACACCTCTACGGCGCCGGCGACCCGCAGTTCGCCCGGTCGATGGGAACGCTGCTGGGTCCGTCTCTCCTGGCCGGCAACCGGGTGCGGGCACTGTGTAATGGCGACGAGATCTTTCCCGCCATGCTCGAGGCCATCCGAGGGGCTCGGCGGACCATCACCTTCGAGACGTACATCTACTGGTCGGGTGAGATCGGACGAACGTTCGCCGACGCGCTGGCCGAGCGGGCGAGGGCCGGCGTAAAGGTGCACGTCCTGCTCGACTGGGTCGGCTCGGGGAAGATGGACGCCACCACCATCGCGAGCATGGAGCAGGCCGGAATCGAGGTGCGGAAATATCACCCGCTCCGCTGGTACAACCTGGGCCGGCTCAACAATCGCACGCACCGGAAACTGCTGGTCGTGGACGGCAGGACCGGGTTTACCGGCGGTGTTGGAATCGCCGACCAGTGGCTCGGGAACGCCGAGGACCCGGAGCACTGGCGGGACTCGCACTTCCAGCTCGAGGGCCCCGCGGTGGCGCAGATGCAGGCCGCGTTCATGGACAACTGGATCGAGACGCGGTCGGTGGTGCTGCACGGCGACGACTACTTCCCCGCGCTGGAGCCGGTGGGACCGCACATCGCCCAGGTCTTCAAGAGCTCGTCTACTGAAGCGAGCGAGAGCGCGCGGCTGATGTACCTCCTCTCGATCGCCTCCGCCAGCCGGAGCGTGCGCATCGGCAACGCGTACTTCGTTCCCGACCGTCTTTCGGTGGAGACGCTCGTCGCCGCCCAGCGCCGAGGCGTACGTGTCGAGATCATCGTGCCGGGCCGGTACAGCGACGCCGCCGTGGTGCGGCGGGCCTCACGGTCGCGCTGGGGTCCGCTGCTGGAAGCGGGCGTCTCGATCTACGAATATCGGCCGACCATGTATCACACGAAGGTCATGATCGTGGACGAGGTATGGGCATCGGTGGGATCGACCAATTTCGACAGCCGCTCGTTCCGGTTGAACGATGAGGCCAACCTCAACATCCTCGATGCCGGGTTCGCACGGGAGCAGGCCGCAGCGTTCGAGGAAGACCGGGCCCGGTCCACCCTGATCACCCTCGCCATGTGGAGCCGCCGGCCCAGGTCGGAGAAGCTCAAAGGCGGCCTGGCCGGGCTGCTCCGCCTGCAGTTGTAGGGCTATTCGGCGATCGCCTCGACGTTGACCGCCTCCGCGAGCGACGTGAGCAGCTTGTCCGTCTCCCCCTCTTCGTTCAGCGTCTGCTGCAGCAGGTCGGCATGGTCGTCCCGTCCGAGCAGGCGCGCCCAGGTGCGCACCGTCCCGTAGCCGGCCATCTCGTAGTGCTCCACGTGCTGGGCAGCCGAGATCAGGCCGGCGTCGAGCACGTCCTGGTCGGGCTTCTCCTTGATGAGCTCCGCGCCCTCCTCCAGCAGTCCCTCCATGCCGACGCACTTCTTCCCCCGGGGGCTCGCGTCCAACTGCTTGAAGATGCGCTCCAGCCGCGTGACGTGCTGCCGGGTCTGCCGCTCGTGCTGCGTGAAGGCCCGTTTCAGGTCCTTGTCGCCCGCCGCGCGGATCATCCGGGGCAGCGCCTTGAGGATCTGCTTCTCCGCGCTCCAGAGGTCCTTCAGCTCATCGATGTACAGTGCCTCGAGCGTATCGAGCTCCATGCGGTTCCTCGCAGTCGGAAGTGAGTTCGGTACCCCGCCGAACATAGGGCAACCTTCCGACCGGCGCGGTGATCCCGCTTACGACGGATCAGCCGCCCGCCTGGCGGCAGGTCCGCGCCCAGGGTATCACGTCGAGGCGCTCGAACGGAATCGGGCCGCCGGTGTCCTCGCAGACGCCGAACTTCTCGGGAGTCTGATAGAGCCGCTCGAGTGCGGCGTCGATCTCCGCGAGCTCGCCCGACATCCGGGTGGCGTTGCTGGCCTCGAGCTCGTCCTGCATGGTGTCGGTACCCCGATCGGCCGGATGGAACGGCACCGTGGTCAGGTCGCCGTCGCGCTCCTGCTCGTCCTCCTCCGACCGGTCGGCCACCGACCGGTTGAGCGCGCGGCTCAGGCGCTCGCGCTCCTCCAGCAGCCGGCCCTCGAGATGGCGGCGCTGCTTGTCCGAGAGTGGCATGATGGGCTCCTTTCGCTCTCTCCGTCACAGTCGCCGGAAGGGGGCGGGACGTCAATACGCGGGCCGGCCGACTTGCTTCCGCGCACCCGTGGGGGGCAAGTTCAGAGACCGCCGTGCGCGCGGAGTGCACGCGGGTTCCCCTGACGAGGACGGAGTCATGAGCGCGGTTGAAACGAGGAAGCGGCAGGAGCTGACGAGCCGGCGGGACTCCCCGCTGCTCACCCCCACCGACCTGAAGCCGGCGGCGACCAGAGACATCAGCGGAGCGATGAACGCGATCCTGGCGGACGTGTTCGCACTCTACCTCAAGACCAAGAATTTCCACTGGCACATGAGCGGACCGCACTTCCGCGACTACCATCTGCTGCTGGACGAGCAGGCCGACCAGCTCTTCGCGATGACCGATCCGATCGCCGAGCGCGTGCGCAAGCTGGGCGGCCTCACGATCAAGTCGATCGGCCAGATCTCCAGCCTGCAGCGGGTGGCGGACAACGATGCCGATTACGTCGAGCCGCTCGACATGCTGGCCGAGCTGCGGGAAGACAACAAGAACCTCGCGGCCAGCCTGCGCGAGGCGCACAACGTGTGCGAGGAACATCGGGACGTCGCCACCGCCAGCCTGATCGAGGTCTGGATCGACGAAACCGAGCGCCGCACCTGGTTCCTGTTCGAGGCCAGCCGGCGGAGCGAGACCAGCGGCCACTGAGCGTGCTCGCCCACGCGGGCCCGCGCGTCAGGACGCGGGAGGCCACACCCCGGCGGTGAGCTCGTACGAGCGCACGCGGGCCGCCGGATCGTAGATCTGCGAGGTGAGCATCAGTTCGTCCGCCCCCGTGCGGGCGACGAACGCCTCCAGTCCGCGGCGCACCGCGTCGGGCGCGCCCACGACCGAGCAGGCCAGCATCTCCGCGATGCCTGCCCGGTCCGTGGGCGTGAGCCGCCCCTCCAGCGTGTCGTCAGGCGGCGGGAGCGGGCCGGGATGCCCGCGGCGAAGGTTGACGAACGCCTGCTGGAGCGAGGTGAAGAGCCGCGCCGCGGTCTCACCGGTCTCCGCCGCAAAGACGTTGACCCCCAGCATGACATACGGTCGCGCGAGCCGCTCGGACGGGCGGAATTGCGCGCGGTAGAGCTCGAGCGCCGGGAACAGCGCCGCGGGCGCGAAGTGCGAGGCAAAGGCGTAGGGCAGACCGAGCGCCGCCGCGAGCTGCGCCCCGAACAGGCTTGAGCCCAGGATCCAGACCGGCACATCCAGCCCCGCTCCCGGCACGGCCCGGACGGCCTGTCCGGTCTCGGCGGGGCGGAAATACCCCATCAGCTCGACTACGTCCTGGGGAAAGCTCTCCGCTGCCGCGGGACTCCGGCGGAGCGCGCGGATGGTGGCCTGGTCCGATCCCGGCGCCCGACCCAGCCCCAGGTCGATCCGCCCGGGAAAGAGCGAGGCCAGCGTGCCGAACTGCTCGGCGATCACCAGCGGCGCATGGTTCGGCAGCATGATGCCGCCCGCGCCCACCCGGATCGTGGTCGTCCCGGCCGCCACGTGGCCGATCACGACCGCGGTGGCCGCGCTGGCGATGCCGGGCATGCCGTGATGCTCGGCGAGCCAGTACCGCCGATAGCCCAGCCGTTCGGCGTGCCGCGCGAGGTCGAGCGTATTGCGGAACGCCTGGGCGGCGTCGCCGCCCTGGACGATCGGCGCGAGATCGAGCACGGAGAGGGGAACCATGGCTGGATGGTATACGATGAAGCGGCTCTGGCAACTGCCCACGATCCGGACGGCGGTCGTCTACGGAGCATCGGGCGTCGGGTTCGCGGGGGCGAACCTCGTCCTGGCCCGCGTGCTCCCCAAGGAGGAGTACGCGATCTTCACGCTGGTCCTCGCCCTCATGAACTTCGGCTTCGCGCTTGCGACCGCGGGGATCGACGGCATCGTGCTGCGGCAGCCGCTGGAGTGCGGCCCCCGGCTGCTTGGCCGGGTCGCGGCGGCGGCGGCCGTCGTGGCCCTGGTGCTTGGCGGGATCGCGGAGGCCGCGTACGGCATCAGCCTCCCGCTCGTCGCCATGCTCATCGTGTCCACCGCGGCCGGCGGGATCATGGTGGTATCCGGCGCGCAGTTCCAGCGCGAGCAGCGCTTCGGCCTTTCGCTCACGCTGGTGCAGAGCCCCAATTTCTTCCTGGCCCTGGCCGCCGGCATCGTATTCGCGACCGGCGCCGCGGCCGCCTGGGTGCCGCTGCTCATCGCGGCCGCGGGGTTCGTGCTCGCGGCGTGGTGGGGCTGGCGGCTGCTCCTCCGCGAGCGCGGGGCCAAGCCCGAGCGCGGCAGCCTGTTCTCCTGGCGCGAAGCGCTGGCCTACGCGGGGCTGAATGCGTCGGGGCTCCTCCTGGTCCAGCTCGATCGGCTCGTCATTCCGCACCTGCTTCCCCTCGCGGAGCTCGCCACCTACGGCGTGCTGGCCGCCATCGTGGGATCGCCCTTCCGGGTGCTCCAGAACAGCGTCGGCTACTCGCTGCTGCCGCGCCTCACGGCGGCGTCCAGCGTCCGGGAACGCCGGCGGCTCATCGCGCACGAGGTCTGGCTGGCGGGGCTCCTGCTGCTGCTGGCCTCGGCGGCGGTCTGGTTCGCCGTGCCGCTGGTCGAGGACTGGTTTCTCGCCGGCAAGTACCACCTGGGCAGCGCGCTCGTGCTGGCCGCCATCGTGGCCGGCCTGGCCAAGGTGCTGAATGCCTTCAGCCGTGCGACCGTCACGGCGCTCGCCAGCGCGCGCGAGCTCTCGCTGGTCAACGTGCTCGGCTGGGCGTCGGTGGTCGTGGCCGCGGTCGCGGCGACCGCCGGCGCACGGTGGGGGCTCCCGGGAGTGATCTACGGAGTGGGCCTGGGCTGGCTCCTGCGGGCGCTGGCCGCGCTGTTCGTGTCGGCGCGGCATCTTCACGGAAGTGTGACGGAAGGCACCGCCCCGCTGGCGCCGAGGGTGTAGTTAGAGCATCGCCGGGTGTCCCGGCCTTTTGAGAGGAAGATCGTGCCCCTGACCAACCGCTCGTCCCCCGAACCCCGGACGGTCCTCGTGACCGGCGCGGCCGGATTCACCGGTCTGGCGCTCGCGCGTTCGCTGACGCGCCGGGGGCAGCGTGTCCGCGGGCTCGTGCGCAACCGCAAGCGGGCCTCGTACCTGGAGCAGGCGGGCGTGGAGATCGTCGCCGGCGACGTGCGCGACCGCGCCACCGTTCAGGAGGCCCTCCTGGGCGTCGATACGGTCTACCACCTGGCTGCCGTGTTCCGCCGCGCGGGCGTTCCGGACTCCGAATACCGGTCGGTCCACGTGGATGCCACCCGGCAGCTCGTCGAGTGCAGCGCCGCGGCCGGCGTCAGGCGCTTCGTGCACTGCAGCACGGTGGGAGTACATGGCGACGTCGAGGCCCAGGCCCCGGCCGCCGAGGATGCGCCGTTCCATCCGGGCGACATCTATCAGGTCACCAAGCTCGAAGGTGAGCGAATGGCGCTGGACACGGCGGGCCGCGTCGGCCTGCCGCTCACGGTGGTGCGGCCGGGCCCCATCTATGGACCGGGTGACCGGCGGCTGCTCAAGCTGATCGGGGGCGTGGCACGCAAGCGCTTCGTGCTGCTGGGCGACGGGTCCCCGCACTTCCAGATGGTGTACGTGGATGACCTGACCGAGGGGTTCCGCCTGGCCGCCGAAACGCCCGCTGCCGTGGGGCGCACCTACATCGTGGCGGGCGGAGAGGCGCCGACCTTGAACGAGCTGGTCCATGAGATCGCCTCGGTGGCCGACGTCGCTCCACCACGGACCCGGCTTCCCGTCTGGCCCTTCTGGGTGGCCGGCGCGATCTGCGAGGGGGTGTGCGTGCCGCTCGGCATCGAGCCACCGATCTTCCGGCGCCGCGTGGCGTTCTTCACCAAGAACCGCTGGTTCGACACTTCGCGCGCCCGCAATGAGCTCGGCTATACTCCAAAGGTCCGGCTGCGCGACGGTATCCGCCGTACACTGGATTCCTACCGGGGGCTCGGCTGGGTCTAGCGCCGGGGGCTCCACGACCACCACAAGCCGATGACAGGTCCATGGCCTACCGCTCCGTGTACGCCGAGCACTACCAGCGCGCCGAGGCCTCGGGCGACGAATATGACCGCTCGCTGGCCAATCGGTTCGAGCTCGCCATCTTCGAGCTCGAGCGGCGCCAGCTCCAGGACCTGTTCCGCCGATACATGGCCTCGGACCCGAGCACCCGCTATCTCGACTTCGCCTGCGGGACGGGGCGGATCCTCGCTGTCTTCCGCGACCTCATCCAGAGCAAGGTCGGCGTGGACACGAGCGCGGGGCAGCTCGAGATCGCCCGGCGGAAGGTGCCCGATGCCACCCTCGTGCACGGCAACCTGGTGACCGACCCCGCCCTCCTGGGCGACCGGCAATTCGATCTGATCACCAGCTTCCGCCTGCTTCTCAACCTGGAGCCGGAGAACCGCGTGCCGATCCTCCGGGCGCTGCGGGAGCGCCTGTCGCCCGGCGGCCATCTCATCGTCGACAACCACATGAACCGGTACTCCGTGCTGGGCGTGGCGGCGTGGTTCGCCCATACGGTGCTCGGCGTGCCCAGAAAGCCGCACGTCCCTCCCGGCCGGCGCGGGATTATCTCGACCATGTCGGAGCGGGAAATGCGCGAGGCGCTGGCCGCCGCCGGGCTCACGGTCGAAGAGGTCCGGCGGCTGTTCGTCTTGCCGGGCCACGGCTCCGTCCTGCTGCTGCCCGCGCGGTGGCTGGTGGCCGCCGAGGCCTTCCTCGCCCGCGTGCCGGGGATGAACCGCATCTCGAAGAATCAGATCTACGTCTGCCGCGCCGCGTCCCGAGTGCCGGCGTGAGCCTGCCGAGGGTCCGCTACTGGGTCTTCAACTACATGCCGCAGTGGGAGGGAGTATCGAAGGAGATCGCGTCACTCCGGGAGGGGCTTGGAGACGCGATCGAAGCATCGCTCGTGAGCCTCGACACCAAGGAGCGGCGGCTTGCCTGGAAAGGTAGCGAGCAGCGGGTGCCGCTCCCGTACGGCCTCCCGCTCTACCCATTGCTCAGGCGACATGCCGGCAACCCCGGCGTCAATCATCTGTTCGCCTCCGGCGGCGAGCGCTGGCTCACGCCGCTGCTCGCCCGGCCGAACGGGATTCTGACCGTCGCCAAGGACACCACGAGCCTCGGGGCATACGAGCGGAACGGGGAGTCGTTCAGACGGTTCGGGGCGGTCGTGGTGCAGAGCGAGCGGGACCGCGAGATCATGCGGCAGTTGGGAGTGGGCGAGGCCGCGCTTCGGCTGATTCGCCCCGGAGTCGACCCCGTCCCCTACCGGGAGGCTCCCGACCCGTTCACCATCCTGTTCGCGTCGAGTCCGCTCACCGCGGAGCACTTCCTGTCCCGCGGGATCTACCTGATGGTGCGGGCGGCCGTCAGGCTGCCCGACGTGCGATTCCTGCTGGTCTGGCGCAGGCGCCATCTGGCCAAGCTCCAGCGGGTCATCGCCGGCGCACGGGCCACGAACATCGAGATCCTCGATGGAGTCATCCCGGACATGGGCGCCCTGTACGACCGGGTCCACGCGACGATCCTCCCCGCCCTGGAGCAGCGGAGCTTCATCCCCTGTCCACGCAGCGCGCTGGAGTCGCTCGCTCACGGCAAGCCGCTGCTGCTGTCGAGCTGCGTCGCCCTGGCCGGCGGCGTGGCGCGTGCCGGTGCGGGCGTGGTGTTCGCGCCGACGAGCGACGACCTGGAAGCCGCCATCCGGCGGTTGCGGGAGCACTACGCGGAGTACCAGGCGTGCACGCGGCGTCATGTCGCCGAGCATTTCTCGCCGCGGGTGCATCTCGAACTCTACCGGCGGCTGTACCGGCAGGTCAGCGGCTGATCGCCGCGCCGGTCAGCGCTTCCGGCGGGCGAGCATGAAGCCGAGGGCCACCGCGGCGACGCCGAGGAGGAGCGCCGAGCCCACCACTTTCTTCACGCTGCCGCCGGCGCCGGCATCGCGCGCCGCGAGCCGGTTCGAGGTGTCGGCCAGGGCCGAATTGACGCGTTCCTGCCGCACGAGCCACTCGTGCACCAGGGCGGGCTCCTCCACCTCCGTCGGCTTCGCGGCCAGGCGCTGCCGCACCTCATCCTCGCCCAGCGTATCCAGCTCCCGCCACACCTGCTCGCGCGTCTTGCGCACCCTGGACTCCTTCCTGCTTCGACGTTTCGCCGCTCGTGAGTGAGCGCCGGAACCGAACCGTGCTCCGGCCGTGCCTGCATGAAAAACCGGTAGGGGACGGAAGACCAGGGCACCGCCCCGAGCGGCGCGGGCTGGCCCGCACGCAATTCGCCGGTATCATTCCACGGTCCGGACGACTCTGGAGGTTGGCGCATGAACGCGTTGCTCATCACCGGCACCGATACCGGTGTGGGGAAGACCTGGGTGGGTCGGGCACTGGGCCGGGCGCTCTCGCAGGCCGGCCGCCGCGTCGTGGCGATCAAGCCGGTCGAGACCGGCTGCGCCGACGCCACCTCGGCCGGCGAGGACGGTGCGCTCCTGGCCGCGGCCACGGGCCAGGCCGAACCGCTGGCCGCGCTGATCCGCTACGATGACGAAGTGGCGCCCGCGGTCGCCGCGGATGCCGCGGGCGAGCCCATCGACCTCGACGCGCTGATGCTCCGGATCGAGGCACTGAGCGCGGGCGCGGACGTGCTGCTGATCGAGGGCTCGGGCGGACTGCTGACGCCGATCGCGTGGGAGTGGACCATCGTGGACGTGGCGCGTTCGCTGGATGCCGCCGCGCTGCTCGTGGGCTCGGACCGGCTCGGCACGATCAATCACGCGGTCATGACACTGAGCGCGCTGGAGCTCGCGGGGCTCGAGGTGGCGGGGATGGTGCTCACTGCACCCGAGACTCCGGATGCGTCCACCGGCACCAACGCCGCCAGCATTGCGCGCCTCGCGGGGCTGGACCGGATCGTGAGCCTGCCGCGGCTCGCCGACCCGGCGCTCGCGGGCGAAGCGCTGGCGCCGGTGATCGGGTGGATCGACCGGGTGGGGAGCGGGGCGAGGTAAGCCGCGGTCACGGGCGACTGTCATCCCGAGCGGAGCGAGGGATCTTGCCCGGCCGAGGTCGAACTGCGGAACAGTAGGTCCCTCGCTCCGCTCGGGATGACAGTTCCGCGACGAGCGCGTCCCCCTCCACTCGCTCCGCTCGGGACAACAGTGCCGCGTCGAGCGCGTCCCCCTCAACTCCCCCCCTGCTCCAGCCGCCTGATCGCCGCTTGCAGCTCGGCCCTCGCGTCCGCCGGCGCGAGCCGCGCTGCCGCCTCCCGCAGCAGCCCGATCGCCGCCGCGGGCTCCAGCCGGTCCTCGACCGCGTCCAGCGCCCACTCGCGCACCCAGCTCCGGTCATCGCTCAGGCACCCCAGCAGCGCGGCGCGGGCCGCGGGATCGCCGCGTGCGGTGAGCGCCGCGAGTGCCACGGTGACGAGCGGCTGTGCTCCCGCTTGTCGGCCCATGGCGGCCACCAGTCCGGAATCGGGGTGCTGGACCGCCGCGGCGAGCGCGGCGCTCTGGATCGCGTCCCGATATGAGGACGTCCCGAGGCCCGCGAGCACCGCCTCGCGCGCCCCCGCACCGCCGAGTCGCGCGAGCACGAGGAGCGCGCTCGCCCGAACGGCGTCGCTCGAGTCGGCGCGCCAGGCGTCGCGCGCGAGCGCGAGCGCGCGGCTCCCGCCCACGGTGCCGAGTGCGCCCATCGCGGCCTCGCGCACCTGTGCGGAGGTATCGCGGGCCGCGGCCTCGAGCGCCGGCAGAGCGAGCCCCGGCGGAAAGCGGCCGAGCGCGGCGGCGGCGGCCGCCCGTGTCAGATAATAGTCCGCGCCCCGCGTCGCCCGGGCGAGTGCCGAGCCGGCCTGGGAGTCGCCGACACGGGCGGCGAGCTGGTCGATGGCCCAGGCGCGCTGCCACAGGTGGGGGTGGCGCTCGAGCAGCGCCGCGAGCCACGCGGTGGGCTGATCGAACACGAGTGTCTTGAGGACGGCGTTCTCGTCGTCGAACGCGACCATCGTGGGCGGCCCCGGAAGGCTGTCGAGTCGGACGGTCTGCTCGCGGCGATCGAGGATCACGCGGCGCACGACGTCGCCGCCCTCGGTGCCGACCCGGATGGCCACCACCGCCCGGAACACGAGCGGCGTGCCGAAGCGGAGCCCGGTGCTGTCCGCCGTCGCCGTGTCCACCTGCGTCTGCCGGACCGAGAGGGTGAGCGCGCGGGCCGCCGAGTCGTACGCCGCGTTTACGTCGAACGCGGGATAGCCCGCCGAGTAGATCCACTGTGACCAGAACCAGTCGAGGCTCTGCCCGGTGGCTTCGAGCACGGCCTGGCGCAGGTCATCGCTGGTCGCGTTGCCGTAGGCGTGGCTGGTGAGATACCGGTGGATGGCCGCCCAGAAGCGCTCCGGACCCAGCTCGGTCCGGAGCATCTCGAGAACGAGCGCGCCCTTGGGGTAGACGACGTTCGAGTTGTAGGTCGCGAGCGGCATCCGGCGGCGCACGTCGAGCGCGAGGAACTGGCGGTACTGGGTGAGATAGTAGTCCTGCTCCGCGTGGGGCCCTTCCCTGGTGCCCCAGTACTGCCCGGGCATGAACTCCGCGATCCCCTCGTTGAGCCAGTAGTTGGCCCAGTTCTCCGCCGTCACCAGGTCGCCGAACCACTGATGCGCCAGCTCGTGCGGGATGAGCGACTGGCGGTACCACGGGCGATCACGGAGCGCGCGGGCGTCCGGGAGCCAGTCCACCAGGGTCGTCGCGCTCACGTTCTCCATGCCGCCGATGAAATCGGCCACCGTGGCCTGGGCGTACTTGGCCCAGGGATAGGGCACGCCGGTGAGGCGGCTGTAGGTCTCCATCATGTCCGGCGTCACCCGGAAGAGCGCGCGCGCCCGCTCGCTGTCCTCGGGGTAGACGTAGTAGTCCACCGGCACACCGCGCCAGCGGTCGGCCAGCTTCACGAATGGCGCGACAGCGAGCGAAATGAGATATGTCGAGGCCGGCTTCTCCTGCCGCCAATGGGTGGTACGCATGCCGCCGGGCGAAGGCCGATCGCTCACCAGCCGGCCGTTGGAGACGACCGTGAGCCGCGCGGGCACCGTGGCGATCAGCTCCCACGTTTCCTTGTCGGCGGGGCCGCCCCAGGTGGGGAGCCACCGCGGATTGCCGTCGGTGCCGCCGCCGCTGTACACCTGCTGCGGCCGGTGCGGCCGGCCGTCGGCCTTGAAGAAGTAGAGTCCGTAGCCCTGCCGAATGCGGCCGTGGTAGTCGACCGTGAACCGGACGGTGTCGCCGAAGGCGGCGGGGTGCGGAAGGCGGACCACCAGCGTGTCACCGGGCCGGCCGAAAGCGAGCGCGGCGCACCGGCGCCCCCGCGCCGGACACGTGGGGACCACCTGTCGGACCTGGAGCGTGCGACCCATGTCGAGGATCACCGAATCGAGCCCGGGCCGGAGCGATATCAGGGTGGAGGTGACGCGGCCGTCGAAGGCGGTCGAGTCCCAGTCGAAGTTGCGGAGCTCGATCCGCTGGTGGACGAGATCGTAGTCGTGCGAAGCCGTGAACGAGCCGTTGAGCACGCGCTCGATGTTGCTCTGCGCGGCGAGCGGGGTGGTCGCGAGCAGCAGGCCCAGGGCAAGGCGGATACGGCGCCGCGACGAGCCGGCCATCAGAACAGGCTGATCTGCGCGACCGGCGCGAAGCTCCGGCGATGGTGCCGGGTAGCCCCGTGCTCCCGGAGCCCGTCGTGGTGCTCGGGCGTCCCGTAGCCCATGTTGGTCTGCCAGCCGTAGCCCGGATGGCGGACGCCCAGCCGTTCCATGAGCCGGTCGCGCACCGTCTTGGCGATCACCGCCGCGGCCGCGATGGAATGGCAGAGCGCGTCGCCATCCACCAGCGCATCGTGCGGAAAGCCCACCTCGGGAAGCGGCAGGCCGTCGATCAGGATGCGGTGGGCGCGGCCGGCCAGCGGCGGGCGGCGGAGCAGCCGGACGAGTGCCCGATGCATGGCGAGCGCGGTGGCGATGCGGATGTTGAGCCGGTCGATCTCGTCGCGGGACGCCGCGCCCACCGCGAAGCAGAGCGCGCGCGCCCGCACCCGTTCGGCGAGCACGCGGCGCACCCGCGGGGGGAGCACCTTGCTGTCGCGGAGACCGCGCACGGCGCGGCAGTCGGGGGGAAAGACGACGGCCGCGGCCACCACCGGTCCTGCCAGTGGGCCGCGGCCCGCTTCATCCACGCCCACGAGGAGCAGCTCGTGGGCCCAGGCCGCCCGTTCCCTGACCAGCGAGGGACGGACCGGCATCGCTCAGCTCTCGCGCTTCTCCCGGATGCGCGCCGCCTTGCCGCTCAGCGCGCGCAGGTAGTAGAGCTTGGCGCGGCGCACTCGGCCGCGGCGCACCAGCTCGACCGAGGCGATGGTGGGGCTGTGGATCGGGAACATGCGCTCGACCCCGACACCGGCCGACACCTTGCGGACGGTGAAGTTCTCGCTGATCCCGCCGCCCCGCCGGGAGATCACGACGCCCTCGAACGCCTGCAGCCGCTCCTTGTCGCCCTCGCGAACGCGGACCATGACCCGGACGGTATCTCCCGGATCGAATGCAGGAATGTCCGTGCGCAAGCCCTCACGGGCCACTTCTGCGAGCCGTTCCATTGTCGAGATCTCCGTCAAAAGTCGTGAGTCCTGAGTCGTGAGTCGTAGTCGTGAGTCGAAAGCTTGATCTGGTGGGTCGAGGCGTGGTGGGTCGTCCACGACTCACGACCCACGACTCAAGACTGGTACCTCTCCCACAGCTCCGGCCGCCGCTCCCGCGTCAGCCGCTCGGCCTCCGCCTGCCGCCAGGTCTCGATCCGCGCGTGGTCGCCCGAGCGCAGGACCTCGGGGACGGCGAGGCCGCGGTACTCGGGCGGCCGGGTGTAGCTCGGCGGGCTCAGCAGGCCGTCGTAGTGCGAATCGCCGCTGGCGCTCTCGTGATCGCCGAGGGCGCCCGGGAGGAGCCGCACTACCGCGTCGAGCACGCAGACCGCGGCGGGCTCGCCGCCCGAGAGCACGAAGTCGCCGACCGACAGCTCTTCGGTGGCGAGCCGGTCGGCCACCCGCTGGTCCACGTCCTTGTAGTGCCCGCAGAGGAGCGTGAGCCGCGTGCCCAGCGAGAACCGAACCGCGTCGTCGTGGCCGAACCGGCGGCCCCGCGCCGAGAGCAGGACGACGGGCCCCGTGGGCGCCAGGCTCTCGACCGCCTCGAAGAACGGCTCCGGCTTGAGCACCATCCCCGCACCGCCGCCGTAGGGGTAGTCGTCCACCGTGGCGTGCCGGTCGTGCGTGAAATCCCGGAGCTGCACGAGATTGAACGTCACCAGCCCGGCGGCGGCGGCCCGTCCCGGAATGCTCGCCACCGTGAACGGGGCGATGACCTCGGGGAACAGGGTGACGATGTCGATCGTCAGCACGGGCGGGCAGGCGGTCAGGCGGTCAGGCGGTCGGGCCGGCGACCTGCCCCATCGCGCT
>DATAHW010000127.1:0-4989 GCA_036262935.1 Gemmatimonadales bacterium | reverse complement strand
CGACCGAGTCACCCGCGACTCACGACTCGCGACTCACGACTTTCCTCTTCTACGCCATGCCGTACGTCGAAGGCGAATCGCTCCGCGATCGCCTCAACCGCGAAAAGCAGCTCCCCGTCGGGGACGCGGTCCGGCTCGCCTCGGAGGTCGCGAGCGCGCTCGACTATGCGCACCGCCACGGCGTGATCCACCGGGACATCAAGCCCGAGAACATCCTGCTGCACGACGGCTCGGCGCTCGTGGCCGACTTCGGCATCGCGCTCGCCGCGAGCAAGGCGGGTGGCACCCGCATCACCGAGACCGGCATGTCCATCGGGACGCCGGCCTACATGTCGCCCGAGCAGGCCATGGGCGAGCGGGAGATCACGGCCCGGAGCGACATCTACGCGCTGGGCGCGATCACCTACGAGATGCTGATCGGTGAGCCGCCGTTCAGCGGCCCCACCGCGCAGGCGATCGTGGCCAAGGTCCTGACCGAGGATCCCCGCCCGATGGCGCCCCGCCGGCGCTCGATCCCGCCCGAGGTCGAGGAGACGGTCCTCACCGCGCTGGAAAAGCTGCCGGCCGACCGGTTCGGCTCGGCGCACGAATTCGCCGAGGGGCTGGGCGGCGAGCGCGCCGGCCGCCGCCCGAGCGGGCGCGCGCGGCCGGCGGACGCCGGCCCCACCTCCTGGAAGCGTCGCGTCCCGCTGATGCTCGGCCTGGGCGCGGTGGCGGTCGCCGCGTATGCCTTGGGCGCCCGCCGCTCGCGTCCCGCCGCCCTGCCGATGAGCTTCGGCTCCGCCATCAAGGTGACCTGGGATCCCGCCCTCGAGGTGCTGCCGGCCATCTCGCCCGATGGGAAGACGGTTGCCTACGCCAGCGGCAGCCCGGAGCGGATGCGCGTCTTCGTCCGTCCGGTGGCCGGCGGCCGCGGCATCCCGCTCACCGACGACACCACCCAGGTCCAGTCGCATCCGCGCTGGTCGCCCGACGGGAGCCGGGTGCTGTTCCTCGAGCGGGGCGGCGTGGTGAGCGTCGCCGCCACCGGGGGCGTCGAGACGCCCGAGGTGCCGCCGTCCCGGACCGGCCCGGTGATCTCCGCGGCCTGGGCGCCCGACGGCAGGCGCATCGCGTACGTCGTCGGGGACTCGGTCTTTCTCCGGGAGAGCCGGGGCGACGCCCACGGGATCGCCCGGGTGTTCGAGCCGTACGGCTGCACCTGGAGCCCCGGCGGGGAGTACCTCGCGTGCTCCTCCGGCAACGCGATCTCGCTCACCGCCGGAATCCTGTTCGGCAACGTCTCGCCCAGCCGGGTCGTGACCGTACGCGTGCGGGACGGCCGGGTCGTGCCGCTCACCGACAGCCTCTCGCTCAACCTGAGCCCCGTCTGGTCGCCCGACGGGCGCTGGGTCTATTACGTCTCCAATCGCTACGGGCCCAGGGACGTGCTCGCGCAGGAGGTGCCCGGCGGCACACCCCATGGCCCGGCTCTTCGTCTCACCACGGGGCTCAACGCGCACACCGTCTCGCTCTCGGCGGACGGCCGGCGGCTGGCGTATGCCGATCTCGCGCTCGAAAGCAACGCCTGGTCCGTGGCCATGCCGGCGCATCCGCCGGGCACTCTCGCGGGCGCAACCCAGCTCACCCACGGGTCCCAGTATATCGAGCAGGTGAATCTCTCGGCGGACGGCCGGTGGCTGTACTTCGATTCCGACCTGAGCGGCAACATGGATCTGTATCGGATGGCCGTCCCCGGCGGCACGCCCGAGCGGCTCACCACCGACTCGAGCGACGACTTCTTCCCGGTGCCGTCGCCGGACGGGCGTGAGGTGGCGTTCCACTCGTGGCGCGGAGGCTCGCGCGACATCTGGGTGGTCCCGCTCGACGGCAGTCCGGTCCAGCGGGTGACATCCTCGCCGGCGCAAGAGTCGATGCCCGCCTGGGCGCCCGACGGCAACCGGCTCGTCTACTCCATCTTCACGGGCCAGGGCGGCGTCTGGACCGCGAGCCGCGTGAACGGCGCCTGGCAGAAGCCGGTCGAGCGCACCGGGTTCGGCTTCTTTCCGCACTGGTCGCCCGACGGCAGGACCATCGTGTTCGCCGGCGCGCTCTCGAACGGGGCACTCTGGAGCGTCGCGGCGGACTCGGGCGCGCCCCGGCTGCTCGCGGACACCACCGGGCCGCGGGCACTCCGGGGCGACCAGCTCGCGTGGAGCAAAGACGGGCGCGCCATGTACACCCGGAGCTTCGACGCCGAAGGCAACTCGCTGTTCTGGAGGATTCCGCTCGACGGCGCTGCGCCCGAGCGGCTCCTCACGATCGACGCGGCCAAGCGGGTGTTCGGGTGGGGCATCGCCGGAGACCGGCTGGTCTACACCGCGACCGAACAGCGCAGCGACGTCTGGGTGATGGAGGTGAACGGGCCGTAGCGGCGGGTGACGTCGTAGCAAGAAGGCCCGCCGGGTGGCGGGCCTTCGCAGGGCAGGTTCACCGGATTGCAGTCGCCGGTCAGTGGCTCCTGGCGTACAGAGAGCGCAGGGCGGCCAGGTCGGTCGGCAGCAGGTCGCGCTTTTCGCCGCCGAGCGAGAACGGGTTCATGACGGCCTCGGGGTCGAATACCCGGCCGTTCGGCTTGATCGTAAAGGGCTGGTTGGGGTTCGGCCCGCCGAAGTGCCCGAGGCCGAGCGCGTGCCCCAGCTCGTGCACCTCGATGGACTGGACGTCGAACGGCCCGTCGAAGTCGAGGTACTGCGAGCCGCTGGTCACGTATCCCCAGGCGTCGTTGAAGTACTGCTCCGCGTACACCAGGTCCGCGAAGTTGTCGTGATTGGAGTCCACGTCGGTGAAGTACCACGTTACCGCGATGATGTCGCTGCTGCCGAGGCAGTCGCTGAAGTAGTCCTCGCCGAGCCAGCCACCCACCACGATGTCGGCGTACGGACCCTGCCACGCCGGGTCACTGAAGTCCACGCACTCGCCCGCCTGGTTCCGGGTGATGACGTCGAGCAGGTCCGGGTTGGCATGGGTGTCGGGCACGCGCGTCAGGCCGACGGACACGCGCGGCACCGCGTCCCAGCTCTCGAACGCGTTCACCAGGGCGTTGATGACGGCGCCCTGGGGCGCGTCGTGCGTGATCCCGGAGGCATCGATCAGGTAGGTGAGGTTGCTCGCGTCGGGCCAGCGGGCGCCGGTGCGGAGCTGGCGGAAGGCGGGCACGCCGCGCCCCACGGTGAAGAAGGTCGCTCCGGCGACGCGGAACTTCGACCCGCGCGCGGCCAGGCGCGTGTTGGCCCGCTCGGCGAGGCGCGCCGCGCGGTCGGCCGGCGTGCTTACGACCGCCTTGGCGGCCGACAGGGCAGGCTGGTCGGCCTCGCGGAAGGCGTTGGGGGAGACGTTGTCCTGACAGGCGGCGAGGCCGATCAAGGCCCCGAGCGCGAGAAGTGGAGCGATCCGACGAGTGCGATAGTGCGGCATGCTACTCTCCAGAGGGGCGGCGGCACGAGACGTCCCCGGGCAGTCGAGGTCGGGCGGGCGATCGGCCGGCGGTGATGGTTGCGACAGGTTGACGTGCCACTCGGGACCGCGGTCCACGCGGCCCAAGTGGCGGGGCAGTGAACATACGAATCGCCGTGTGGCTCGGCAAGGTAAGTGGCGGCGGCACTCGGCGTCCCTCGACCGCCGGGCAATGGCAGCCACCCCGCCGCGCCGCTAACTTCAGCGCTTGAGCCCAGCCCGATGACCGACCCCCGCGAGCGCCTCGCCGGCGCCGTGGCCGACCGCTACCGCCTCGAGCGCGAGCTGGGGCAAGGCGGCATGGCCACCGTCTACCTCGCCCACGATCTCAAGCACGACCGCAAGGTCGCCATCAAGGTGCTCCGCCCCGAGCTCGCCGCCGTGATCGGTGCCGAGCGGTTCCTGCGCGAAATCAAGACCATCGCCACCCTGCAGCACCCCCACATCCTCGGCCTGCTCGACTCGGGCGAGGTGCAAGGCACCGCCTACTACGTCATGCCGTTCGTCGAGGGCGAATCGCTGCGCGACCGGCTCACCCGGGAGAAGCAGCTCCCCGTGGCCGACGCCGTGCGGATCGCCACCGAAGTCGCCGCCGCGCTGGACTACGCCCACCGCCACGGCGTCGTCCACCGCGACATCAAGCCCGAGAACGTCATGCTGCACGACGGCTCGGCGCTCGTGGCCGACTTCGGCATCGCCCTCGCCGTCTCCAGCGCCGGCGGGGGCTCCCGGATGACCGAGACCGGCATGAGCCTCGGCACGCCGCACTACATGAGCCCCGAACAGGCGATGGGCGAGCGCGAGATCACCGCCCGGAGCGACATCTACGCCCTCGGCTGCGTGCTCTACGAGATGCTGACGGCCGAGCCTCCGTTCGAGGGCGCCACGGCGCAGGCGATCGTCGCGCGAGTGCTGACCGAGTCGCCTCGCGCGCTCAGGCCGCAGCGAAAGAGCGTCCCGCCCAACGTGGAGGCCGCGGTGCTCACCGCGCTGGAGAAGCTCCCGGCCGATCGCTTCGAGAGCGCCAGGGCGTTCGCGGAGGCGCTGGCTGATCCGGCCTACGCCGGCGCGGCGGGCGCGGCGGGCGCGGGGACGCGCGTGATGCCGTCGCATGCGCGCGGGGGCTCCTCGAGCCGCCTGCGGCAGTGGCCGACCGTCGCGGCGGCGGTCGCCGTCGTGTCGGCCCTGGCCGGACTCGCGGCGGGACGCGCCGTGTGGCACCAGCGGCCGCCGGAATTCGCCCCGACCGTCCTCCGCTACTCGATCGTCCTGCCGGACAGCACGGCGCTGACCGACGCCCTGGGCACGCCGACGGCCTATGCGCGCGATGGGTCCGTCTTCGCCTATTCCTCACGCGCCGGCCTGATGCTGCGTTACGCCGATCGGCTCGACGTGGTGCCGGTCGCCGGCGGGCGCCGGGGCGCCAGCCCCTTCTTCTCGCCGGACGGCCGCTGGCTCGGCTTCCAGGTGGGCGCGAGCCTGACCAGGGTTCCG
>DATAHW010000126.1:0-10373 GCA_036262935.1 Gemmatimonadales bacterium | reverse complement strand
CCCGAGCGGCGTGAGCCCAACGGTCGCCCCAGCCTCGGCCGGCGCCTGGCCGACCGGGCCGGGCAGATGAAGGAGAAGATGAGCACCGCCACGAGCCAGGCGGGAGAACGTGCCGGCGAGCTCAAGGACCGCATGCAGGAGCGCGCGGGGGAGCTCGAGGACTCGGCCGCGGAGCGGGCACGTCAGGCCAAGAGCGGCCTCGAGCGCACCATGCACGAGAACCCGCTCGCCATCGCCATCGGTGCCGCGGTGGTCGGCCTCGCCCTCGGCCTGCTGCTTCCCGAGACCGACCGCGAGCGGGAGATGATGGGCCCTGCCCGGGATCGCCTGGGCGACCGGGTCCAGGACACGGCCGAGCGGGTGAAGGACGCGGCCACGGAAGCGGGGCGCGAAGTCAAGGACACGGTCAAGGAGGAGATGGCGTACCGCGGTCCCGAGGTGAAGGCCACGCTCAAGGACGCCGCCGCGACCGTCGGGCAGCAGGTCAAGGAGTCCGCCGGCCGGGTGGCTCAGGAAGCCAAGGAGGAGGCCAAGCGGAGCCGGTGAGCGTCGCGAAGGAAGGCTTCACCCTGCTCAAGGACAGCGGCAAGGAGTTCATGGACGATGGCTGCCCGACGCAGGCGGCCGCGCTCTCGTACTACACGATCTTCTCCCTGCCGCCGCTGCTGCTGCTGATCCTGCTCATCCTGGGGGCCGTACTGGACCCCCGGGAGGTGCAGGCACAGCTCGAGGGCCAGTTCGGTGCCCTCATGGGACCTTCGGCAAGTGAACAGATCCGCACGATCCTCCAGCAGGCGCACCAATCGGGTTCGGGTGGTCCGCTGGCGACGGTGCTCAGCATCGCGGCACTGCTCTTCGGCGCCACCGGCGCCTTCGGCCAGCTCCAGGCCGCGCTCAACCGGGCCTGGGAGGTCACGCCCGATCCGGACAAGGGCGGCTGGAAGGCGGTGCTGCTGAAGCGCGTGTTCTCGTTCGGCATGATCCTGAGCATCGCGTTCCTGCTGCTGGTCTCGCTGGCGCTGAGCGCGGCGCTCTCCGCCTTCGGCGGTGCGCTCGGCACCGTCCTGCCGAGCGGGATATCGGCAACCCTGCTGCAGGTCGTCAATCAGCTCGTCTCGCTGCTGGTGATCGCCGGATTGTTCGCGGCGATCTTCAAGGTGCTCCCGGACGCCCGGATCGCGTGGCGCGACGTCTGGGTCGGCGCGGCGTTCACCGCGCTGCTGTTCGTGCTCGGCAAGTTCCTCATCGGCCTCTATCTCGGCCAGAGCAATCCGGGCCGGGCGTTCGGGGCCGCGGGGAGTCTGGCCGTCATGTTCGTCTGGGTGTACTACTCTTCCATGATTCTGCTGTTCGGCGCGGAGTTCACCCAGACCTGGGCCAAGCGGCACGGTAAGGGCATCGCGCCCGAGAAGGGGGCCGTGCGGGTACTCGAGGAAAAGCGCCACCTGCGGGAAGGGCAGCCGGCTCCGGCGTAACCCCGGGCGCCGGCGCCTGGGCGCGCATCTACGCGGTCGTGCGGCGGATCCCGCGCGGCCGCGTGGCTACGTATGGGCAGGTGGCGGAGCTCGCCGGCCTGGCCGGTCACGCCCGTCAGGTGGGCTACGCACTGCACGCCCTCCCCGCCGGGAGCACCGTACCGTGGCACCGGGTGCTCAACGCCGCGGGTGCCGTGAGCCGGCGCGCCTCGCCGGGCGGCGAGCTCACGCAGCGGCAACTGCTGGAGCGCGAAGGCGTGCGCTTCGATCCGCGCGGCCGGGTGCGCCTGGCCGTCGTGCGGTGGCGGCCCCGCGCCCGCAACTGAGGCCGGCGTGGTAAGATTCCCACCATGAAAATGTCCCTGACCGACGCCGCGCCCGATCCGTGGGCCGCGCTCCGCGCGCTGACGCCCGCCCGCATCGCCCTGGGCCGCGCGGGCCAGAGCCTTCCCACCCGCGCGCACCTCGACTTTCAGCTCGCCCACGCCCGTGCCCGCGACGCGGTCCACGACGCGCTCGATATCGGACGTCTCGGTGACGCGCTGGCGAGCTCGGCGCTCGAGACGCTTCAAGTCCGGAGCGCCGCGCCCGACCGCGTCACATATCTCCAGCGGCCGGACCTGGGCCGCCGGCTCGATCCGGCCTCGCGCGCCGCGCTTGCTGCCGCGGCGGCCACGGACTCTGCGGACGCGGTCTTCGTCGTGGCGGACGGTCTCTCCGCCCGGGCCGCCCAGTCGCATGCGGCGCCGCTGCTCGCGGCGCTGGCGCCGCGGCTCCATGAGGCCGGCTGGCGGCTTGGGCCCGTGGTCGTTGCCCTCCAGGCCCGGGTGGCCCTCGGCGACGAGATCGGCGCGCTGCTTGGCGCCCGGCTCGTCCTCGTGCTGCTCGGAGAGCGGCCCGGCCTGAGCGCGCCCGACAGCCTCGGCGCCTATCTGACCTGGGACCCACGGCCGGGACGCACCGACGCGGAACGGAACTGCGTCTCCAACATCCGACCGGAGGGGTTGGTACCCGCACTCGCGGCCGACAGGCTCTACCACCTGATGCTGGAGGCCGCGCGGCGGCGGCTCTCGGGCGTCACCCTCAAGGCCGACGACCTGATGCTCGGCGCATGATCGTCCACGTCCTGGGCGTGCCCATGGATCTGGGCTCCGGCCGGCGCGGCGTGGACATGGGGCCGTCCGCCATCCGGATCGCCGGCCTCGAGGCTCGGCTCCGCGAGCTGGGCCACACCGTCGTGGACGACGGCGACATCACCATCAGGAACATGGAGGAGCTCAAGGTCGGCGACGTGCGGGCCCGCTATCTGGCCGAGATCGCGCGGGCGGCGGCGGTCGCGTGCCGCAAGGTGGACCGCATCATGAGCCGGGGGCACTTCCCGCTGGTGCTCGGCGGCGACCACTCGATCGCCGTCGGCACCGTGTCGGGCATCGCCGCCTATTGCCGGCGCGAGGGGAAGAAGCTGGGTCTCCTCTGGGTGGACGCGCACGGTGACATCAACACGCCGGATTCGTCGCCGTCGGGCAACATCCACGGAATGCCCGTCGCCGCGCTGCTCGGGTTCGGCCCGGACAAGCTCACGGGCATTGGTGGAAAGTTCCGCAAGCTCGACCCGGCGAATGTGGCCCTGGTCGGTATCCGGAGCCTGGACGAGGGTGAGAAGCACCGCCTCAAGGAGGTCGGCGTGCAGGTCCACACGATGGCGGACATCGACCGGCACGGGATCCACCGGATCATGAAGAAGGCGCTCGCGCGGGTTACGGAGGGGGTCGACTGCGTGCACGTGAGCTTCGATCTCGACGCCGTGGACCCGACGGTGGCGCCGGGCGTAGGCACGCCGGTGAAGGGCGGCCTTGACTATCGCGAGGCGCACCTGATCATGGAGCTGCTCAACGACTCCGGGGTGATGACGTCACTGGAGATGGTCGAGGTGAACCCGATCCTGGACCAGGGGAATGCATCCGCGGCGTTCGCGGTGGAGCTGGTGCAGTCGGCGTTCGGCAAGAAGATCATCTAGGAACGCCGCACGGCGCCGCACGGCGCCTCACGCGGCCGGCGGCGCCGCCCAGCCGTCCAGGACCGTGCGCACCGTGCGGGCGAGCACGTACGGCGGAAAGGGCTCCTGCAGAAACGGCGCTCTCGGGTGCAGCAGACCCCGCCGGATGTTTTCCGCGCGCCCGTCTGCCGAGGTGAAGATCACCGGCGTGTGCGGCCAGAGCGAGCCCAGCGAGATACCCAGGTGGTAGTCGCGCGAGGGCGGTGGGGCGAGGTCGATCAGGAGCAGATCCACCTCCGCCCCGTGGCGCTCGACGCACCATTGCGCTGCCACCGAATGCGGCGAGGGGATGGTGGTATAGCCCTGGGCCCTCAGCGTGCGGCACACGTGCGTGCGCAACGCCTCATCCTCGTGCACGACCAGAATCGTCTCGCGAGACGCGGTCATCGGCAGTGCTCCACGGGGTTGTGTTGGGGTGACCTGATGGCTGGACGACAAAATCGCTGCACGACCCGGGCCACACGCACGTACGACGGAGCGCATTCGAGCGGCGCTTCGAGCCCTGCCGTGAATCGCGGCATCTCCGCACATCGCCAGAAGAATCGAACCCGCTTGAGTTGGTGATCACAGTCACTGTAGGTCTGTGGCGCGACCGATAGGTTCTCGGCACGTGGTTGCCGGGATCGCTGGCGTCGTGGCCGTGCTCCCGTCCGGTAGGCCCCCTTCCGCCCGATTCGCCGCAGCCACTCCGACGAGCAGGACTTTCATCGCCCGGCCCGCGCGCGCCACGCGCCAGGGCCGGAGCGTCTCGACTTTCAGAGCGTGGAGGAGGAGGCAGCATGGATCGCGACAACTACGACGACTACGGCTGGCGCGGGCAGCAGCGCGGCCCCGAGCAGAGCCAGCGAGGCTGGTCGCAGGGACGCCCGGGCTACGAAGGAAGGTACGGTCGAGGCGGCTATGGCAGCCAGGGCGGATACGGCCCCGGGCGGTACGGCCAGGGCTTTCAGGGCGGCTATAGCCCGTCATCCTACGGCCAGCCGCGGAGCGGCCAGACCGGCGGGTGGCAGGGACGCGAAGGGCAGGGGATGTACGGCGGCTACGGCCAGGGCGGATACGGCCAGGGCCGGGTCGCGTGGCCCGAGGAGCGGGAGAACCAGTTCCGGGAGAGCGAACCCGGTCGTGGCCCCTCCGGCGAACAGGAGAAGCAGCGCGGCCAGTTCGCGGGCCGCGGCCCCAAGGGCTACAAACGCTCCGACGATCGTATCCGCGAGGATGTGAATGAGGCGTTGACGCGTAACCCCGACATCGACGCGAGCGATATCGAAGTCAAGGTCGAGAGCGGTGAGGTGACGCTGACCGGCACCGTGGACAGCCGCCAGACCAAGCGGCTGGCCGAAGACCTGGCCGAAGACTGCTCCGGCGTGCACGAGGTGCACAATCAGCTCCGCATCAAGCACCCGCAGTCGGGCAACGCAGCCGAAGGCGGCGAGGCGCGGCCAAGATCTGGACGGGCCACCTCGACCGCGAGCTCCTGACGCTCAGCAGAAGGGAATGACGATCATGGCACAAGGTGACTGGACCTACGGGGACCGCCCGCAGTACGGCGGGAATCCTGAATACCGGCAGGGCGAACAGCAGGGCCGCCAGTGGCAGGGCGGGCAGTGGGAAGGTGGCCAGCAGGGCGGAGGCTATCGGGGCGGCTACCAGGGCGCCGGATACCAGGGCGGGTTTCAGGGTGGTCCGCAGGGCAGCGGTTATCAGGGCGGCCCGCAGGGCGGATGGGAACAGATGACCAACCTGGGCCGCGGCTACGGTGAGTCGTCCGGGCCCGGTATGGGTCGGGGTGGTGGACAGCAGGGCTACTATCAGGGCGGGTATCAGGGCGGCTACCGCGGCCAGGGCTTCCAGGATCGCTACACCGGCCAGGAATATCGGGGCGATTACGGCGGGAGCCAGCACCGCGGCTTCGAGGGTCAGCAGCAGTACGGCGGCCAGGGCTTCGGAGGCCAGGGATACGGCGGGCAGGGCTACGGCATGCAGCAGTACGGCTCACCCGAATACGGCTCCCAGGGCTACGGCAGCCAGGGCTACGGCAACCAGGGCTACGGCGGCTCCGAGGGTTGGCAGACCTACGGCCAGCCCGACGCCTCCGGCTATGGCGGGATGAGCCGGTCCCCGGCCTACGTCTATGGGTACGTCGTCACCACCTACACGGGCCGCGGCCCCAAGGGCTACAAACGGTCCGACGAGCGCATCCAGGAGGAGATCAGCGACCAGCTCACCCGCCACCCCGAGATCGACGCCAGCGACATCGAGGTGCAGGTGCAGGACGGCGAGGTGACGCTGAGCGGCACCGTGGACGATCGCAAGACCAAGCGCCTCGCCGAGGACCTCGCGGAGCAGTGCTCCGGCGTCCAGCAGGTGCACAACCGCGTGCGCGTCCAGAAGAGCTCGGCGCAGCACTCGTCGCAGGGCGCCGGCGAGGGCACCAAGTCGCGCGGAGGACGGTCCGGCAGCGGCGCCGGCTGAGCGGCTACCGTACGTGAAGGGGGCATGCCCGGACGAGGGTCCGGGCATGCCCCCTTCGCACGCCCGTTCGTGTGTCGGCTGTCACACGCCGGGATGGGGCTGGGGCGACGCGGAGACGGCGCCGCCGGCGCATAGTAGATGAGACCCCGGACTTGGATCCACGCGCAAAGGAGGACCCCGTGAGCCCCAAGACCCCAGCGGTGCTCGTCGCCGTGTTCCTGCTGGCGGGCGCCCGGATGGCATCGGCGCAGGACTCCGGCCTGTCGCCGAGCCCGACGCTGCCCAGTGACACGCTCGAAGCCAACTATGCGCCCCGTTCCGAGCCCGGCCCGATGCCCGAGCTGGCACCGACCCTTCCGAGCGACACGCTGGACGCGACCGCGCCGGTGGACTCGTTCCCCACGGACCCGTTCGATGAAGCCGCGCCCGATGACTCCGTGCCCGGCGACTCCGCCCAGGACGATGCCACTCCGGACGAGGCCTCACCCGCGACGCCCGATGACAGCGCCGCGCTGCGTGATCTTCGGAGCTGGATTCAGCTCCATCCCGGCATCGAGCTGCCGGTCCCGCCGCCCCCGCCCAGGGCCGTGCTGGCCCGGGTCTGAGCTCAGCGGGGTCCGGCGGACTCTCCCGCGGGCCGTTGCCCCTTGAGGAACCGCAGCATGTCCGCCGTCCGCTCGAACACGCGCACCGCGGGGTCCGCGAGCGCGCGATCCCGCGGTGCGAGCTTGAGATCCAGGTGGGGCCAGCGCCGGTTCCCCAGATGGAGCGCCGCGGACGGCGCGCCGACCCGCTCCCGGAACCGCTCCAGCTCGGCCACGTCGTTGGTGGTGGACAGCACGTGCGACCACCCCGGTGCCGACCGGTTCTCCCGATCCATCACGATCACGGATGAGCCCCCTCGCCCAGAAATTCGACCGTCCGGCGCACCACCACCGGATCGCGCAGGATTGTGCGGTGGCCCAGGCCCGTGGTCGAAATCAGCCGCGCGCCCGGCCACGCCGACGCGATTTCCTCCGCGTTGGCGAACGGGACGTCGAGGTCCTCGCGGTCGTGGAAGAGCAGGGCCGCGGTCCCGAGTGATCGTGCGATCGTGGCAACGTGGAGCTCGTCCCACCGCGCCTCGAGCCGCGCCTCCAGATTCCGCCGCATCGCGGAGCGCACCGGAAGCGGCAGCCGGAGGTAGTTCGCGAATGCCGTCGTGAACCGCGTCACGTCGGCCGGTGCGGCGACGAGCACCACCCGCTCGGCCCGGAGCCCGTCGCGCAAGGCCACGGCCGCCGCGGCGCCACCCAGCGAATGTCCGACGATTCCGTGAAGCGGCCCGGCCACGTCGCCGACGGCTTGCATCGCGCGGGCGAACTGCGGGAGCGAAGCGAACCGGCCGGTCGAGCGCCCGTGCGCCGGTGCGTCGTACGCCACCACGCGGAACCCGGCAGACGAGAGCGCCCTGGCCATGGCACCGAACCGTCCGGCCCGGCTCCCCCAGCCGTGCGCCAGCAGCACCGTCCGGCCCTCGCCCCACTCCCACGCCGCCAGCTCCTCCCCATCGGCGCGCACGGTGAACGCGCGTCCCGTCTCGAGGAACTCCTCGTCGCCCGCGCGTGCCCCGTGCCGCGGTGGCGTGCAGAAGATGGTTTCCGCCCAGCGCGCGGCCATTTCGGGCGCCGCAGTGCCGACGGTTCGGAAGACGGCGCGGAGCGCGAGGACGCGTGCCGGGGGCGGTGTGGTACGTAGCCGTTGCATGCGGGAGTATGGCGAGGGCCGCGGGGGTGGCGCAAACGCTGGCGGCCGGGGCCGGGGTGACCACGGTCACCCGATGGCCGCAGCCCGCGAGCTACGTTGGTTGGGTTCGCACCAGAACCATTGCCAATCCGGTGACATGGAGGAGCGCATGGCCGACGACGACCGGGATGCCCGCGGCGAGCTGGGAACCGACTGGAAGGCCGCCTGGGAAACCGAGGACAACTACTGGCAGGAGAACTTCAGCAGCCGACCCTACGCCCTGGGACCCGACTACTACGACCGCTTCCGGCCCGCCTACCGCTACGGCTTCGAGTCCGCCCGCGACAACCTGGGCCGCTCCTGGGACGACGCGGAGCCCGACCTCCGCGAGGGGTGGACACGCTATCAGAACGAGAGCGGCAGCCCGTCGGCCTGGGAGGAGATCAAGGCCGCCGTCCGCGACGCGTGGGACCGGGTCACCGGCGGCCACACCGCAGACGACCAGGTTCCGCGGCCACCGACCCGCGAGTAGTGCCATATTTCCTGAATGGCCGATTCCATACGCGACCTGTTCTTCGGAACGCCCTCACGGGAGCTCGTCGAAGCCGTCGAGCCGCGGCGCTCGTTCGATGACGTGGTGCTTCCGGAGCGGACGCTTCGCTCGCTCAACCACGCGCTCGCCATCGTGCGGAAGCACGACCTCATCTTCCGCCAGTGGGGCCTGGCCGAGCGCCACGATACGGGCATGGGCCTGGCTTTCCACTTCGCCGGGCCGCCGGGAACGGGGAAGACGATCTGTGCCGAGGCGCTGGCGTACTCGCTCGACCGCCGGCTGCTGGTGGTGCGCTACGCCGAGCTCGAGTCCCGCTGGGTAGGCCAGACGGCCAAGCACGTGGCCGCCGTGTTTCGCGCGGCCGAACGGCAGGACGCGGTGCTCTTCTTCGACGAGGCGGACGCGATCGCCGGACGCCGCTTCAGCTCCGTCCAGGCGGCGGTGGAGCGCGAGGCCAACTCGGTCGTGAACGTGCTGCTCCACGAGCTCGAGTCGTTCCCGGGGGTCGTCATCTTCGCGACCAACCTGGCCTCGAACATGGACCCCGCCTTCGAGCGCCGCATCCGGACCCACATTCTCTTCGAGATGCCTTCCGCCGAGGAGCGCGAGCGGATCTGGCAGGTGCAGCTCCATCCGCGGAAAACACCGCTGGCCGACGACGTGGATTTCCGCGCGCTGGCGGAGGCATACCCGCGGAGCGGGGGCGACATCAAGAACGCGGTGCTCAAGGCCGCCCAGATCGCCACCACCGAGACCGGCCCGGACGCCGCGAAGCGCATCCATCAGCGGCACTTCGTCCAGGGAATGGAGGAGGTGGTCGCCGGCACGACCGTGATGGGCCAGTCCCTGTTCGAGGAGGCGCCTGCCCCGAGCCTGATGGAGGCCATCTCCGAAGGCCAGGAGTCCCTCCGCGCCGAGCTCGCGCTCCTGGCCGAGCGAATTGACGGCCTGGAGCGCCGCCAGGAAAAACGCCTCCAGAAGCTCGACGAGCGGCACCAGGCCGCGGCCAAAGCTGCCGCCGACGCGGCAGCCTCGGACGCCCTCGCCACGCGCACCCGCATGCGCCTCCTCTCGGCGGTCACGATTGTCGCTGCGATCCTGAGCCTTGCCGCGCTCCTGCTCACCCTGCTACGCTCCGCCTAACCGCCTGCCCGTCCGTCATCTCGCCTTCAACAACACATCCTCGCTCCGCACGTTCGCCCCGACCACCAGCACCAGCAGCCGCGATTCGTAGCCCGGCGCCGTCACCCGGACGTACTGCGTGCGGCAGTTGTCCACCAGCGCCATGTCGAAGCGGAAGCGGTACTCGCCGGCCGGATCGGTAAACGTGACGTACGGCGTGCCCAGCATCTGCAGGTGCGCCCCCGAGAGCGGCTTCCCATCGTCCTTCCGGAAGATCTTTCCCACCACCACACCGTACTGCGTCGCCCCCGCCGAGTCCGCGGGCGCGGATGGCCTGGGAACGCACCGCTCGGGGTGGTCGGGAAGGTAGGCCTCCATCGGGCGCACCGCGCGCGGCCCCGCGCCGGGTCGCGTCCCGGCGTCGGGAATCCCGAAAATCCTTTTTGCCTCGGACTCCATCGTCACCGCCGCGGGGGCGGCGGCCGCGCGCGCGCCGGGCTTCGCGTCCGCGCTCGCGCGCTCGCCACCGGCGGGGTCGTCGCTCGTCGGCTCGGCGCCCTCGGCACGCTTGGCCTCCGGCGGCGCGTTGGCATCGGGCTCGGGGGTGTGCTGCGCCTTCTCGGGCGGAGGTGCCATCGCCCGGGGCGGCACGGCCGGCGGCGGGGGCTGCCGCTGCGGTTGCGGCGGCGGCTGCCTCGGCGGCGGAGGATTCGGCGGCCGCGGCGGCGGCGGCTTTGCGGCCGGAGGCTCGAGATAGACCATCTGAGTCTCCCGCCCCGGGTCCGGCACCGCCTGCTGCTTTCCCGACGGCTTCTCCTCATGCTCGCGCGTGAGCAGCACCGCCAGCACCAGAAGCGCCGCGTGCAGCGCGGCGCTCAGGGTGAGGGAGATCCACGGGCGTTGGGCGGGAGAGGCGTCCATCGGTTTGGGCAGCGGTCCCTCGGTCGGGCGGTCGGGCGGTCGGGCGGTC
>DATAHW010000125.1:0-56417 GCA_036262935.1 Gemmatimonadales bacterium | reverse complement strand
CTGAGCGGCTCGTCGTTCGCGGGGACCGCGCGGGCGCTGTCCGAGCTCGGCGTGAGCGACGACCGCATCGTGCTGCTGCCGAGCTGGCGGACCGACGGCCAGTCGCTCCGATCGGAGGACGCGAGGGCACGCTGGCACCGCCATCGGCAATTCTCCACCACCTTCGAGGAGGTCTGGGTCGGGACCGGCCGGCTCGCCGATCTGGCCCCCGCGAGCAGCCTGCGCGACCTGTCGGCGGGTAAGTGGCGTCCGCTGCTGCTGCACGACGAGGCCCGCTACCCGCCCGTCCAGCGGCAGCACGAGCGTCGGAAGCTGCTCGCGCGACACTCCCCGGGCGACCAGACCGGGCAGCCGGACCGGCTGTTGCGCTTCGCGGGGCTCGGGGCACATGGAGACGCGAGGCTCCGCCGGGGGCGTGCGCTCGCAGAAGCAGGCTTCAGCCCCGCGGTGCTCGAGCTCCGGCACGGCTTTTTGATTCAGCAGTTCCCTGCCGGCACGCCCGGGTGGGCCGGGCACGCGTGCCCCGACGAGCTGGCGGCGACGATGGCGCGCTATCTGGCTCACCTCCGCCGATGTCATCCGGCCGCGGTCGACGCGCCACCCGACCTTCGCGAGCTGCTGGCGATCAACGTGCCCGAGGCTCTCGGCGAGGCGGCCGCCGATCGGCTAGCGGCGAGATTCCCGCCGGCTGACCCGCCGCCGCAGGAGGCGCCGACCGCGCTTGACGGCCGCATGCTCCCGCACGAGTGGGTGCGAACCGACCACGGCTTCTTCAAGGCCGACGCCGTGGACCACCACGACGATCACTTCTATCCGGGCCCGCAGGACATCGCCTGGGACGTGGCGGGCACGTGTCTGGAGTTCGGGCTGGATGGCGACGCGCGCCGCGGATTCCTCGCGCGCTATGTCCGGGAGAGCGGGGATGCCGCTATTGCCCAGCGCCTGCCCTATCACGCGGTGGCGTATCTCGCGTTCCGCCTGGGTTACGCCAGTCTGGCCGCAGAATCGCTGGGTGACGGCCCTGACGCGGCGCGCTTCCGCGCGGACACACTGCGATATCGAGCGTTGCTCGCCGCGGAACTGGTCGCGGATGCTCCGGCGCGCTGGCGTGGATAACCCGGTGACGCTGGCGAGCTACCGCCTGTGCATCTTCGACGCGGACGACACCCTGCGCCGCTCGACCGTTCCCGGACAGCCATGTCCCAGAGGGCCCGGCGAGTGGGAGTTGCTCCCGGGTGTTCGCGAGCGGCTCGCGGGCCTGCCGTGGCAGCAGCCCGGCGGCCCGTACTTCGGCCTGGCCTCCAACCAGGACCAGGTCGGCGCCGGCCTGTTCACGCGGCGGATGGCCCGTGCGCTCCTGCGCGAGCTCGCCCGGGCTGCGATCGGCCAGGCCCCCCCCGACCCGGCGCTCCAGTTCTGTCCCCACGCGCTGGGCATCGCCTGTGACTGCCGCAAGCCCGCTCCGCGAATGCTGGTCCGGATCATGGCGTTCTATGGGGTCGGCCGGCGGGAGACGCTGTTCGTGGGTGACAGTGACCTGGACCGTGGGGCGGCCGCGGCGGCGGGCGTGGACTTTCTTCCGGCGGGAGCGCTGTTCGGCTGGACTCAGCAGGCGTAGCGCCGCACCATGCGGCCGCAGAAATCGGCGAACTCCTCGACATGACGCGGCGGGCTCGTGTGGTGGGGACGGAGGCCGCAGGACTCTGGGGTAAAGCAGAAGGTGAGCGTCACGTCGAACGGCTCGAGCGCGCGCATCTGCCGGTCGAACCAGGCCTCCGCCCCGGGGCGCTGGCTGTCGGCCCAGCTCAATCCGGTGCGAAGGTGGCGCACGCCGAGCTTCCGGAGCCAGCGGACGGCATCATCGAGCCGGCGGTCCTCGAAGTGAAACCACTGGCAGATCCCCATCGCCGGCGCATACTGGGCGAACTGCGCCGCGGCGGGCTTGGGCGTGCCGTCCTCACGCAGGAGGCCGAGATAGAAATGGCGGTAATAGGAGGAGCCTTCCGCTTCCCGGTGGCGAGTCGTCGCCGGCCACGCCCGAGGGAGATCGCAGAGGCTGTACCAGTGGACGCGCGGGACCCGGCCCAGGAGCAGCTCGGCGGTGCGCCGCAGCCCGAATTCCTGCACCTCGTCCGCGCCGAACGTGGAGACGCCGACTTCGGTGACCCAGATCGGCAGGCTCGTGACCGCCTGGATCTCGCGCAGCTTGTCGGGCCACTCGTGAATGGTCCAGTGATTCCAGTCGAGGGGGAAGCCGTGCAGCGCCACGATGTCGACGGCATCGAGCACGCCCTGCTCCGCCATGTTGCGCAGGAACCCCGGGTCGATGGGCGAGAGGCCGCCGAGCACGCGGGGCAGCCCCGGCCGTTCCGCGCCGACGGCGGCCGACGCGGCACGGACCGTCTCCGCGAAGATGTGCCAGCCGGGGTCGATCTCGAAGTCCCAGTGCGAGAGATTGTTCGGCTCGTTCCAGAGCTTGACGGCCTCGATCATCGCGCCGCCTCCACGGCGGCACGGGCGCTCAGCACGCCGATCGCCTCGCGGTAGCCATGCAGCGTTCCGACGTCGACGTAGGTCTCCCCGCCCCGCACGCCCACCGCCCTGCCCCCCTGCGCGAGCCACGCGTTCACCAGAGTGCCGATGTACTCGTCCCGGCGCTCCCGCGACTCCCAGAGCTGGTACAGGGCGAGGAGCGTGCGGCCCGACAGCTTGAACGCTCCCCAGACCCACCGCGACCCCGGGTCGGCCTGCTTCACCCGGATCTCGCGCACCCGCCCGGTGGCGTCGGTCAGGACCGCGTCGAACCGCTCGGGCGCGTCCACCGGGAAGAGGAGGAACGAGAGCGGATCGTCGCCCAGGCCTCGAAGCGCATCCTCGGGAAACCAGATCGTGTCCGGGAGTCCGACGATGACGAACTGGTCGGCCGCGATGAAAGGAAGGGCCTGAAAGATGGCGTCGCACAGCCCCTGGGGCCGAGGCTGGACGGTGTAGCAGACTCGCACCGGCAGCCCGCGAGCGCCGTAATACTCGAGGATGTCGGACTTGCCCGGCGCGATCACGAAGCAGATCCGGTCCGCCCCCGCGAGGATCATCCGTTCGACGAGATATTCGCTCACGGCCCGCGGCCGCTCGGAGGCGCCATCCTGCCAGCTTCCGACCGGGAGGAGCTCCTTGGAGAAGGCGAGCGGCTGGATGCGCGTGCCCGCGCCGGCCGCCGGGACGATGCCCCACATCGGTCACGCCCCCACGGCGAGCGCGCCCTCGAGCAGCGCGACCAGCTCGCCGGCCCGGCGGACGGCCGTGTGGTCCGTGAGGGCGCGTTCGCGCGCTGCCCGCCCGATGCGGCCGAGCTCCGCGTCATCGGTCCGGGTGGCCTCGATGCTTTCGTCGCTGGTCCGGGCCACGAGGATCTCGGAGCCCGGCGTGAAGAACTCGTCGAGTCCCGGCCAGGCATCGCTCAGCACGGGGGCGCCGCACGCGGCGGCTTCGAACAGCCGGCCCGAGGGGCAGTAGCCCATGTCCGCCATCGGCGCCCGGGTGACGTTCAGGGTGAGCCGGGACGAGGAGTAGAACGCTGAATGCTCCGCGGGCGGAAGGTGGCGGACGAAGTAGATGTTGTCAGTCCAGGGGAATCCGACCGGATACTGGGCTCCGCCGATGAGGAAGCGGTGAGCCGGGAGCCGCCGGGCCGGCTCGACCAGGAGCGTGACCAGCGCCTGCTGACGGTCCTCCGCGTAGGTGCCAAGGTACGAAAGGTCGGCGCGGTAGCGGTCGACGGCGGACACCGGGTAATGAATGTCCGGGTCCACGCTCCCGTAGAGTGGGGCCACCCGGCGGGCACCGAGCAGATCTCGCATCGCGTCGAGGGCCGCGCCTCCGGTGTAGCTCAGCACCAGATCGAAATCCGCCAGGCCGCGCGGCCCGATATAGGGAACGGGCAGGCCCGCGCGGAGGCGATCGAGCGTCATCGGGGTGTCGAGATCGTAGAATACCCGGAGCGCCGGCGTGTCGATCGCGGCGGCGGCGGCCACCCCGTCGGGGCAGTAGGAGGTGACCACCGCCACGTCCGCGTCGGCCAGCTCGGTCCGCACCAGGGAGCGAACCGAGCTCCACTCGGGGTAAAGCACGAGCCGCCCCCCGGGCAGCTCCGCCAGGTCCCGGTGCGCGGCGTAGTAGGGGACGTCACGCTCGAAAAACACGACGGAGTGCCCGAGGGCGTGCAGCGCCTTGATGAGACCGCGCCAAAGGGTGGCGTGTCCGTTGCCCCAGGAGGAGCTGACGGAGAGCCCGAAGACGACCAGCTTCATTGCGACCGTACAACCGTGGGTGACCAAAAACGTACTTACGATGTCCAACCTTCACTCGCATCCCCCCGGGAGGAAGCCGCCGCATCACGCTGCGGGTGTGCGCTGTGACCGGGCTCCGGAGGAGAGTATGGCACTGACCGTTCTGCTCGTCCGCCACGGCTCCTGCGACCATGTGGGCCGCCTGATCCCGGGCCGATCGCGAGGGGTCCACCTGAACGGGCGCGGCCGGGCAGAGGCCGAGGCGCTGGCGGAGGGGTTCGCCGGACTGCCGATCGAGGCCATCTACAGCGGCCCCCTCGAACGGGCCCGGGAAACCGCCACGGCGCTGGGAGACCGGCTCCGCCGTCCGGTGGAGGTGGCTCGTGGCCTGGACGAACTCGACTTCGGCGATTGGACGGGACGCTCGCTCGACTCACTGGAGCCCGAGCCGCTCTGGCAGGCCTTCAACGCCGCTCGGGGCGACACCCGGATCCCGGGTGGCGAACTGATGGCCGAGGCGGTGGATCGGGCAATGGCGGAGCTGGCCCGGATCCGGGAGGAGCACCCCGACGGGCTCGTGGCGGCGGTGAGCCATGGGGACGTCATTCGCGGCGTCCTGCTCCACTGCCTGGGGGTGCCGCTCGACCACGTGCACCGGCTGGAGGTGGCGCCCGCGTCGGTGAGCATCGTCCGCCTGTACGAGCCGGTACCGCAGGTGCTGGCGGTCAACTGGACGCCTCGAACGCCGCCGCTCTCGTCCTGACCGCCCTCCCGCAGGATGCACGCGGTATTGCTGCTTGAGGCGGTGTCCCGACCCGACGGGCGCGGATCCCGGATACGGTTGCGGGCATTGAACTTGCTTGATGCTGGCCCGGTTTCAGCGAGGCGCGCCCCCTGCCGCGCCGGCCAATCCTCAACCATCGCCGATGTCAGCCCTGCGCCCCACGCTCGCCGTCCGGTCGCTCGAATTCGTCCGTCCCTTCCGCCGCCCGCTCGGCGCCGTGCTCGCGCTCGCGCTGACTTTGGCCGTGCTCAGCGCGATCGATCCGCTGGTCATGAAGTACCTCTTCGACCAACTGGCCCGGCCGGACGGCGCGCACGGGTTCGCGATCGCCATCGCCGCGCTTCTGGGGATCGAGCTGCTCCGCGCCGTATTGCAATGGTGCCTCGGCATCCGGAGCTGGGACGTGCGGCTCGGGGTGGAGTACACCCTGCGGGAACGGGTCGTGGGCAAGCTCAACACGCTGCCCCTGGCGTTTCACGAGCGGGAGGGCGTCGGCGGCACGATCAACCGGATCAACCAGGGGATCACGGGTTATGTCACGGCGTGCAGCGATCTCGCCTTCAATCTCCTCCCCACCATCCTGTACCTGAGCCTTTCCGTCGTCGCAATGTTCCGGCTCGACTGGCGGCTGGCGCTGGTGGTGATCGTGTTTACCCCGCTCCCCGGCCTGATCGGCGCGCGGGCCGCGCCCGAGCAGATCATGCGCGAGCGCCGGCTGGTCGAGCGGTGGAGCTCGATCTACGGCCGGCTCAACGAGGTGCTGGCCGGGATGATGACCGTGAAGGGCTTCGGGATGGAGGATGCGGAGAAGCGGCGCTTCCTCGACGGCGTGCGCGACGGGAACGAGGTCGTCCGCCGCGGCGTGCGCACCGATGGCGCGAACGGCGCGCTCCGGAGCCTCTCGGCCACGTCGGCCCGGCTGGCCGCGCTGGGGCTCGGCGGCTACCTGGTGTTCCAGGGCCAGATCGGACTCGGAACGCTGGTCGCCTTCCTCGGCTACATCGGCGGGCTGTTCGGCCCCGTGCAGGGGCTCACCAACACATACCAGACGCTGCGCAAGGCCACGGTCTCGCTGGAGACGATCTACGGGATCCTCGACGCGGAGGACACCGTGGGCGACAGCCCCGACGCGGCGCACGTCGCGCCGCTCCGGGGAGAGGTCCAGTTCAGCGAGGTGGAGTTCGCCTACCGGCCGGGGACGCCGGTACTGCATGGGATCGACCTGAGCGTACGCCCCGGCGAAACGGTGGCGCTGGTGGGCCCCAGCGGGAGCGGGAAGACCACCCTGATCACGCTGCTGCAGCGGCTGCATCCAGTCTCGCGCGGCTCGATCATGATCGACGGGATCGACATCCGCTCGATGACCCAGCACTCGCTCCGGGGCCAGATCGGCGTCGTGTTCCAGGACCCGCACCTGTTCAACGATACGGTGCGCGCAAACATCGCCTACGGGCGGCCGGACGCGACGGCGGAGCAGATCGAGGCCGCCGCGCGCGCTGCCCAGGCCCACGACTTCATCCTGGCGCTGCCCGAGGGCTACGCCACGGTGGTCCACGAGCGCGGGAGCCGGTTGTCCGGGGGGCAGCGGCAGCGGATCGCGATCGCGCGTGCCCTGCTCAAGGACCCGCCGATCCTGGTGCTCGACGAAGCCACGTCAGCGCTCGACGGCGAGTCCGAGCACCTCATTCAGCTCGCGCTCCGGCATCTGCTGCGAGACCGCACCGCCTTCGTCGTGGCGCACCGCCTCTCGACCGTGCGCGACGCCGACCGGATCGTGGTGATCGACCGCGGCCGGATCGCGGAGATGGGGTCCCACGAGGAGCTGTGCGCGCGGGGAGGATACTACGCGTCCATGGTGGGCCGACAGCGGCTCGGGTTCCTGGGCGAGCCGGAGTCGCCGCGGGCGGCGTGAGGACGGAAGGACGGAAGGACGGAAGGACGGAAGGGCGGGGACGTCGCATCCGGGCGGCACTGTCATCCCGAGCGCAAGCGAGGGATCGTCTCAGGCCGAGCTCGAGCCGCGGGTGAGCAGATCCCTCGCTTGCGCTCGGGATGACAGCGCGGCGCCCGCGCCCCACCCTCCTTCCGCCCTTCCGTCCTTCCGTCCTACGCTACATCTCGTCTTCAAACGCCGTGAACGGCGGCACGTTGGCGAGCCAGAAACCCGCCAGGCCGGCCTGCTGGTCCACTTCCACGTAGAAGTTGTCCGCCACCCGGACCACCTCCACTGGGCGCCGGGGGCCGATCCGCAGGTGGAACACGCTCTCGGCGGAGTTGGTCTCGACCGAGAGCGTCGTGTCCACCTCCACCGAGGCCACGCCCGGTCGGGACGGCCGGGAGGGCAGCACCACACGGCCGTCGGTGAGTTGGGCCGGCACCTGCAGCGTGGGGCTGGTGGCCACTTCGGGCCAGACGACGACGTCCAGCCCGCAAATGACCCCGTTGTTCACGTCCAGCACCGCCACCGAGCCCTCGTCGTCGGTCAACTCCACCGTGCCGGTGAGCCCACCGCTCTTCCGGTTGCCCTTGAACGCGCCCGAGAGGATGTCGGTCTCGGGATCCCAGCGCCAGGCGATCGCCGGCAGGCTGCCGGTGAGGGGCTCGACCCGCGCTTCCATGTTCACGCCCTGGGCCTCAGGCGGCACGGGCCGACTCCAGCCGGTGGATCAGGCCGAGGATTCGATCCAGCGCCTGCTCCAGCTCGCCGTCGGACACCGCGTAGCTCAGGCGCACCCAGCGATCGTCGGCGAAGGCGCCGCCCGGGACCAGCGCCACTCCCTCCTGCTTCATCAACTGCTCGCAGAACGTCGTGCCCGTGACCGGATCCTGGTCGCGAATGCCGTCCACCCGGAAGAAGAAGTAGAAGGCGCCGTGCGGCTCGACGAACTCCACGCCGGGAGCCTCGCGCCGGAACCGTTCGACGAGCATGTCGCGTCGGCGGCGGAAGGCGGCGACCATCCGGGTCACCTCGGCGTCCACCTTCTCGTCGGTGAACGCGGTGGCGGCCGCCCACATGGCGGGCTGGTTGGCGCCGGTCGTGGTGTGCGACTGGAGCGCGGCCATGGCCTTGGTCAGGTGGGGAGGCGCGAGCGCCGCGCCGATGCGCCAGCCGGTCATCGCGTACGCCTTGCTCGCGCCGTAGATGACCACCACACGCTCGAGCAGCTCGTCCGGCAGATCGAGCAGCGAGGGCGCCGGGCCCGGGCCGTAGTTGATCCGGCGATAGATCTCGTCCGCGATGATCCACACCTCGTTGGCTCTGGCCCATTCGGCGATGGAGCGCAGCTCGGCCAGCGTGTAGACCGCGCCGGTCGGGTTGCAGGGCGAGCAGAGAATGAGGCCGCGCGTGAGCTTGTTGCTGGCGCGGTCCAGGTCGCGCGCGCTCACCTTGAGCCCCCAATCGAGGTCGCCCGGCACCAGCACCGGCTCGGCGCGCGCGAGGTGGACGATCTGCGGATACGAGACCCACGCGGGCGCCGGGATCAGCACGCGGTCCTTGGGCCCGAAGAGCGTGAAGCACGCGTTGAAGATGGACTGCTTGGAACCCGAGCTCACGATGATGCGGTCGGGATCGATGGCGCGCCCGCCCGACATCCGGCTCAGGTTCTGGGCCATTGCCTTCCGCAGCTCCGGGATGCCCACGTTGGGCGGGTAGCGCGTCAGACCCTTCTGGATGGCCTGGATACCCGCCTGCGCCGCCGCCGCCGGCGTGTCGAAGTCGGGCTCGCCCACGCCGAGATCGAGCACGTTCTCGCCCGCGGCCTTGCGCCGCTTGGCTTCATTGCTGATGGCCACGGTTTCAGACGCCTTGAGGTGCTGGACGTTGAGCGAAAGCGGGTCAGGCATGCACTGGTCCGGAGCAAAAGGGTCGGCACGGAAATTCGGGGGAAAGGTCAGGGGCCGACCGGGCGATGTCAACCGTGCGGGCCCACGTTGCCCGCGCGACCGCGCGCTCTTAGGTTGGCGGGGCCGTTCCGCTCTCCCCACGAGGACTCCGTGACGTTCGAAGCACTGCACCTGACACCGCCGATCGCCGCCGCGCTCGCGCGACTGGGCTGGAAGGCCGACGACCCGCTGCTGCGGGAAGCGGCGCCGACGGCGGCCCGCGGCCACAACCTCGTGTTGGTGCTGCCGCCCTCGCCCGCCGCGGCGGCGCCCGCGCTCGCCGGTTTGCTCAGCCGCCTGGGCCAGGGCGCCCGAGGCCTGCTGCTGGCGCCCGGCGCCCAGCTCGACGAGTGGGGCAGAGTGGTGCATCGGGTGACCGGCGACGCGGGTCTCCGCGTGCAGGTGGCGCACGGAACCGCCCGCGCCACCCGGCGGCTCCGGGATGACACCGTCGATCTCCTCATCGCTACGCCGGAAACCGCGGGCGCGCTGCAGCGCCGCTCGGCGCTTCGCGTGGACGCGCTTGCCTGGGTACTGCTCGCCTGGCCGGAAGCCTGGGAGGAGGAGGAGAGCCTGAGCCCGCTGATGCAGGACCTCGACAAGGAAGCGCAGCGGGTGGTGCTGACGTCGCGGCCCGAGCGGGGCGCCGCGCTGATCGAGCGGTACGCGCGCCGGGCGCTCATGCTCGGCACGAACGCCCTGGACGGCGAGCCGGTGGGGCCGGTACGCACGGTGAGCGTCCCGTGGGGGCGCCGTGCTGCCGCCCTGCCCGACCTCCTCGAGCTGCTCGATCCCACGTCGGTAGCGGTGTGGACGGTGGACCAGGGCTCGCACGAGGCGATCGGCGCCGCGGCGGCCCTGCGGGCGCCGGAAAGCGTGGTGGTGACCGGCGACGCGCCGGCGGCCGAGGTGGTGATCGCCTTCGACCTGCCCGACGCCGCGCGCCTGCGTCAGCTCGCCGGCGCGGGAGAGCTCGTGCTGCTCGTGCCGCCAGGCACGGAGGACTATGTCGAGCGCGCCGCCTCACCGCGGCGCCCGCTTCGGCTGCCGGGCGCCCTGGACGCGGCCACCACCGTGGCCGCCGCCCGGCGCGCGGCGATCGTCCGCGCGCTCGAGGCCGGGACCCCGGAGCGGGCGCTCCTCACCCTCGCGCCGCTGTTCGAGCGGCACGACCCGTCGGCGGTGGCCGCGGCGCTGTTCGAGCTCTGGACCACGACGGCGGGCGCCGCGGCGCCTGCCGCCGTGCCGGACATTCCTGCCACGGCCCGCGTGTTCGTGGGGATCGGCAAGAAGGACGGCGCCACGGTGAACGACATCGTCGCGGTGCTGACCAAGGAAGTGCGGGTGGAGCGCGGGAAGATCGGTCGGGTGGAGCTGCGCGACGCATTCGCGCTGGTGGAGCTCCCGGCCCAGGACGCGGAGCGGGTGGCGGGGGCGCTCAACGGCACGACAATCCGGCGGCGGCGGGTGACGGCGAGGGTGGATCGCGGCGCGCCGGCGGCCCGCGGCGCACCCCCGGCGCGCGGACGTCGGGGCAGCGCCTAACGCTTCCGGTTGACCCGATCCTTCAAGGCCTTGCCGGCGCGGAACGCCGGCACCCTGGAAGCGCGGATGTCGATGGCCTTGCCGGTGCGCGGGTTCAGTCCGGCGCGCGCGGCCCGCTTCCGGATCTCGAAGTTGCCGAACCCGCTGAGCGCCACCTTGCCGCCCCGCTCAAGCTCCGACGCGATCACGCCGTCCGGCGCGAAGAAGAGCTCCGTGATCTGGGCGGCGCGCGCGCGCGTCACCTCGAGCCGCCGGGCCACGACGCCGATCAGCTCCTGCTTGTTCACCGAGTCTCCTTGAGGACGGGCGACGAATATCGCCGCGCGGCCGAACCGGCCGCAAGGTGGTTGGCGCGAATCCCTCCGCGCTCTAGATTTGCGGGCCTCCCCTCAATCATCGCGGAGCATCGGGAATGAACTACGGATCGCACCCCGGCTGGATCGAGGTGATCAGCGGGGTCATGTTCGCGGGCAAGAGCGAAGAGCTGATCCGGCGGGTGCGGCGCGCGATCATCGCGCGCCGGCGGGTCCAGGTGTTCAAGTCCCACCTCGACCGCCGCTATACCGGCCTCTACTCCGTCTCGAGCCACGACGGCACGGAGCTGGAGGCCTCACCCGTGGATTCGGCCGCGGAGATCTTCCGGCTGGTCCGGTCCGACACGCAGCTCGTGGCGATCGACGAGGCGCAGTTCCTCGACCCCGACATCGTCACGGTGGCCACCCTCCTCGCGGGCCGCGGTGTGCGCGTCATCCTCGCGGGCGTGGACACCGATTTCCGCGGCGAGCCGTTCGGCGCGATGGGCGAGCTGATGGCGGTGGCGGAGATGGTGGATAAGCTGCAGGCGATCTGCGTGGTGTGCGGCGACCCCGCCTGCCGCAACCAGCGGCTGCTCGACGGCAAGCCGGCCCGCTGGGATTCGCCCACGATCATGGTAGGCGGCCGCGAGAGCTACGAAGCGCGCTGCCGCCACTGCCACAAGGTGCCTCGGCGCGACGAAGACCAGACCGCCCTCCTCTGATGCTGAACGTGGCCCTCACGGGGAACATCGCGGCGGGGAAGTCCGCCGTGGCGGAGCTGTTCCGCGCCTGGGGCGCGACCCTGATCGACGCCGACCGGCTGGCGCGCGAGGCGCAGGCGCCGGGGACCCCCGGGCTCCGTGCCATCGCCGAGCGGCTGGGGCCGGACCTCGTCGGCGCCGACGGCGCGCTCGACCGCGCCGCCCTCCGCCGGCGGGTGATGGCCGATCCCGCGGCGCTCGCCGAGCTCAACCGGATCATCCACCCGGAGGTGTTTCGCCGCCGGCGCGCGCTCGAGGCGGAGGCGCGGCGCCGGGGCGACCGGATCGTGGTGAGCGACATTCCGCTGCTGTTCGAGGTGGCGGACCCCGCCGCGTTCGACGTGGTGGTGCTGGTGGACGCACCGGAGCCCGTGCGGCGTTCGCGGCTCATCATGGAACGCGGGCTTTCCGCGCTCGAGGCCGACCGGATGCTGGCGGCGCAGGCGCCCAGCGGCCCGAAGCGCGAACGGAGCACGTTCGTCATCGACAACGACGGCGACCTCGCCACGCTCGAAGCGCGGGCGCGCGAGGTCTGGACGGCGCTCCTCGCGCGCGCTTGACCCCACCACGCGGCCCATCTATTGTCCCACGCGCCACCCCAGACCTCGAGACTCCCGTGTCGAAGGTACCGGACGAGCTGGTCTACACCCCCGAGCACGAATACGTGGCGCGCACCGGCGACGCCGGCGTCGTGCGGATCGGGATCACGGACTACGCGCAGGGGGAACTGGGCGACGTCGTCTTCGTCAGCCTGCCGAAGCCCGGCGAACGGCTCGACTCGCACCAGTCGTTCGGCACCATCGAGGCGGTCAAGGCGGTCTCGGAGCTGTACAGCCCGATGGCGGGTGAGGTGGTCGACGTGAACGGCGCGCTGGACGCCGACCCGGCGGCGGTCAACCGCGATCCCTACGGCGAAGGGTGGATGATCACGCTGCGGATCCCCGACCGGAAAGCGCTCGACGGGCTGCTGTCACCGGCGGACTACCGGGCGCATATCGGGGAGTGACCGTGACGGTCACGGGGAGAGCGGTGTGAGCTGCAGCGCCGAGCAGAACGTGCACGCGAGATCGTTTGGTGCCCCGAGAGAGCGGTCTCGGGGTTTTTTTGTGCGCTCAATCAAGGAGCCCTGTCCGGCATGACCACCACCCTCCCGCCCACTCCCGCCGCGCCCGAGATCGACGTCCTCCACCCCGGCCACTTCGCCTATCGCCACATCGGGCCGCGGCGCGAGGATCTCGCGGAGATGCTCCGGCTGCTCGGCTACGGAAGCCTCGACGAGTTCATCGATGCGGTCGTACCGGCGGAGATCCGGCTGCGCCGGCCGCTCGCGCTGCCGCCGGGCCGGAGCGAGCGCGAGGTGCTCCAGGCGCTGCGCGGGCTGGCCGGGATGAACCGGGTGTTCCGATCCTACATCGGCCTGGGCTACGCCGGGACGTTCACCCCCCAGGTGGTGCAGCGGAACGTGCTCGAGAATCCCGGCTGGTACACGGCCTACACGCCGTATCAGGCGGAGATCTCCCAGGGCCGCCTGGAGGCGCTGCTCAACTTCCAGACGATGGTGTCCGACCTGACGGGACTGGAGATCGCCAACGCCTCGCTGCTCGATGAGGCCACCGCGGCGGCGGAGGCGATGCACCTGACGCACGCGGTGAGCCGGACGAAGGCGCCGCCGGTTTATCTGGTCGACGAGTACTGCCATCCGCAGACGATCGCCGTGGTGCGCACCCGGGCGGAGGCCCGCGGGATCCGGATCGAAATCGGTGAGCCCGAGACGTTCGACTTCGGTCCCGGCGTCATCGGCGCGCTGGTGCAGTATCCGGCCACCGACGGGGCCATCCGCGACTTCCGGAGCCTGTGCGAGCGAGCCCACGCGGCGGACGCGCTGGTGACCGCCGCGACCGACCTCCTGAGCCTGACCGTGCTCCTTCCGCCCGGCGAGTGGGGCGCCGACATCGCCGTGGGCAACAGCCAGCGCTTCGGCGTGCAGATGGGGTACGGCGGGCCGCACGCCGCGTTCTTCGCCACGCGCGACGCGTACAAGCGGTTCCTCCCGGGCCGCATCATCGGGGTGTCGAAGGACCGCGATGGGCGGGCGGCGCTCCGGATGGCGCTGCAGACGCGCGAGCAGCACATCCGCCGCGACAAGGCCACGAGCAACGTCTGCACCGCGCAGGTGCTCCTCGCGGTCATGGCGAGCATGTACGCGGTCTACCACGGGCCCGGCGGGCTGCGGCGCATCGCCGAGCGGGTGCACGAGCGCACGGTGCTGCTGGCCAACGCGCTTCGCCGGCTCCGCTACCGCGTGGTGCACGACTCCTACTTCGACACCATCTGCGTCGAGATCCCCGAGTGGGCCCTCCCCCGGCTGCTCGACGCCGCGCGCGCGCGGATGATCAACCTGCGGCCGCTGCCCCCGACGCGGCTCTGCATCGCGCTCGACGAGACCGTGACGCTGGGCGATCTGGCGGACCTCATTGCCGTGTTCTCGCTCAACGAGGCGCTGCCGTTCATGCTGGAGGACATCGGGGTGCGGCCCGAGCGCGCCATCCCGCCGGCGCTCGAGCGCCGGTCGGCGTACCTCGCGCATCCGGTATTCCATCTGCACCACTCCGAGACCGAGATGCTGCGCTACATCAAGCGGCTCGAGGCCCGGGACCTCTCGCTCACCAGCGCGATGATCCCCCTCGGCTCGTGCACGATGAAGCTCAACGCGACGACCGAGATGATGCCGGTGAGCTGGCGCGAGTTCAATCGGCTGCACCCCTTCGCCCCGCGGGACCAGGCAGCGGGCTACGAGCTGATGTTCCGCCAGCTCGAGTACCAGCTCGCCGAAATCACGGGATTCACCGCGGTGTCGCTCCAGCCGAATGCCGGGTCGCAGGGCGAATACGCCGGCCTGCTGGTCATCCGGGCGTGGCACCGGTCCCGGGGCGACGCCCACCGCACCACCTGCCTCATCCCGGAGTCGGCCCACGGCACCAACCCCGCCAGCGCGGTGATGGCGGGGATGCGGGTGGTGCCGGTCGGGAGCGACGAGCACGGTAACGTGGACGTCGCCGACCTGCGGGCCAAGGCCCTGGCACACCGCGACACGCTGGCGGCGCTGATGGTCACCTACCCGTCGACCCATGGCGTGTTCGAAGGCTCCATCCGCGAGATCTGCCGGATCATCCACGAGCACGGCGGCCAGGTCTACATGGATGGCGCCAACATGAATGCACAGGTGGGTCTGTGCCGCCCGGGCGACATCGGCGCGGACGTCTGCCACCTGAACCTGCACAAGACGTTCTGCATTCCCCACGGCGGCGGCGGCCCGGGCATGGGACCGATCGGCGTGGCCAAGCACCTGGCGCCGTTCCTGCCAGGACATCCGATCGTGGATCTGGACCATCCGCAGGCCTGCGGCACGGTCTCGGCCGCGGCGTGGGGGAGCGCGTCGATTCTCCCGATCTCGTGGGCGTACATCGCCCTCATGGGCTACGATGGCCTGGCCGAAGCGTCCAGAATCGCGATTCTCAACGCGAACTACATCGCACGCCGGCTCGAGGGATATTACGCCGTCCTGTACACGGGGCCTCACGGCCTGGTCGCGCACGAGTGCATCATCGACACCCGGCCGTTCAAGACGTCGGCCGGCGTCGACGTGGAGGACATCGCCAAGCGCATCATCGACTACGGCTTCCACCCGCCCACGGTCTCGTTCCCGGTGGCCGGCACGCTGATGATCGAGCCGACCGAGAGCGAGTCGAAGGAGGAGCTCGACCGCTTCTGCGACGCGCTGATCGCGATCCGGGAGGAGATCCGGGAGATCGAGGACGGCCGCGCGGACCGCGAGAACAACCTGCTCACCAACGCGCCCCACACGCTGGAGCAGGTCATTGCCGACGGTTGGGACCGGCCCTACCCGCGCGAGCGCGCCGCCTACCCATCCCATGCCGTGCGCGAGCACAAGGTGTGGCCGACGGTCGGGCGGATCGACAGCGCGTATGGGGACCGGAACCTGGTGTGCACCTGTCCGCCGGTGGGGGCGTACGGGTGAGGACGGAAGGACGGAAAGACGGATGGTGGAGGCCATGCAGCAGTACGTCCTCTGGACCGACTCCGCCCCGCACCCGGGGTGGCGGAACATGGCGATCGACCGCACGCTGCTCGAGCGGGCACAGGCGGGCGAGCGCTGGCTCCGCCTCTACGCGTGGGACCCGCCCTGCCTCTCGTTCGGACGGCACGAGCCCGCTTCGCGGCGCTACGACGCCGAGCGGATCGCGGAGCTGGGGCTGCCGGTGGTCCGCCGGCCCACCGGCGGGCGCGCCGTTTGGCACGCGGGTGAGCTCACCTACGCCGTAGCCGCACCGAGCGACGGCCTGGGCTCGCTCCGCGAGTCCTGCGACGAGATCCACCGCATGCTCCGGGACGCGCTGGCCTCGCTGGGCGCGGCGACCGAGCCGGCGTCGACTCGCCGGGCGGCCGCGGTGGACGCCGGCGCCTGCTTCTCTCGGCCGGCAGGCGGGGAGCTCATGGCCGAGGGCGGGAAGGTCGTCGGCAGCGCTCAGGTGCGCGAGGGTGCGGCGTTCCTGCAGCACGGGAGCATTCTGCTGGAGGGCGATCAATCCACCGTGGCGAGCGTGACCCGCGGCCCTGCCCCGCCCGATCTGTCAGCGTCGCTCGCGCGGGTGCTCGGCGGACCGATCGCCCGCGAACGGGTGGCACAGGCGATCGCGGCCGCGGCCGCGGCCCGCTGGGGGCCGCCCACCCGACGGGTCGAGGCGCCCGAGGAGATCCTCGAACGCGCCGAGGCGCACGGCGTCTGCTTCCGCTCGCCCGCATGGACCTGGATCGGCACGCCGAACGCCTGACGCCACCGCCCCGCCCTGCTACATTCTCAGCACCCCCAGCATCGTTCACCCCGGAGTCCCTGTGGCGCGCACGACCTGGCCTGGCACGTGCCTCGCCGCGATCGTCCTGGCCGCGCCGCCCGCTTGGGCGCAGCAAGACGCTGCGCGGGCGAGCATCGTCATCGTGACCGGCCAGGAAGCCACCGTGCCGATCCCGACGCTCATGGAGGGACCCCAGGCGTCGACCGGAAACAGCGACATCGCGGACCAGCTCTTTCTCCGGCTGGCTGAGCTCGGGCCGACGATGATGACTGCGGGCGACCGGGCGTTTCAGCCGCTGCTGGCCCGGAGCTGGACCCGGCGTGACTCGGTGACGCTCGCCTTTCATCTCGATCCTCGCGCCCGGTGGCATGACGGGGCGCCCGTGACAGCGGCCGACGTCGTCTTCACCTTCGAGCGCGCGCGCAACCCCCGTCTCTGCCCCCGGCTGGCCGAGCTGCTTCGGCGGATCACCTCCGTGACCGCGGAAGGCTCGCATGACGTGGTCTTCCGCTTCTCCCAGCCCTACGCCGAGCAGCTCTACGACGCGGTGTTCCACGTCGCGCCTCTGCCGGTGCATCTGCTCGGCGGGATCCCGGCCGACTCGCTCGCCTCCACGCCGTTCGTGCAGGCACCGGTGGGAGACGGGCCGTACCGCTGGGTGCGACGTCTGCCCGGAGAATACATCGAGCTCGCGGCCGACCCGGGTTTCTTTCTCGGCGCCCCGGCCATCCGCCGGGTCTTCTTCCGGCTGGCCACGGACCCCGAGGCGCGACTCAACCTGCTGCTCGCCGGCCAGGCCGACGCGATGGACAATATTCCCCCGCCCCGCGCGAACGTGGCGCGCGTGCGCGCCGACTCCGACCTGCGCGTGGTCACCGTGCCGAGTCCCACGGTCGGCTTCCTGCTGTTCAACCAGCGTGACCCGCGCGCCCACAACCGGCCGCATCCGATCCTGGGGGACATCGCGGTGCGCCGGGCGATCGGCCTGGCGCTCGACCGCCGACTCATGGTGCGCGCGACGCTGGGCGACGCGGGCGAGGTGCCCTACGGCCCCGCCTCGCCGATCCTGTGGATCCGGCACGGGACGCCGCGGCCGCTCGGCCCGAACGCCGCGGAGGCGCGCCGCCTGCTGGCGGCACGAGGCTGGGCTGATCACGACGGTGACGGCGTGCTCGATCGCAACGGCCTGCCGCTCGCGCTCACGTTGACGCTTCCCAACACGAGCGCCATTCGGCGGCAGATGGCGCTGCAGGCCCAGGAGCAGCTTCGCCAGATCGGCATCCGCCTCGATCTCGAGCTGCTGGAAATCTCCACCTGGAACGAGCGCCGGACCGCCGGCCGGTTCGACGTCGACTTCTCGGCGTCGAGCCAGGATCCCTCGCCGACGGGGCTCACACAGGGCTGGTCGTGCGACGGCGGGACCAACGTGGCCCGGTACTGCGACCCCGCCGTGGATTCGCTGCTCGAGTCCGCCGCTCGGGCCACCGACGACGCAGGCGCCGCGTGGCACGCGGTGCTCACGCGAATCGAGGGCGACGCGCCCGCCGTGTTCATGTACGCGCCGAGCTACGTGTACGCCGTCAACCGCCGGTTCACCAACGTGCGGATCCGGCCCGAGTCGTCCTGGCTTGCCCTCAGGGAGTGGACCGTGGCCGTGCCCGGCCGCGCCGGCGCGACGGGGCACTGAGGTGGGGCGCTGGCTCCTCCGGCGAACCGCGCAGGCCATCGTCACGCTCGTGCTCACCATCGTGCTACTCTTTTTCCTGTCACACGTGCTGCCCGGCGACCCGCTGTCCCGGCTCGGCGAGGGCCGGCCGCTCACCGCGGCCGAAACCGAGTCGCTCCGGGCGCGCTACGGACTCGACCGGCCGCTCCGCTCGCAGTTGGGCTCGTTTCTGGCCGGGCTCGCGCGCGGTGACCTCGGTACCTCGATCGAGTACGGCCGGCCGGTCAGCACGCTGATCGCGGAACGGCTGCCCGCCACGCTCCTCCTCGGCGGCACCGTACTGCTGCTCAACTTCACGGTCGGGCTCTGGCTCGGAGTGCGGCAGGCGGTGCGGCGGGGAAGCGCGGAGGACCGGTGGCTCACCACGCTCTCGCTCGTGGGCTACGCCACGCCGTCCTTCTGGCTCGGCCTGGTGCTGGCGTGGCTTGTCGGCGTGGAGTGGCGGCTGCTTCCCCCCGCCGGCATGCGCGATCCGCTGGTCGAGGGCGGCCTGCTCGCGGGCACCGCCGACGTGCTCCGCCACCTCGTCCTCCCTGCGCTGACGCTGTCGGTGGTGAGCATCGCGGGAACGATGCGCTATCAGCGCGACGCGATGCTCGACACGCTCCGCCTGCCCTACATCGTAACCGCCCGGGCCAAGGGCCTGAGCCCGGCGCGGGTGACCTGGCGGCACGCCTGGCGCAACGCCCTGTTTCCGGTGCTCACGCTGTTCGGGCTGTGGCTCCCGGTCCTGGTCACCGGATCGGTGTTCGTCGAGTCCGTGTTCGCGTGGCCAGGCCTCGGATCGCTCGCCGCGGCGGCGGTGGGCAACCGCGACTACCCGCTGCTGATGGGCGCCTCGGTGCTCGTGGCAGTGATCGTCGTGCTGGCGAACCTGCTCACCGATCTGGCCTACGCCACGCTGGACCCGCGGGTCCGGCTGACGTGACCGCCGCAGCGGAGGCGCTCCGCGGCGTGTGGCGGGCTCCCGGCGGGCGTGCGGGGCTCGCGTTCCTGCTCTTCCTGGTGCTGCTCGCGCTCGTGGGGCCGCTGGTCCTGCCCGATCCGTTCCGGCAATTCGACCTGGTCGAGCTGGCGGGCGCGCCGCCGGGCCCCGACCATCCCTTCGGCACGGACCAGCTCAGCCGCGACGTGCTGTCCCGCGTGGTGAGCGGCGCGCGGGTTTCGCTCGCGGTGGCGACGCTCGCGGTGGCGCTATCGGTCACCCTGGGCGCCGGCGTGGGCCTCGTGGCGGGCTACCAGGGCGGCGCGGTGGATGCCGTGCTGATGCGGCTGGTGGATGCCGCGCTCGCGGTGCCGCGCCTGTTCCTGCTGCTCCTCGTGCTGGCGGTGCCGGAGCGGGTCCCGCTCGTCGCGCTGATCGTCCTCATGGGCGCGACGGGCTGGTTCGCGACCAGCCGCCTGATACGTGCCGAGGTGCTGCGGCTCAGGGAAGAGGCGTTCGTGCATGCCGCCGAAGCGCTCGGCGCCTCGCGGCGACGGATTATCTTCCGGCATCTGCTGGTGAACTCCGCCGGACCGCTGCTCGTAGCGGCCACGCTGGGCGTGGGCGACGTGATCCTCCTGGAGGCCGGACTCTCCTTCCTGGGGCTGGGGGTCCAGCCGCCCACGCCGTCCTGGGGCGGGATGATCCTGGACGCGCGCTCCGTGCTGGTGATGGCACCGTGGGTCGGTATCTTCCCGGGCATCGCGATCACCCTGACCGTGCTGGCCACCAATCTCGTGGGCGACGCGCTGCGCGACGCCCTCGATCCCCGAGGCGCATGACCCGAGTTCTCGACGTCCGCGACTTGAGCGTGTCCTTCCCTGCCGCCGACGGCCGCCGGTTCCACCCGGTGGACGGCGTGAGCCTGACGCTCGACCGCGGCGAAACACTCGCGCTGGTGGGCGAGTCCGGCTGCGGCAAGAGTCTCACCAGCCTGGCGCTCCTGCGCCTCGTGCCGGCGCCCGGCCGAGTGGACGCCGGCAGCGTCATCCGCCTGGGCGACACCGACGTGCTCGCGCTCAAGGGCGAGGCGCTCCGCCGGATCCGCGGGCGGCGCATCGGGATGATCTTCCAGGATCCGATGACGAGCCTCAACCCCGTGTTCACCGCGGGCGACCAGATCGCGGAGGGCATCCGGGCACACTTTCGTGTGTCGAAGTCGGAGGCGCGCGCGCGCGCGCTGCGGCTGCTGGAGGAAGTGGGCATTCCGGATCCGGCGGAACGGCTCGATGCGTACCCCCATCAACTGAGCGGCGGGATGCGGCAGCGGGTGATGATCGCCATCGCGCTCGCCGCCGAGCCCGAGATTCTGGTGGCCGACGAGCCCACCACGGCGCTCGACGTGACGGTCCAGGCCCAGATCCTGGAGGTGCTCGACCGGCTCCGCCGCAGCCGCGGCATGGCGGTGCTGCTGATCACGCACGACCTCGGCATCGTGGCCGGCCGCGCCGACCGGGTCGCGGTGATGTACGCCGGGCAGATCGTGGAGGAGGCGGGGACCACGGAGCTGTTCGCTCATCCCTCTCACCCGTACACGCAGGGCCTGTTCGCCTCGGTCCCGCGGATCACGGGGCCGCTGCGACGGCTCACGCCCATCCGCGGCACCGTGCCGCCGCCGACCGATTGGCCGTCCGGCTGTCGCTTCCGGCCGCGCTGTCCGCAGGCATTCGACAAGAGCGTGCTCGCACCCGAGCTGATGCCGGTCGGGCCGGGACACCGGATGCGGTGCTGGCTGGCGGAGGCACCGGCGGCGCAGGTCGAGCTCTCGCGCCGCTCGGGATGACTCCCCTGCTGCAGGTGCAGGACCTCGTGAAATACTACGCCTCGAGCGGGCTCTTTGGCGGCGGCGATCCGCCGGTGCGCGCGGTGGACGGCGTGTCGTTCGAGGTGATGCGCGGCGAGACCCTGGCGCTCGTGGGCGAGAGCGGCTGCGGCAAGTCCTCGGTGGGGCGGACGGTCATCCGGCTGCAGGAGCCGACGAGCGGACGGGTGGTGTTCGAGGACAACGACGTCTTCGCGCTCGACCGGAAGTCGCTGCGTCGGCTCAGGCGCCGGATGCAGATCATTTTCCAGGATCCCTACAGCAGCCTCAATCCGCGGATGACGGTCGGGGCGGCGATCGCCGAGGGGATCGAGATCCACCGGCTGGCGGTCGGCGCGGAGATCGGCCGGCGGGTCGGCGGCTTGCTGGAGGAGGTGGGCCTCGACCCGGGGTACGCCCGCCGCTACCCGCACGAGTTCTCGGGCGGCCAGCGCCAGCGCATCGGCATCGCACGCGCGCTCGCGGTGGAGCCCAGCTTCATCGTCTGCGACGAGCCGGTCTCCGCCCTCGACGTGTCGGTGCAGGCCCAGGTGCTGAACCTCCTGGCCGATCTGCAGCGCGACCGGGGGCTGGCCTATCTGTTCATCGCCCATGACCTGGCCGTCGTGCGGCAGATCGCCCGGCGCGTCGCCGTCATGTATCTGGGCCGGATCGTCGAGTCCGGCCCCACCGAGCCCCTGCTCTCCAACCCGCGCCATCCGTACACGGTGGCGCTCCGTTCCGCCGTTCCCGAGCCGGACCCGGGGCGGAAGGACGCCCGCATCGTGCTGAGCGGCGACTTGCCGAGCCCGTCCAAGCCGCCCTCCGGCTGCCCCTTCCATACCCGCTGCTGGCACCCGGCAAGGGATGAGCGCTGCCGGACCGAGGTGCCGCTGCTCCGGCCCGTCGAGGAGACGCTCGCCGCCTGCCACTACGCCGAGCTCACCCCGGCGGCGGAAGCGCTGGCGGAGGCCTGAACGGCACGGCGGTCGCGTGAGCCCGGTCACGGTCCCGGCTTCCCCGCGCAGCCCAAGTTGAGCGGGAAGCACGAACCCTGACCACGAGGACGACATGACGGATAAAAAGGATCTTGCTACCGAGGGTGCCAAGGACCGACTCAAGGGCGGCGCGAAGGAGCTCGAAGGCCGGGTGCGCAGCACCGCGGGTGCCGCCACCGGCGACACGAGCGAGGAACTGAAGGGCAAGGCGCAGGAGATCAAGGGCAAGGTTCAGCAATCCATCGGGAAAGCCAAGCAGCAGAGCGACCCCGAGCCCGGCGTGGACGACGCCTGATACGGCTGCCGTCGGGCCATCGGACACCTGGAGGCCGACCGGGCGATCGCGCGGTCGGCCTCTTCTCGTTGCGGACAACCATTGCCGCGCGACACCCTCCGGATAGAGCTTCAGGGACGTGATCGCCCTCTGCCTTGCCGTGGTGCTGCAGGTCTCCACCGACTCGATCACCCTCGAGCAGGCGCTGGAGCGCGCCGTCCGCGACCGCGGCACCGTGGAGGCTGCCGCGGCCGGCGTGGCCGAGGCGCGTGCGGCGGTCCGCTCCGCCGGCGCGGTCACCAATCCCACCGTCTCGTTCAGCTACAGCGAGTCCGCGCCGACCAGACACCTGACCGTGGACCAGCCGTTCGACTGGCTCCTCCGGCGGGGAGCCGATCGGGCAGCCGCCCGCGCCGGGATTGCCCGCGCGACGGCGGATTCGGCGCAGGCGCTGGCCGGACTGCTCCGCGATGTGCGCTCGGCGTTCTATCGCGCACGCGCGGCGCGGCTCGTGGAGGAGCTGGTGGTGGCGCAGGCGTCGCTCGCCGATTCGGTGGCGCGGATCGCGGGGGCGAGACTCCGCGCGGGCGACATCTCACTGTTGGAGCAGGAGCAGGCGGCGCAGGAGGCCGCGCGAGCAAGGCAGACGGCGTCCTCCGCGCACGAGGCCGCATTGGTGGTCGAGGCGGAGCTGGCGCGCGTGATCGCGGCGGACGGTACCCCGCCCCGCGCCTCGGGTCGGCTCGACGCCGGACTCGACCGGCTCCCGGACACGACACTCGATCTCTCGGGGATCTACGGCGTCAGGTCGGCCTCGGCCGATTCCGCCGCGGCCGCGTTCGAGCTGCGGAGCGCCGCGCGCCGGCGGGTTCCGCTGCCGAGCCTCACGTCCGGGGTCGAATGGGGCGATCCCACCCTGCCGGGCGCGCTCGGCCTGATCGGCATCGCGCTGCCGCTGCCGCTCTGGAATCGCGAAGGAGGGCCCGTCGAAGCGGCACGCGCCCGTGCGGTCCGTGCCTCGGCGCTCGCGCGCGAGGCGCGACTCGATGCGCGCCGGCAGGCTCGAGAGACGCGAATCCACCTGGTGGCGGCGGCCGCCCGCGCCCGCTTCGACCGTGACACGCTGGTGCCCGCGGCTGGGTCGCTCCGCGCGCGGGCGGTTCGCGCGTACCGGGCCGGAGAGACCGGCATCCTGCCGGTGCTCGATGCGCTTCGGGGGGAGCGCGACATCGCGCTGGCGGCGCTGCAGGACCAGCTCGCTTTTCAGGAGGCCCTCGCCGAGTGGTACGCGCTGAGCGGGCCGCCGCGATGATGCGTGCCTTCCTGCTCTCCGCGCTGCTGCTCGCAGCCTGCGGCGGCGGCCACGGCGAGAGCGCCGACGAGAGCGCCGCCGAGGGGAGCGGCGGCGCGGCCCGAGTTCCCGTCGGACTCGGCACGATCACACGGGATTCACTGGTGGAGACGCTGAGCCTGACGGGCCGGCTGGAGCCGCGACCCGGCGGCGCGGCGCTGCTGGCGGCTCCGGCGGCGGGCATCGTTCGCGCGATCCGGGCGCAGGTCGGAGATCAGGTGCGGCGGGGACAGCCGGTGGCCGAGCTCGACGTCCCCGAGCTCGCCGCCGACGCCGCGCAGAAGACGGCCGCGGCCGACCAGGCCCGGCGTGAAGGCGCCCGCCAGCAGCAGCTCCTGGCGGACGGCATCACCTCCGCGCGGCAGGCCGAGGAAGCCGCGGCGAACGCCCGGCAGGCCACCGCCGCGGCAGCGGCGGCGCGAACCCTCCTGGCCCGCACGCGGGTCACGAGCCCGATCAGCGGCCGGGTCCAGGAGGTGTTCGTCCAGCGCGGCGAGCGGGTGGACGCCGGGCGCGCCCTGGTGCAGGTCGTCGCGCCCGACACGCTCGACCTCGCGGTACCGGTGCCCGCGCCGGAGCTCGGGCATCTCCGCGCCGGGCAGCCGGTCGATGTGACGCAGGATGGAGACACCACCACCACCCGTGGCTGGGTGGCCGCGCTCGCTCCGGCGGTGGACTCGCTCACCAACGCGGGCGAGGCTGTGATCCGGGTGCCCAATCCCCGAGGCCGGCTGCACCCGGGCGCGGCGGCAACCGCGCGCGTGCGGCTCGGCGTCAGGCGGGACGTGCTGCTCGCGCCCGACTCCGCGCTGGTCCTCGCCGGTGACAGCAGCGTGGTGTTCGTCATGGGGCCTGACTCGATCGCGCACCTGCGCGCGGTGGTTCGTGGCGCGAGCGCCGGAGGCCGAACGGCAGTGACCGGCGCGATCCGGCCGGGCGACCGGGTCGTGACGACGGGCGCCTTCGGGCTGCAGGACGGAATGCGGGTCGTGCCCACTCGACCGGTCAGTGCCGGCGTTTCGCGGTGACCCTCACCGGCACCGTCCTCCGGCACCGGGCCGCCGTGTACCTGGCGGTGGCGCTGCTGACGCTGGGCGGACTGTGGGCCATGCTCACGCTGCCCGCCGGGATCTATCCCGAGGTGACCTTCCCGCGCATCGTGGTGCTGGCGCGCGGCGGGACGTTCGAGGCGGAGGAGATGACCGTCGCGGTCACCCGGCCGCTGGAAGAGACGCTGAACGGCATCATCGGGTTGCAGCGGGTGCGGACGCTCACGGTGCGGGGCTCCGCCGAGCTCAGCCTCGATTTCCGCGCCGGCGCGGACATGCAGTTCGCAGTCAGCCAGGTGCAGGGCCGGCTCGCAGCCTCCCGGCGGTCGCTCCCCGACGGGCTGGAGCTGAGCGCCGAGCGGCTCACGCCCTCCGTGTTCCCGATGCTGCAGTACGAGCTCACCGGCGCGGATCCCCTGGTCTTGCGCGATCTCGCGGAGTTCACCGTTCGGCCCCGGCTGGCCGGGCTGCCCGACGCGGGCCAGGTGGAGGTCCAGGGCGGGCGCGTCCGCCAGATCACCGTGCAGCTCGACCCGGCACGCCTCGTGGCAAACCGCATCTCCGTCGACCAGGTGGCCCGCGCCATCGCCTCTACCGACCAGGCGGAAGCGGCCGGACGGAGCGATCGCGACTATCGGCAATACGCCGTCATCGTCTCCGGCCTCACCGATACACCGGACGCGGTCGGCCGGGTCGTGGTACAGCAGAGCGGGCCCCGCCAGGTCCGCGTGGCCGACCTGGGCACCGTGAGCTACGGGGCCGAGGATCTGTTCCAGATCGTCGCGGGGAACGGGCGGCCCGCCGCGCTGGTGAACATTGCCCGCCAGCCGAACGGCAACACGCTGAAGCTGCAAGCCGCCGTGCGCGCCACGATGGATTCCATCCGCCCCCTCCTCCCGGCCGGCGTGCGGCTCGAGCCGGTCTACGACCAGGCCGCCCTGGTCCGCGACTCGATGCGCAGCGTGCGCGACGCGATGCTCCTCGGCGGCGCACTGGCCGTGCTCGTGCTGCTCCTGTTCCTCGGCGAATGGCGCACCACGACGGCGGCGGCGCTGTCCCTGCCGCTCACGGTGGCCATCACTCTGCTCGGTCTCGCGCTCACGGGCGATTCGCTCAACCTGATGAGCCTCGGCGGGCTCGCCGTGGCGATCGGCATCATCATCGACGACGCCGTGGTCGTGGTGGAGAACATCGAGCGCCGGCTGGCGCTCCACCCGGCGGCCCCGCCTGCGGACGTGGTCCGGGAGGGGACCGACGAGATCTTCGGCCCGGTCGCGGGCTCGACGCTCACGACGGTCGTGGTGTTCGCCCCGCTGGGCCTGCTCACGGGCGTGGTGGGCGAGTTCTTCCGCTCGTTCGCGATCGCGCTCACGATCGCCGTGCTGCTGTCGCTGGCGCTCGCGATGACGCTCATTCCGGCAGTCGTGGCCCACTGGGCCGCGCGGGCGGGCCGGGGCGCCGCGCACGTTTCGCATCGCGGCGGGCTCCGGCTGCCGCGGCTCACGCTCGACGCGCTGGAGGTTCGGTACGAGCGCGCCATCGGCTGGATGCTCCGCCACCGCAGGGCGGCGCTTGCCGCCGCGGCGGCCCTCCTGATCGTCGGACTCGTGATGACGCGAGTGATCGGGACCGGGTTCCTCCCCGAAATGGACGAGGGCGGCTTCATCCTCGACTACTGGGCTCCGACCGGCGCGGCGCTCTCCGAGACCGACCGCCAGGTCCGCGTGCTCGAGGCCATCCTGCTGGCGGATCCGGCGGTCCAGGCGTTCACCCGGCGCACCGGCAGCGAGCTGGGCTTCGCGGCGACCTCGCCCAACCGGGGTGACTTCACGGTGCTGCTCAAGCCGCGCGGGCAGCGGCCATCGGTGTATGACGTCATGGACCGAGTCCGGCGCCGGGCCGACCAGCAGGCCCCGGCGGTGCGAGTCGAGTTCGTCCAGTTGATGCAGGACGTCATCGGCGATCTTGCGGGGGCGCCGGAGCCGGTGGAGCTCAAGCTGTTCAGCCGGGACCAGGCGGCCGCCGAGCGCGCGGCGGTGGCCGTGGCCGCCGCCATCGAGCCGACGCCGGGGCTGGTGGACCTCTTCGACGGCGTGCAGGGACCCAACCCGGAGCGGCGCGTCGCGCTCGACCCGGCCCGCGTCGCCCGCCTTGGCCTGACCGCGGCCGATGTCGAGGCACAGGCACGCGCCGCGCTGTTCGGCGCGGAGGCGGGCACGGCGCGCGAGGCCGACCGTCTGGTCCCGATCCGGGCCAGACTCCCCGACAGCGTCCGGTTCCACGCGGACGCGATCGCGCGGGTGCCGATCATCGGCCCCGGCGGCTGGCTGCCGCTCGGCGCGCTCGGCGCGGTGCGCGACACCGGCGGCGCGAGCGAGCTGCTCCGGGAAAATCTGCGGCCGTACGTCGCCGTCACGGGACGGACGAGCGGGCGGAGCCTGGGCGGCGTCATGGGGGACGTCCGGAGCGCCGTCCGGCGGGTGGCGCTTCCGGCGGGCGTCTCTCTCGAGATCGGGGGCCAGTATGCCAGCCAGCAGGCGTCGTTCCGCGAACTGCTCGGCGTGCTCGCACTGGCCATCGGCGCCGTGCTGCTGCTGCTCGTCGCCCAGTTCGGCAGCTTCCGGAGCGCCCTGGCCATCGTTCTCGCGGTGCCGCTCGGCCTCACGGGGGCACTTCTCATGCTGGGCGCCACCGGCGTGCCGTTCAATGTCTCCAGCTTCATGGGAGTGATCCTGCTGGTAGGGCTGATCGTGAAGAACGGCATCCTGCTCCTCGATGCGGCGCACCACGCGGTCGCCGCCGGGAAGGATGCGGCGGCGGCGCTGGCCCACGCCGGGCGGGCCCGCCTCCGGCCCATCCTGATGACGACGGTATGCACGCTGGCGGGTCTGGTGCCACTGGCTCTGGGTCTCGGCGCGGGCGCGGAGCTGCAGCGGCCGCTGGCGCTCGCGGTGATCGGCGGGCTCGTCATCTCGACTCTGGTGACGCTGCTGATCGTGCCGGTGCTGGCGGAAGCATTGGGCGCGCTCGGACCCGGGCGCCGCACGCGCGGGGTGTGACGTCTCCGCCCTTCACTTCTGCGCCGGCCGTCTCTTACTTCCATTCGCCTTACACGCTACCCGCTTCCGAGCGCTCCATGCCCGCACGCCAGCCCTTCGCCCAGGTCGGCGCGATCACCGGCCCTCCGTTCCTCGGCCACCCGGCGGCAGTCTGCCTGCTGCCCACCGCAGGCGGCGGTGTGGCGAGCGGAACCGGCGGCCCGGTCCAGTGCCGGGGCACGCGGTGACGCGCCGCCGCGGGGAGCCGCTCCATTGAATCCGGTCGAGGCGTTCGAGACCGTGGACCTGCGGGTGGGACGGGTGCTGCGGGCGGAGCCCAATGACCGGGCGCGGAAGCCGGCGTACAAACTGTGGATCGACTTCGGCCCGCTGGGCGAGAAATCCTCGAGCGCGCAGCTCCGGGCGCTCTACCGCGCGGATGAGCTGGTGGGCCGGCTGGTGATCGCGGCGGTCAACCTGGGCACGCGCAACATCGCCGGCTTCCCGTCCGAAGTGCTGGTGCTCGGGCTGCCGGATCCGGAAGGCAACGTGGTGCTGCTGGCCGCCGAGCGCGACGTGCCGCTCGGCGGACGCGTGTACTAGCGGCCGCTGTCGGGCACCGGTCGGACCACCAGCCCGGTCACGGCGCCGTCCCTGGCCAGGCTCCACTCGATCAGCATGGGGCGGCGCGACGTGTCGAACGACGCGGTGCGCTGGTAGACGCTAAACGGCGCCGCGGAGTCCACGCGCTCATCGATCGCGCGGCGCTCCGGACCCAGCCGGCTCACCGCGCGTCCCGCGAAGCCGGCCAGGTCGGCCACGCTGCCGAAGCTCTCGCGCATCTCAGGCGAGAACCGGTCCCACAGCTTCTGGTACTGGTTGCCGTAGAGCCAACTGGTGTAGAGCCGTCCCTGCTCCAGCGTGCGCCGCGGCTGCTCGCCGCGCGGGGCGCAGGCCCCGAGGGCCGCGGCGCCGATCACTGCCCATGCGCTCGCGCGCATCGCTCGTCCTCCGAATTCCGGACGCCGAACCCTCACCACGGGAGCAGACATGCGGGTGTACATCTCCGTCGACATGGAAGGCGTGGCCGGCGTCGTCCACGAGGACCAGACCGATCCGGTCGATCCCCGCCACGCGGGAGAGTATAACAGATTCCGCCGGTTGATGACGGCCGAGGCGAACGCCGCGATCGAGGGAGCACTGGCTGCGGGCGCCGAGCGGGTGCTGGTGAACGACAGCCACTGGCTCATGATGAACCTGCTGGCCGAGGAGCTGCACCCGGCGGCGGAACTGCTGAGCGGCGGCCCCAAGGCCCGCTCCATGGTCGAGGGCATTGAGCTCGGCTTCGACGCGGCTTTGTTCGTCGGCTACCACGCGCGGGCAGGAGTGGGACACGCGATCATCGACCACACCTACACCAGCGTCGTGCACGAGGTGCGGCTCAACGGCCGGCCGGTGGGCGAGCTCGCCATCAACGCGGCGCTGGCCGGCACGTACGGCGTCCCGGTCGCCCTCGTGAGCGGCGACCAGGCCGTCGCAGCGGAGGCGCGCGAGGTGCTGGGCGGCGAGGTGGAGGCCGTGGTGGTGAAGGAGGCCGTCGGGCGCTTCGCGGCCCGGAGCCTGGCGCCATCGGAGGCGTGCCGGCGGATCCGCGAAGGCGCTACCGCCGCGCTCCGGCGGCCGCACGCGCCGCTCCGTCTGGCCTCACCGATCCGGCTCGAAGTCGAATTTCAGCTCACCCACATGGCCGACATGGCGGAGCTGGCGCCGGGCTCGGTTCGGACGGCAGGGCGAACGGTGGCGTTCACCCACGACGACTACCGGGAGGTGTTCCGCGCGTGGCGCGCGCTGATGAACCTGGCGAGCGCCGCGTAGTCAGCCCACGGGGGCGTGCTCCATCTCCAGCTCCGCCTCCAGGCTCGCCTGGTCGCGGCCCACCGTGGCGAGCGCGAGCAACCTGCCGTCACCCAGGAAGCGCACCCCGAAGTTGTTTGCCGCCGGGTCGCCGTCGAGCTCGAGCCGGTCCCACCGCTCGGCGTGCCCGATGTAGGCGATGGTCTGGTCGTAATGCTGACTCCAGAAGAACGGCACGGCCTCGAACCGTTCGCCGGCGCCGAGGATATTCCGGGCCGCGACCTGGCCCTGCCGCTCCGCCACCACCCAGTGCTCTACGCGAATCGGCGCGCCCGTGTGCGGGTCGGGCCAGCGGGCGATGTCGCCGGCGGCGAAGATGCCGGGCGCACTCGTGGCGAGCCGCTCGTCCACGCGTACGCCCCGGTCGAGCGCGAGGCCGGCCGCCTCTGCCAGCGCGAGGTTGGGTCGGACGCCGATACCCGCCACCACGAGCTCCGCCGGCAGGCGGCTGCCGTCCTCCAGCGTGACGGTCCCGTCGCGAATCTCCCGCGCGGTCTGGCCCAGGTGGAACACGACGCCATGCGCCTCGTGCAGGGCCCGGATCCAGTCGCCGATTTCCGGGCCCATGATGCGGCCCAGCGGCCGCACGTCGGGCGCGACGATGTGGACCTCCATCCTGCGCGCGCGGAGCGACGCCGCGACTTCGAGGCCGATGAAGCTCGCGCCCAGCACCACGGCCCGACCGCCCTCGCGCGCGGCGCCCGCGATGCGGCGGCTGTCGGCCAGCGAGCGAAGGTAGTGGACCGCGGGTGACGCCCGGTCGAAGTCGGGGCCCAGCCGCACCGGGCTCGCGCCCGTGGCGATGAGAAGCGCCTCGTAGGGCAGCTCGCCGCCATCATCGAGCCGCACCCGCCGCTCGGCGGGATCGATGACCGTGACGCGGGGTCCGCGGCGGAGTTCGATGCCGCGCTCCTGGTAGAACTCGGGCGGGTGGAGCGGGATCCATTCCTCGGGAGCGTTGCCGGCGAGGTAGTCCTTCGAGAGGTTGGGCCGATCGTAGGGAGCGTCCCGGTCGGGATCCACGATGATGATGGAGCCGCCGTACCCCTCGCGCCGGAGCGTCTCCGCGGCGCTGTTGCCGGCCGCTCCGCCGCCGATGATGACGACGCGCTCCGGCGCCCGCCCGCGGGCGGTGGCGCGCCGGGCCGGCGCCCGCCTGGCGCCGACGTAGACCCGGCCGTCGCGCTGCTCGACTTCCCAGGAAGGAAGGTCGTTCAATGCCGGCGGCCGGAGGGCCTGGCCGGTGCGAAGGCTGAAGCAGGCGTGGTGCCAGGGGCAGCGCACCGTGTCGCCCACCACCAGACCTGCGGGCAGGGGCCCACTGTAGTGGGTGCAGGCCGCGCCGACCGCAAACCACTCCTCGCCGCGGCGCACCAGCAGCGCCGGGTCGCCATCCACCTGCCCCGCGATCATCCCGCCGTCCGGCACATCCCCGACGGGAACCCCCTGCTTGAGATCCGGTCCCGCAGGAGCTTCTTCGTGTTCCGATGCCATCTCCAGTTCCCTCCTCGTCTCGGTGGCTGTGCTCTCGAGGAAGGGTAACCCGGGCCACGGGAGCCCGCAGGGGCGAGGCGCCTGCGGCCGCTACACGCTCAGCCGGCCGCCGCGTCGGGGAGCCCGCCGAACCGGCGCTCCCGAGCGGCAAAGTCGCGTACGGCATCCTGCAACGCCGCCGGACCGAACTCCGGCCACGGGAGCGGCGAGAAGTGCAGCTCCGCGTACGCGGCCTCCCACAGCAGGAAGTCGCTGAGGCGGCGCTCGCCCCCGGTGCGGATGAGGAGATCGACCTCCGGCACCGGGATCCCGTGGTCGACGATCGCGAGCAGCCGCCCGAAGGAGTCGCGCGAGGGAACGGTGCCGGGCTGCAGGCACTGGGCGGCGCGCAGAATCGCGTCGCGCGCGGAGTAGTCGAGCGCGATCCGGAGGTGGAGGCGGGTGCCCGCCGCGGTCTCCCGCTCGGCCTCCTCCACGGCGGCCCGGAGCGCGCGCCCGATGCGGTCACGCCGGCCGATCACCTCGAGCCGCACGCCGTTGACCACGCAGCGAGCGCGCTCCACCCGCAGATACTCGCGGAACAACCTCATGAGCCAGCCGACTTCGGCCTTCGGCCGGCGCCAGTTGTCGGCGGAAAAGGCGAAGAGCGTGAGCACTCCGATGCCCGCCTCCGGAGCCGCCTCGACGATGCGGCGCACCATCGCGGCACCCGCCCGGTGCCCCTCGCCGCGCGAGTGGCCCTGGCGGGTGGCCCAGCGTCCGTTGCCGTCCATGATGATGCCGACGTGGAGCGGTACCGGACCCGCGGGCGAAGTGCTTTGCTGCATAAAGTCACTCCTCAAAAAAGAGAGCGGCTCAGCGCTCGCGGGTGGCCCGGATGAGCGCTTCCATGTGATCGAGATAGCGTTCCAGAGCGTGCCGGCCCACGGCGCTGAGGCGGTACTCGGTCCGCGGCACGCGTCCCTCGAACATCTTGGTGCAGATGATGTAGTCCGCCTCCTCCAGCTTCCGCGCGTGGACGCTGAGGTTGCCATCGGTGGTGTCGAGCAGCCGCTTCAGCTCGTTGAAGCTGAGCGACTGATTGACAGCGAGCGCGCTCACGATGGCGAGCCGCATGCGCTCGTGGATGAGGCGATCGAGGTCGAGTGGGGCCGGCGCCGCGCCACCCCGCACACCCTGCAGACCGGGCGGGGGCGCGCGCTCCGGACGGTTTCGGGGAGCCAGACTGGATTCAGCCACCATACCTCCGTGCGATGATGAGTCCGAATGCGATGTGAAGGCCGCCGAAGCCGGCGGCCATGAGCGGGTTGCCCCACCCGGCCGGCCCCAGGATGGCGAGCGCGCCGAGCGCCATGAAACAGAGTCCCATGAGCGGCACCACCCGCACCGAGAAGGCGCCGCCGGTGACCACGCCCGTGCCATAGAGGAGGAGCCAGGTGCCGGGCAGCGCGCGATCGAGCCCGGCGCGGACCAGGACGGCGGTGAGCAGCGCCCCGACCAGAAGGGGCGGCACGTAGCTGAGCACGAAGCGCCGTCCGGAGTACGAGAATACCGTGGTTCCGGCGCGTCGCGCTTTGGCCGCCATCGTCCAGCCACCCAGACTCAGCGCCGCGACGGCCGTGGTGACCCAGGTGGCCAGCCACTCCCGGCTGCCCGACGAGCGTGGTGCGAGCGCCGAGGCCGCGAGGGCCAGCACCCCCATCCCAACCCCGCCCCACCCGGGGACCGCGGTGAAGGCGGTGGCCCGCTCCATCGTCCGGCGGATGAAGGAGAGATTGTCCATCGCCCGGATGTGAAGCGACGGGTCCTCGGAGCGGGCGGCGGGGACGCGTTGAGGCGAGGCCATGGCGCTCAGCATAGCACCGAGCGCCGAGTTCATCAAGTACTTTGCACTGCAAAGACCAGGGTCAGGCCGCGCGCAGCTCCGACGTGCACTGCGGACACCGCGTCGCCGCCACCGGGATCGCCATCCTGCAGTACGGGCAGTCCTTCGTGTTCGGCGCCTCGGCCTCGGCCGGCATCATCCGGTTGGCCGCGCGCACCAGCAGGAACACGGCGAACGCGACGATCAGGAAGGCGATCACGGTGTTGATGAACGTACCGTAGTTGAGGGTGACGGCCCCCGCCGCATGTGCCTCGGCGATCGTCGAGTAGGGCGGCGCAGCCTTGCTGCCCTGCTTCAGCACGACGAAGAGGTTCGAGAAGTCCACGTTCCCCAGGGCCAGACCGATCGGGGGCATGATCACGTCATCGACCAGCGACTTTACGATGGTTCCGAACGCGCCACCCATGATGAAGCCGACGGCCAGATCGAGCACGTTCCCGCGCATCGCGAATGCCTTGAACTCCTTGAACATGGTGCCCGCCTTTCCGGAAAATGAGAGACTCTCACGTACCCGGCACTACCTCGCGTTCCACTCCCCGAACCCGCCCCCGTACACGCCCACCTCCGGTACGCCGTGCGCGCGGAGCAGCGCGGCGGCCATCCCTGCCCGGGCGCCGGACTGACAGTACACCACGATCGGCCGGTCCCGGGGAATCTCATTCAACCGCCGCTCGAGATCGCCCAGCGGAATGTTCAGGGCGTCCGGCAGGTGGCCCGCGGACCACTCCGCGGGGCTGCGCACGTCCAGGGCGGTGATACGGTCGGCGGCCGCCGCCTCGGCCAGATCGCGGCGCTCGACCGCGGGAATGGCGTCGAGCGGACCCCGCGCAGCCGCCCACGCGCCCAACACCTCGGGACCGAAATACCCCGCCAGCCGGTCGAGGCCGATGCCGGCGAGCTGCCTGGCCAGCTCCTGGACGCCGGTGCCGGCATCATCGCGGACGATGAGCACGAAATCCCGATCGTACGGTAACAGCGATCCGGCCCAGGTCGTGAACGAGCGATTCGCCGGGATGTTGAGCGTGCCGGGAACCGCGCCAAGGACAAATTCCCGCGCCGGCCTGGTATCGACCACCGGGCGGCGGGCTTCGAGCGCGGCCTCGAGCTCGCGGAAGCCCAACCGCGCGGGGAGAGCGGACTCCCCGAGAATGCGTGGGCCGTCGCGATTGATCTGCTTCATCTGCGCGAAGTATCGCGGCGGATCAGGCTGCCCGGCCAGGACGGCACGCACGAACTCGTCTTCGTCAGCGATACCGAATGCCCAGTTGAAGCGGCGTTCGTAGCCCAGCGTGGATTGCGGCACGGCGCCCAGTGCCTTGCCGCACGCGGACCCGGCACCGTGACCCGGCCAGAGTTGCAGGAAGTCGGGGAGTGCCGCGAGCCGCTGGAGCGAGCGGAAGAGCTGGCGCGCGCCGGTCTCCATCGTGCCGGCCATGTGTGCCGCGCGCTCGAGCAGGTCGGGCCGGCCGACATCACCCACGAAGACGAAGTCGCCGGTGAGCGCGCCCATCGGCTCGGTGGCCGCCGCCGTATCGGTGACGAGAAAGCTGAGATGCTCCGGCGTATGCCCCGGCGTGTGCAGCGTCCGGATCTGGAGCGCGCCCACACCGAACGTCGAGCCATCCCGCAGCGGCTCGGCGCCATCCGCGTCCGCGTAGCGGTAGCGCCACTCGTCGCCGCCGGCATCGGACAGCAGCAGGCGTGCGCCGGCCCGGTGCGCCAGCTCCCGGGCGCCCGACACGAAGTCGGCGTGGATGTGCGTCTCGGTCACGTGGGTGACGCGGAGTCCCTCGGCCTCGGCCATTCGCATGTACGGCTCGACGTCCCGGTTGGGATCGACCACGAGCGCCTCGCCGGTGGCGGGGCAACCGAGGAGATAGCTGGCCTGCGCAAGCTGCTCGTCGTAGCGTCGTCGGAAGAACATGGTCGGCTCGGCGGTGGGCGTCGGCCCAAAGGTAATCTCGGGGCGGCCGCTTGCGCCCGACCCGTCCGCAACCGATGTTGGGACGTCGCCCGGGGCGATGTGCGCCGCATGGCCGGGGCGTCGTCTCCCACGCGATTCCCCTCGTCTCTCCCGAGATGCCTATCGTGGCAGGTGCACCGGCAGCCCGCTGTCGTCTGGCCCTTGTCGCGGCTGCGCTCCTGACCGGGGCCTGCGGCCATACCGAGCCGTTCACCACGCCCTCGGTCGGGAGCACGCAGCCCTTCGATCCTACTCCCCCGGTTCGCATCACACTCAACCAGGGCGCCGACCGCGACCCGTCCTGGCTGCCCGATGGATCCGCCATTCTGTACTCCGCCGAGCAGGCCGGACGTCACGACAAGGACGTGTGCCTGGCCGAGCTTCCACCGACAGGTGGGAGACAGCGCCGCCTGGTGTGCGATCTCTCGAGCACCGGAAGCGAGGCCACCGAGACGGTGGAGTCGCCGGTCGTTGGCCCGGACGGACGGCTCGCCTTCGTGAAGTCGAGCGGGGCGATCGGGGCGATCAGCCCCGATCACGGTGCGGTGTCCGTGGCCCCCGGCACGGACCCCTCCGCCGGGGTGGAGGTGCAGGCGATTCCTTACACGATTGCGGGCGAGCCGCGTCACAATGCGGTCCGCCAGCTCCGCTGGCAACGCGCCGACCGACTGGTGTTCGTCGGCTCGCAGTGGACCTACCGGGTGCCCTGCCAGTTCTGCCAGGCCGATACGATCGTGTCCGGCCTCAAGATCGGGTTGCTCGACCTCTCCGACGCGGGTGCCGTGCTGTCGGCGGTGCCGGGGACGGACTTCGCCTCCGGAGTGACTCCCGGGGCGACCGACGACGAGATCTACTTCACGCTCGGCGGCGACAGTCGAGTGTACCGCCGAGTCCTGTCCACCGGCGCGACCGATGTGGTATACGACTTCGGCGCCGCCGGCACCGCGCGCGACGTGCACGCGGTCGCTGGACGCTTCACCGCCGTCGTCGGCGGGCGGGTGGCGTTCTCGGTCGATCCGCAGCTCGGTCCCACGCAATGGGACAGCGGAGGGATCATACATGTGGTGGATCCGGCAACCGGCTCGGATGTGGCACTCGATGGCCCGGGGCTGTTCCGCCGGCCGGCGCTCTCACCTGGCGGCGACGAGGTGGTGGCCGAAGGGTATCCGCTCATCATCGTGCCGGTGCTCGACCCCGTGACGGGCGCGGTGATCGGCGCCGACACGACCGTGGGACGGTCGGGAGACCTCTACCTGTTCGGCACCCCGTGACGACCACCCGTCTCGGGCGAGTGCTCCCGATCGCCCTCGGCGCGCTGCTCTACGCCGGCGCCCTCGCCGCGCAGAGCGAGGGCGCCGTCGCCGGCCGTGCGCGGGAGGCCCGCTCCGGCCGCTCGCTCGCGGGTGTCCAGGTGCTGGTGGACGGCCGGGTCGGCAGCGTGACGGATACGGCAGGCGAGTACCGGGTCCGGGCCGTGCGCACCGGATGGCACCGCGTGGCGGCGCGGCTGATCGGGTTCCGCGGGGTGGTGCTCGACAGCGTCTTCGTCCGCGCCGGCGCGACCGTCACCGCCAACTTCGAGCTCGAGCCGAGCGCCGTCGAGCTGGCGCCGCTCGTCGTCACCGCGCCGGTGGACGAGCTGCTCGATCCGCTGGCCACGAGCACGGAGCAGAAGATCACCGCGGAAGACCTGCGCGATCTGCCCGTGAGCTCGCTGGAGGAGGCCATCGCGCTCAGCGCGGGAGCGGTCGGCCAGAGCTACCGGGGGGGCCGCATCGGCGAGGAGTCGTTCATCCTCGACGGGCTCGGCGTCAAGAACCAGCTCGACGCGGCGACGGGCGGGCTCGGGCTCCGCATCCCGCCGGACCTCCTGGGCGAGGCGTCGCTGGTTACCAACGGCTTTTCCGCGCGCTACGGCCAGGCACTCTCCGGACTGGTAAACGTGGTGACGCGGGACCCGGGCGACTCGTGGGAAGGTCGCGCCGCCATCGAGACGGACCGGCCGTTCGGGGGGACGCTCGACCACGGACTCGACCGCGTGGCCCTGCGTGGCGGCGGACCGGTGACCGGCGGCATCGGATTCATCGCCGCGCTGGACGTCGCGGGCCGGCTGGATGACGATCCCGTCAACGCGCCGCTCCCGACCGACCCGCGCGATCCCCGGAGCGGGGGGCCCGGCCTCCTGCCTCACAACAGCGGCGAGCAGTGGAATGGCGCCGCCAAGCTGGTGGTGCCACTCACGGGCTCGGCAACGCTCCGGGTACTCGGCGTGCATTCCGAGGACCAGCGGCTGCTGTACGATCCCGCCTACAAATACGCGCCGACGTTCGCGCCCGCCCAGCGGCTGGGCGGCGACCTCGCGAGCGGCCACCTCCAGCTCCGCACCGGGCCATCCTCGCTCCGGCCGCTCGTGGTCGACCTTCGCGCCAGCCGTTTCGTGCGGGAGTTCCTGCGCGGCCAACTGGAGGGGACGGTGGACTACAAGGTCGGGGCGCTCACCGGGTCCCGCTTTCACTTCGTGGGCGAGGATCTGGCGCGGGCGCAGGATCCCTCGCCCGGGCCCGTGCCGGGCCTGGCGCGGCCGGAGCTGAGCGATCAGACCCCGTGGGGCGTGCCCGCCTTCTTCCTGGGCGGCGCCTCCCGCGGCGACCTCGGCTGGAACAAGTTCGGCGAAACCCGGCTGCAGCTCGACGCCACGTACGGCGGCATGCGGAGCGTCGACCTGTTCTTCGGCGGCGAGTTCTCCGCCCAGCAGGTGCGCACCTACCAGCGCGTGCTGGGCTTCTCCGCCGCGGGAGACACGGTGCCGGCGCCGGCGATCTCGGCGTTTTCACCCCGCAACGTGGCCGGGTACGTCGAGGCGCAGACCCGCGTCTCCGACATCGCGGTGACGCTCGGGATACGCTACGACCAGTTCGACGCCCACACCGCGAGCGCCGCCGAGGCGCGGGGCACCCAGCGCTCGGTGAGTCCGCGGTTCGCGGTATCCACGGTACTGCGGGGCGCGACGGTGGTGGCCAGCTTCGGCCGCTTCAGCCAGGCGCCGGACTACCAGTTCCTGGTGGATGCCGCCTTCGACGACACCACCCGGACCGGACGATTCCGCCGCGGTAATCCCAACCTCGGCTTCGAACAGGCCACGCAGTACGAGTTCAGTGTGCGAATCCGGCCGACCGATCGGACATCCGTGCGCGTGGGGGTCTATCAGAAGCGGCTCACCGGACTGGTCGCGTCCGTGCCGCTCGGCCTCAACCCCGACTCCACCATCTTCGGCAATGCCGACGCGGGCACCGCGCGGGGTATCGAGCTGCTGGCGGAGCGGGAGCTCCGGAACGGCTTCGGATTCCGCCTGGCCTACACGCTGCAGGACGCGAAAGCCACGTCCACGGACCCGTTCCTGCTCAACCGGGTGATCAGCGTCGACCAGACCACGGGCGACACCATCCGGCCGCCGCACGCGGAGTTCCCGCTCGACTTTGACCAGCGGCACACGCTGACGCTCATCGCCCGCGGCAAGGCGCCCGAGGGGATCGGCCCGCGGCTGCTCGGCGTGCGGCCGCTCGCGGGTCTCGAAGGCGCGCTCATCGTGCGCGCGCTCTCCGGCCTGCCCTTCACCCGCGTGGACTCGGTCGGCCTGCCGGTGTCGGGACCGCCCAACGCCTCCCGGCTGCCGTGGACCTCGTCCATCGATCTGCTGGTGCGCCGACCGATCCGGCTCGGGGGAACGACCGGCGGGATCTATCTGGACATGCGCAACCTGCTCAACCGCCGGAATGTGGTCGCGGTGCGGCGCGATACCGGTCTCCCGCAGGCGGACCAGGCCGAGGTTGCCTCCATGGCGGAGGCCGCGTACGCGGCGCACCCGGAGGCGATCCCGTACGAATCGGCCCGGTACCGGCCGGGGGCGGATCTGAACGGCGACGGCTACGTGGCCGGCCGAAGCGAGCTCTTCCCGCTCTACCTCGCGGCGGCGCGCGACTTCACCCAGCCGATCTTTGCCTATGGCCCGCCGAGGCTGGCGCGGCTGGGAATCGAGCTGCTCTTCTGAGCGGCGAGCTCCTCCTCGAGCAGCGCCTGATTGATCGCCATCCCGGCTTCCATGCCTTCCGCCGCCGCGACCACCACGAACTGCGCCTCCCTGGAAGCATCGCCGCAAACGTAGAGTCCCGGGACATTCGTCGCCTCGCACTTTCCCGTGGCGACGGCGCCCCGCTCGGGGAGGGTGCAGCCGAGCCGGGCGGGGAGGGGTGAGGCCTGGCGCTGGCCGGTGGAGAAGAAGAGCGCGCGACGGTCCGCCGGCAGGCCATGCTCGAACACGATCCGTTGAAGCTTCCCGTCGTGGCCTTCGAGCCGGCGCACGCGCTCCTCGCGGACCGGGATCCCCAGCGTCTCCAGCCGTTCCACAAGCCGCTCGGGCAGCTCCGCCGGGCCGTCGGTGCAGAGCAGCAGGTCGCGGCTCCACACCGTCAGGGCCTGCGCCAGACCCGCCCCCCCTTCGCCCCGTCCGTAGATCGCGATGGGCTGGTCGCGCCACTCCCAGCCGTCACAGTAGGGGCAGTGGTGCACGCTCGTCCCATAGAACTCGTCCAGGCCATCGATGGCCGGCAGCTCGTCCACTACGCCGGTGGCGAGGAGCAGCTTGCGGCAGCGGAGCCGGGTGTCGTCGGCACACCGGACGGCGTATTCCCTGCCCTCGCGAACCACGTCCACCACCTCGGCCGTCCGCAGCTCGACCGTGTCGTAGGGGACGAGCTGCTCCCGGGCGATCCGGAGCAGCTCCCCGGGCGCGATACCGTCACGAGTGAGGAATCCGTGCGCGGCGTGGGCCCGGCGGTTTCTCGGCTGGCCGGCGTCGCAGACCAGCACGCGACGGCGGCACCGGCCGAGCATGAGCGCCGCGCTCAGCCCCGCCGGCCCGCCGCCAACCACGATGCAGTCGTAGATCACGATGTGGACGAGGGAACCTCGCGCGCGTCCATGACCTGCTTGAAGCGGCGGAGATCGTCCGCGACCTGCTGCTCCGGGTCCTCGCCCGCGATATGGGCGGCGCCGGCGCCGAGCTTTCCGGCGGGCAGAGCGTAGCGCATCACGATCCGCACCTCGGTCCCCCCGTTGTGGACCGGCGAGAAGTGCACCGAGCCTACCTGATCCACATCCGCTCCGGGGAGCGAGCGCCAGGAGATCAGCTCGTTCTCGATCTCCTGCTCGATTTCCGCGTCCCACTCGACCCGGGTACCGGCCGGCCCCTTGGCCACCCAGTGCGAGCGCCGCGGACCGAGGACGGTGACGGATTCGAGGTTGTCCATGAAGCGGGGCAGGTTCTCGAAATTCCGCCAGAACTGGAAGAGCTCGCCGCGCGGGCGCTCGATTACCACCGCTTGCTCGATCTTGGTCCCCTCACCCCGTTCCAGGCCGGCCAGCCTGCCCGCCTCCCCTTCCCCCCGGGCGGAGTTCCGGCCCAGCATGCGGTTGACCTCGCACCGCCCGGTCACGGCCCGTCCGATGAGCGCGCCGCCCAGCGGGACCAGCACCGCGCGGAGCCGCCGCCGGCCCAGGGAGAAGCCGATCAGCGCCGCGCCCGTGATGCCCGAGAGCCACCGCTCGGAGCGGCCGACGTTGACGTCCTGCCGCTCGCGCTCGCCGTCGAATGCGTTCTTCATCGTTTCCTCGCTTCCTCGTTCTCGACGTTCCGATCGTGCTCCGCGTCGTCCAGGAGCGCCGCGCTGCCGTCGCGCGCGTCGGGATCCGCGATCTCCTCCTCGAGGCTGCCATACTGGCGCCCCATTTTGTCGGCGTTGCGCGGATCTTCGAGCTCGAGCTCGTCACCGGCTTCCTCGGGAGCGGTCGAGCCGCGCTCGAGCTCGAAGCGCCGGCGCTCCTCGTCCGTCATGGTCGCGAACTCACGACTCTCGTTCTTCGCCATACGAGTCACTCCTCACTGTGGACTCGAGCAGCGTCTTGAGCCGCGCGAGGTCCTCGTTCACTCTGGTCCGCGGATCGGCGCCGAAGAACTCGCCCATCTCGCGCCCCGCCGGGTCGGCGGGTGGACTGTAGCAGAATCGAAAATCGATCCGGGTCCCGCCGGCCTCGCGGGCGAGGCGAATCACGCCGGCGTTCTCGAGCGCCGCGCCCGCCTCGCTCCGCCAGCCGAGGAGCCGATTCTCCTGCCGTTCGGTCACGGCCGCGGTCCACTCGAGCTCGGCGCCGCCGGGGCCACTCACGACCCATCGCGAGCGGCGCTCGCCCAGGTCCCTGACCTCCCGTACGTCCGACATGAAGAGCGGGAAGTTGTCGTAGCTGGAGAGGAAGGCGTACACCCCCTCGAGCGGTGCGTCGACGTGGATGGTCTTCTGGATGTCCACGGTCCGCCGGCGCTCCGCCTTCCGCGTGCGGCCCGGATGCCGCCGGACACCCGCGGCCGTCATTCCCACTCCAAGCGTCCGGAGCAGCCGGCCCGACGCACCACGGCGGAGGATCCCGTAGGCGATGAGCGCACCCCCCGCGGCCTGGACCATCCGCTCCATCATCCCCGAGGCCGAGGTCCCCAGGTTCGCAGCCTCGAGCCCGTCGATGTCGCCGAGCCGCGCGCCATAGCGGCTCGACCCCGGCGACCGACTGCCCAGGCGGTCACGGATGCGAGACCGCCGCTCCGCTCCCTTGTCAGGATCCAGGAAATAGACCAGGCCGGCCCCGGCCAATGCGCCGCCAAGAAAGTCTTTCGCGCCCATCCTGCAAAGGACACCTTCGTGAGCGCGGGGGCTGTGACCCGTCTCACACGAATCCGGCGGCATCGGACGCGGCACCCGGGTGGCGGCCGGACCGATCTTGTCGCGCGCGTCAATCAGTCACTCACACTTCGAACCTCGTCGAGCACGCGAATGGCGATCGGCTCTCCCGTTGTGGTCTTTTCACATCTCCGGTGGGACTTCGTGTACCAGCGGCCGCAGCACCTGCTCTCGCGGCTTGCCGCCCGGCAACCGGTCCTCTTCGTCGAGGAGCCGGAGCCCGATCCTGCTGGCCCCGCCCGCTGGGACCGGAGCGCGCCGGCGCCCGGAGTGACCGTGTTCCGGCCGCGGACGCCGCTGGCCGAACCGGGCTTCCACCCGGCCCAGCTCGCCCTGGTGGCCCCCATGATGGACGAGGTGCGCGAAGCGGCTGGTCCGGGCGGAACCATCGCCTGGCTGTACACGCCGATGGCTCTCCCGCTGGCCCGTCGGCTCGACCCCGCCCTCGTGGTCTACGACTGCATGGACGAGCTCTCGCTCTTCGCCGGAGCGCCGCCGGAGCTGGTGGCGCGCGAGGCGGAGCTGATGGAGCTGGCAGACGTCGTCTTTACCGGCGGTCCGAGCCTTTACCGGGCCAAGCGGGGAAGACACCCGAACGTCCATTGCTTCACCAGCAGCGTGGACGCGGAGCACTTCGGCCGCGCGCGTGCCGGGCGGCCGGACGCACCGGATGAGCCGGCCGACCAGCGGAACCTGCCGCACCCGCGCCTGGGCTACTACGGGGTCATCGACGAACGCCTCGACCTCCCGCTCCTCGCCGCATTGGCCGATGCGCACCCGGAATGGCAGCTCGTCCTGGTCGGGCCGGTGGTCAAGATCGATCCGGCGGCCTTGCCTCGCCGGGCCAACATCCACTACACCGGCCAGCGGCGCTACGACGAGTTGCCGGCGTATCTTGCCGGGTGGGACGTGTGCCTGCTCCCATTCGCCCTCAACGACTCGACTCGCTTCATCAGCCCCACCAAGACGCTCGAATACATGGCGGCCGAGCGGCCGATCGTGAGCACGCCCATCACAGATGTGGCGGAGCCCTACGGTAACATTGTCTATCTGGGCGACACGCCGGAGGCGTTCATCCGCGCCTGCGAGCGGGCGCTCGCCTCCGAGGAGGCGGAACGGGAGCGTCGCGGATCGCTGATGCGCGGCGTGCTCGCCCGCACCTCGTGGGATGCGACCGTCGCCGCAATGACCGATTGCATGGCGCGGAGCCTGGACTTGGCCGCGCGCGCCGCCAGTGCTTGAGCCTGAAAGGACTACGTCTCGCATGCCACCCAAGTCATCCACCCGGCCGGACGCGACGCCGCCCGTGCTGGTCATCGGCGCCGGCCCTACCGGCCTGAGCGCCGCCTATCATCTGGGCCGGGAGTCGCTGCTCCTCGAACAGGCCGAGCGTGTCGGCGGCTGGTGCCGATCCGTCGAGGACCAGGGCTTCACGTTCGACATGGCGGGCCACATCATGTTCTCACGCGACCCGTACGTGCACGAGATGTATGAGCGCCTGCTGGGCGACAACGTGCACTGGCAGGACCGGGAGGCGTGGATCTACAGCAAGCAGGTGTATACGCGCTACCCGTTCCAGGGCGCGCTGTTCGGACTCCCGCCCGAGGTGATCAAGGAGTGCGTCGTGGGCGCGATCGAGGCGCGGTTCGGCAGCCTCGAGGCGAAGCAGCCTGCCGCCGATCCGCGCCCCGAGGAGGACTACGCCGGCCCCGAGCGGCGCGGCATGTTCGAGCCGCTGATGAGGCGAAAAGCCAAGCGGCTCGTCTACACCGGGAGCGAGCGCCGGCGCCCCGTCCCGCACAAGGGGCCGCCGCGCAACTTCGAGGAGTTCATCTACAAGGTGTGGGGCGCCGGGATCGCCAAGCACTTCGCCATTCCCTACAACCGGAAGCTCTGGGCGGTCCCGCTCGACGAGATGGAGACCTCCTGGCTCGGCGGCCGGGTCCCGCTCCCCAATCTCGAGGAGATGATCGAGGGCGCGCTCCAGCCCGTGGCCAAGCCGATGGGCCCGAACGCCCGGTTCGGCTACCCCCTCAGGGGCGGATTCCAGGCGCTGATGGACGGCTTCCTTCCGCACCTCGCCGGCGAGCTCCGGCTGGGGACCCGGGTGGCGGCCGTGTCGCCATCGCGCCACACGGTCACGCTCGACGACGGCCGTGCCCTCCCCTACGAGTTTCTCATCAGCACGATGCCGCTCCCCAACCTGGTGCACGCCATCGGGACCGAAGCGCCCGTCGAGGTGCGTCACGCCGCCGCGGACCTCCGGCACGTGTCGGTGCGCTGTGTGAACCTCGGCGTCGGCCGCGAGCACCTCACGGAGAAGCACTGGATCTACTACCCGGAGGACACCGTCTTTCACCGCGTGTTCGTACAGGGAAACGCGAGCCCCTACTGCAACCCACCCGGCGGATTCGGGCTCACCTGCGAGATCACCTACTCGGACGCCAAGCCGCTCCCGTGCGGGGGCGACGCGCTCATCCAGCGCTGCATCGAGGACTGCCGGCGGGTCGGGCTCGTCGGGGAGAGTGACCCGATTCTGGCGGCGAACCAGGTGGATCTGCCGATCGCGTACGTGGTGTACGATCACGCCCGGGCGCGCAACGTGGACCTCATCCGCGAGTGGCTTTCCGGGCACGACATCCTGCTGGCCGGGCGGTACGCCGAGTGGGAGTACTACAACTCGGACCACGCCTTCGTGGCCGGCCGGAGGGCGGCCGAACAGGTGCGCGAACTGCGGCAGGCGCAGACCGGTGACGTTCGATCTCCGGCGACGGCGGCCGGCTGACTTCGTCTGGGCGACGGGCATCGAGAACACCTTCGTCCCCCAGACCCGTCCCGGCCATCGCGCGCTCGATGAGTATCAGCTCATGGGCCACTACGAGCACTGGCGCGAGGACCTCGCGCTGGCACGCGAGCTGGGGCTCCGGGCCGTCCGGTGGGGTATCCCCTGGTACCGGGTCGAGCCGTTCCAGCCGGGCGACTTCGACTGGCGCTGGACCGACGAGGTGCTGCCCTACCTGGTCGAGGAGCTGGGAATCACGCCCATCATCGACCTGATGCACTACGGCTGCCCCTTCTGGCTCCGGCGCGAGTTCGCGAGCGCGAGCTATCCGGAGGCGGTAGCGGCCTACGCCGGGGCGTTCGCGCGCCGCTACGCGGGGCTGGCCAAGTGGTACACGCCGCTCAACGAGCCGATCGTGACGGCACTCTACTGCGGGCAGCGGGGCCTGTGGCCCCCTTACCTGCGCACGGAGCGCGGGTATGTCACCGTGCTGCTGCAGGTACTGGAGGGAATCCAGCGCGCCGCCGCCGCGCTGCGCGAGGCGGACCCCGGCATCGTGCTGGTCCACGTCGAGGCGAGCGGCCTGAGCCGCGCGGCCCGCGAGGACCTCCATGCGATCGCGCGGGAGGAGCAGGCGCGCACCTTCCTGCCCTACGATCTGCTCACCGGCCGGATGACGCCCGATCACCCGCTGTTCGGCTGGCTCGTCCGGCACGGCGCCTCCCCGGACCGGCTGCTGAGGCTGGCCGCCGCCCCGGCGCCCTTCGACCTGATGGGACTCAACTTCTACCCCCAGTGGTCCACTACCCAGCTCTACATCGACCGGCGGGGGCGGCTCGCCTACCAGCCGATCGAGCAGGACGGTGTGGGGTTCGCCGGGCTTATCGAGGAGTACTGGCGGCGGTATCAGGTGCCGATCATGGTCACCGAGACCAGTGCCCGCGGCGATGAAGCGATCCGCGCCCGATGGCTCGAGGCGTCGGTGGCCGCGATCCGGGGGCTCCGTGGCCGGGGCGTCCCGGTGCTCGGTTACACCTGGTTTCCCTTGTTCACGATGATCGACTGGCGCTACCGGTTCGGCCGCGGCCCGCTGGAGGAGTACCGGCTCGAGCTGGGGCTATATACGCTGGGCGCGCCGGGGGAGGCACGCTGGCGCCCGACACCGCTGGTGGAGCAGTTCCGGAGCTACGTGACCGATCCCGAGGGGTCGATCGGCCCGCTCGTCGGGGCCGCGGCGGGACCGTAGCGGTGGGACTATTCCGTTCGTTCTGGCTCGGCGGCTTCGAGTCGGCTCATCACATCAATCAGCGGGGGGTGCGGCTCGACCTGGTCTCCGCCACGCAGCACGACGTGCTGGTGGACGAGGACTACGCCCGCCTCCGTCGCCACGGCTTCCGCACGGTGCGCGAGGGGATGCGCTGGCCACTGATCGATCGGCAGCGGCGGCTCGATTTCTCGTCCGTCGAGCCGATGCTGGCGGCGGCGGAACGCCACGGAATCGAGATCATCTGGAGCCTCTGCCACTACGGGTGGCCGGAGGACCTGGACCACTACTCGGCGGCGTTCGTCGCGCGCTTCGCGCGCTATGCGGCGGCCGCGGCGCGGTTCATCGCCGATCGGACCGACGCGGTCCCGTTCTACACTCCGATCAACGAGATTTCGTTCTTCGCCTGGGCGGCCGCGGAGGTGGGGTACATCCACCCGCGGGAGCGGGAGCGCGGCGCGCGGTTGAAAGCCCAGCTCGTCCGGGCCGCGATCGCCGCGATGGAGGCGATCCGGGAGGTGGACCCCCGTGCGCGCATGGTGCACGTCGATCCGCTCATTCACGTGGTGACGCCGCGCGGGCGGCCCGATCTGGCCCGGGCCGCCGCCGACCAGCGGGCCTCCCAATTCGACGCCTGGGACATGCTGGCGGGCGGGCTCCAGCCGGAGCTGGGCGGCCACCCGCGCTACCTCGACGTCATCGGACTCAACTACTACCACGCGAACCAGTGGGAGTATCCCGACCAGCGGCTCCGCTGGGAGGATGACCCGCGCGACCCGCGCTGGATGCCGCTGCACCTGCTGCTCCGCGAGGTGTACCATCGCTACGGCCGCCCCCTGCTGATCTCCGAGACGAGTCACTTCGGGGCGGGGCGGGCGCGCTGGCTGTGCGAGGTGGCCGGCGAGGTGCACCGGGCGCGGGAGAGCGGCGTGCCGGTGGAGGGGTTGTGCATCTATCCGGTCATCGACCGGCCCGACTGGGACGATCCCGAGCACTGGCACCACAGCGGCCTCTGGGACCTCCGGCTGGGCAGCGGCGATCGTCTGGAGCGCGTGGCGTGCGAGGAGTATCTGGATGCGCTCGGCCAGGCACAGGCGCTGCTGCGGGCCTGATCGCCTAGGCGGACGCCGCCGTCTCCGCCGCGCGCGCGCGGGCCATCCGCGCGATCATGTCGCGCATCATGATCGTGGCCACCGGGTGCGTCCCCAGGTGCTCCCGCAGGCGGTAGGTGCAGATCATCAGCCGCCCGCGGTCGATCGGCCGCTCGGCCACCAGCGCCACGATATGGTGCACCCAGCCGACGAACAGCCCGGAGTGGACGTTGGCCGCGTAGTCGCGGGGCGAGAGCCCCACGATGACGGTCTCGGGCGTCAGATCGGCAAAGGCGAAGTCCACCGTGCCGCCGCTCGGGATGCCGCCGAAGATCTTGTCCTGCCGCAGCCAGCTCATGCTGCTCGCCCAGTCGCCCTGCCAGCTCCGGCCCTGCCGCTGCGCGATGCTGATGGGCCCGAGGTGCGCCTGCTGCGACTCCGGATCCTCGGCCAGCCAGAGGACCCGGCCGCCGTGCTGCACGTACGCGCGCAGCTCGTCCGTCATCGCCTCGACGACCACCAGCTCCGCGGCCTCGAGGTCGTCCACCATCTCGTAACCCATGGCGGCCAGCCGGGCCCCGAGCCGAGGAAGCCCCGGAGCCGCCAGCCGCGTCGCGGCCTCGGCCGTCTCCAGCCGCGGGAAGAGGTAGAGCTCGTGATGGTTCCGGGTGACCAGCTCGCCCGCCGCCGTGAGGAGGCGCATCTCGAGCCGGGCGCGGACCGCCTCGGTCACGCGGGGAACATCGAACACCGCCGTGCCGATGCTGGTGAGCTGCGCCCGCTGGGGCAGCACCCCGCCGAAACTCCCGCTGATGCCCGGCGCGGAATCGAGCGACCACTCCACCCGGCAGTCCCGCAGGTCGAGTGACGAGAAGTGGGAGAGCGCCAGCCGCACCTCGCAGCGCTCGCCTTCCCAGAACGCGATCCGCTCCCAATCGGTCGGGATGAGCGCGTCGGCGCTGTTGACCTGTCCGATGACATCGAAGTACGACTTCGGGTTCCGGCACATGTCGAGCAGCCCGTTGCTCTCCCAGTGCACGTCGGTGAACTCCGTGATCACGTAGCCGACGATGGCCGGGTACCGTCGGATCTGCTCGATCTGGTACTTGAGCGCGGTGAACTGCATTCGCTGGCTGGCCGCCGACAGGTCCGCGAGCGTAGGGAACACCTTGTCCAGGTGGAAGGCCTTGAACCGCTGCTCGATCCCGTGCGGATAGACCACGCCGTCACCCCACTCGATCCCGGTCTCGAACCACCACGGCTCTCCGCCATAGCAGGCCCGCAGGCGGCCGACGTCGGGCAGGCCCCAGTTGCCGAACTCCGACACCACCATCGGCTCGCTCCCCTTCCGCCGTACCTCGGGCGCGGGCTGCCGCGGGAGCGGGTTCCACGGATCGCGGATGTACTCGCGCCACGACTCGATCCCGTCGTACACGTGGGCGAACGTCCACGGCGGCCGGCTGGCGAAGGTACGCACCCAGTCCTTCCACATGCGGTAGTGGTCCGGCATCGCGTAGTAGTTGTGGAAGTCCTCGATGTCGGTGACCACGTGAAAATTGGTGAAGCAGGGCGAGTTCCCGACCACGAGCCGGTAGGGATCGAGCGCCTTGAGCTCGCTGTACGTCTGCGCCAGCCAGGCGCGGTGACCCGCGTTCACCGCGAGATCCACGCCCCAGTTCTCGTTGACGATGGTCCAGATGACGATCGAGGGATGGTTCCAGTCGCGCTCGACCATGCCGAAGAGCGTGTCGCGCGCGCGCCGCTTGGCTGCCTCGGTGAGCTCCTGCCAGTTGGGAAGCTCGGTCCAGATGAGCAGGCCGGCCCGGTCGGCGGCGTCGTAGTATCGCGGGTCGGTGATCTTGATGTGGGTGCGCAGGCAGTTCAGCCCCATGTGCTTGGCCTGGGCGAACTGGGCATCGAGCTCGGTATCGCTGAACGGGGTGTAGACCAGGTCGGGGTAATAGTCCTGATCCAGCGCGCCCCGGAGGTACAGGATCCGGCCGTTGAGCAGCAGGTGGCCGCTGGGCGACGTGGCGATGGTCCGCATCCCGAAGCGCGTCGCCTGCCGGTCGATCGCCTGGGTGTCGTCGGGTCCGGCGTGCAGCGCGCCCTCGAGCTCGTACAGGTTGGGCGAGACGGTATCCCACAGGAGCGGACCCGGGACCGGGAGCGTCAGCTCCGGAGTGTCGAGGTCGGGGGGCAGCGGCACGCGGTGCTCGTGGGACCCGCCGGCCGGATCCGTGATGGTGAATCGGATCTCGCACCCGGGGCCCGGCGGCGCGCTCAGGCAGACCCGGACCCGGGCACGTTCCTCGGGCACTTCGGGCGTCACCCGCAGGCGCCGGATGTGAAGCGCCGGCCGCCGCTCGAGCCAGACGCTCTGCCAGATCCCGCCGATGGGCCCGTACCAGCTCTGCTTGCCGTGGGGGATCTCGGCGAAGGGAAACTCGGGAAGGGAATCCTCGTCATCGCCGGGATCCACGACCCGGACGATGAGCGTGTTGGGCGCGTCCCGCCGGATGGCGGCGGTCACGTCGAGCTCGAACGGGAGATAGCCGCCCTCGTGCTCGCCCACGCGCACGTCGTTCACCCAGACGATCGCATGGTAGTCCACCGCGCCGAAGTGCAGGATGTCGACGCTGTCCGCGCCGCCGTCGCCCGCGCCCTCCGGCCCCCGGAACGTCCGGCGGTACCACGCCATACCGCTGTAGTCCCGGAGGTCTTCGAACTGCGCCTGCCAGGGCCCGGGCACCCGGATCGGCCGGCCGGTCCCCTCGCCGCCGAGCGAGTCGGGCGCGAGCCGCTGTTCCTGGTCCGGGAAAAATTCCCACTCGCCGTCGAGGTCCACTCGTCTGCGCCGCACGTCACTGCTCCGCTCAAAGTCCGCCGGGGGAACACCGCCGCGTAAGAGAGACGCACCGCGCCGCTTTGGCAAGCGCTGCCGGCAGCACCGGGCCACAACCGGCCTTACCTTTCCGGGACCCCTCGCCTTTCACGGAGCGTCTCGCGCATGCTGCTGCTCTTCCTCGGTATCGGGCTCGCCGCCGGCGTGCTGTCGGGCTTGTTCGGCATTGGCGGCGGACTGCTCATCGTGCCGGCGCTGATGTACCTGGCCCGATTTCCCGTGAAGCTGGCACTGGGCACGTCACTGGGGGCGCTCCTGTTGCCCGTCGGGCTGCTCGGGGCCTATACCTACTGGGAGAACGGCCACGTGCACGTGCGCGCCTCATTGCTGATCGCCGTGGGGCTCACGGCGGGCGCCCTGGTGGGGGCGCGCCTGGCCCAGGCCATTCCCGGCGTCACCCTGCAGCGGATGTTCGCGCTGTTCATGGTCGCCATGGCCGTCCAGCTCTGGTTCCAGGCGGGCTCCGCATGAAAATCGTCAGTCCGGCTTTCGCCGACGGTGCGCCGGTTCCCGTCGAACATACCTGCGAGGGCAACGGCAGCTCGCCCGGGCTCGCCTGGAGCGAGGTCCCCGTGAACACCCGGAGCTTTGCCCTGGTTTGCGATGACCCCGACGCGCCCCGCGGCACGTGGGTGCACTGGCTGCTCTTCAATCTGCCGGCGGACGCGGTCGAGCTCGCCCCGGCGGTGCCGCCGGCCCCGGAGCTCCCGTCCGGGGCCCGCCAGGGCATCAACGATTCGGGGAACGTCGGCTACGGCGGACCGTGTCCGCCGCGGGGGCGGCCCCATCGGTATTTCTTCCGGCTGTATGCGCTCGACTGCACGCTCAATCTGGCCCCGGGCGTGAAGCGCCCCGACCTCGATCAGGCGATGGCCGGCCATGTCCTGGCCGACGCCACACTCATGGGAACCTTTCAGCGATGATTCATCAGCCTGCCGCCGCCGCGGCGCTCGCCTTCGTGCTGGTCGCCTTCGCCTGCTCCCGCTCGCCGGCTACGGGTGGCCCCGCGCCGAAAACCTTGGCGACGGGCACTTTCCACGACGCTGCCGGAGCGCGCACCGGGGTGGCCACGCTCACGGATACCGCGGGGATGCTGCGACTCGACCTCAGCGCCGGGCAGCTCTCGCCCGGGCCGCACGGGCTGCACTTCCACGCCGTGGGAGTATGCACCCCGCCGGACTTCAAGTCCGCCGGCGCGCACTTCAACCCCGAGGGGAAGCAGCACGGTCGGCTCAACCCCGAGGGTCCCCACCTGGGCGACCTGCCCAACATCCACGCCGGCCCCGACGGCACCGTGGATACGAGCCTCACGCTCTCGCGCGACCTCATCGCGTCCGGCCCGCGAGCTCTCTTTCAGCCATCCGATACCACGCCGGGCGGCGCCGCGCTGGTCATCCACGCAGGTCCCGACGACGAGCGGACCGACCCCAGCGGCAACTCCGGCGACCGGGTGGCCTGCGCCGTGCTCGAGCGGCGGTGAAGCGCGGCGGCCCGGCCTCAGTCCGTGCCGGTCCGCTCCGATGCCGGCGCCGACGCTCCCACCAGGCTCTTTTGCATGATGATCTCGTCCCGCCGCTGGCGTACCACGGCGCTGGTGCCGGGGGGCGTGAACGAGAACCAGCCGCGCTCCTCCCCGGCCTCGGAGTACCCGGCCCGGCGGTAGAATTGCCGGGCGCGCGCGTTGCCGCGCTCGACCCCCAGTTCCGACCAGTCGTAGCCTCGCGCACGCAGCGCATGTTCCGCCGCCCCGACCAGGCGCCCGCCCAGCCCGAGGGACCGCAGCGGCGGGAAGACGCGGACCGCCCAGAGCAGGCCCGTCTCGCGTGCGCGCGCGTGCGCAAGGTCGATCCAGACCTGCCCCGCCGGAAACCGATTCACGTCCAGCACCAGCATCAGCCCCTCGCCCCGGGTCTGGGCCGCGAAGGCCTGCCGGATGATGTCGCGGTGGGCCGTGAACCTGCCGAACCACTCGAGCGCCTCGAGATCATCGGCGGTGCACGCCCGAATGTGCGCGGGCAGCCGCAGGATGAAGGGCTCCCGTCCCGTCACGACACGACCCGGAGCAGCCCGGTCGGCTCGTCCCGCGCCCCCCACCGGTATTTGTACGCCTCGCGGCCGCGGAGGAAGTCGAAGGCGGACGCCCCACGCCCGAGTGCCGCCTCGAGCGCGGCGGCCACCACGAGGGTCCCCGGACTGAGCGCGCGGAAGGCGGGATCGAAGCCGCTCAGGTAGTAGTACGCCCGGCGCGCATCCCGGAAGCCGTAGTAGGCGGCGACGGTGCGGTCGTCCAGCCGCAGCCGGTAGAGATCGAGCAGGCCGAGTGGGTGAGCGCGCCGGATCACGTCACCGTGAAACGCCTGCACGGATCTGTCCGACAGCACGCCAGGCTTTCCGCGCGCGTGCCAAGCCGCAGTGTGCAGCCGGACGACGTCGCCGAAAATGGCCAGCGCCTGCTCGACCGGGGCGCCGTCCGCCCCCTCCAGCCGGAGCCGCCCGCATCCTGCGGCGTGATGCCGCGCCCGGGCGATCTTTTTCGCGAAGCGCGCCGGCATGACATCGCCCAGCACCGTGGCGCCATCGCCGAGCGGCACCGCTGGACAGGGCTCGCCGGCCGAACGTTCGATGCACCGGCCCGCCACCCTGACTTCCAGCAGCGGCGAGGAAAGCGGGAGCTGCGCGAACTCCGCAGCGGACACCTCGCCTCCGGCGCCGGCCAGAAGCTGCTCGACCGCCCGGCGCACCAGGGGACCTGCCCCCGGCTCGTACAGCGCGTCGAGATGATCGCTGTTCCCCGCCCCGATAAGCCGGAGCCCGTCGCGGAGCTGGAGCGGGACCAGTCCGACCAGCCGGGTTCCGGACCAGACCGCGAGGGCTCGGAGCCCTCCGCGCCCGAACGCGTGCCACCACGGAATCGTCCACGCAGGCGACTGAAAGGGGGTAGCGGCGGGGCAGCGGGCACGGAGCGCCTCCCAGGCGGGGATGAGGCGCTCGAGCTCGCTCGGGGATGTAACGAGCGTGCATCGCACGGTCGGCAGCACAGGGGCCGCCATCACGCGGCAGCGAGTTCGCGATACCTCGCGAGGTACCGCCCGGTCATCCGGGACATCGAGAAGCGCGCGCGCGCCGCGCGGCGGCAGGCGGCGGGGTCGAGGTTCCCCACCTCGCCGATCGCGTCGGCCATGGAGGCGACGTCCTCCACCACAAAACCGGTCACGCCGTGCTCGACGATCTCGGGCAAGGCCCCGGTCCGGAAGGCGATGACCGGCGTGCCCGCGGCGAGGGCTTCCATCGCCACCAGCGAGCTCGTCTCGGGCGCCAGGCTCGGCACGAGGAGACAGCGCGCTGCCGCCAGCAGCCGTGCCTTGCGCTCGGGGCCGATCGGGCCGACGTATCGCCGCTGCTCGTCGAGCCGGGGCGCAATCGCTTGCCGGAAGTATTCGAGATGCGCGTCGTACGGGAAGACGCGCCCCGCGAGCCGCAGGCCGCAGCCGGCGTGGTGCGCCGCTTCGAGTGCCCGGTCGAACCCCTTCTCCGGGCAGATGCGGCCAAGCGCCACGGCGTGATCTCCGCGCGGCACCTCCACGGCGAATCGCTCCAGGGGAATGCCGTTCTCGATGTCCGGGCCGAGTGGGGCGCCCGCGGGACATGCCCGATGCTGCGACCGGGACACGCAGTGGAGCTGCAGGTTCCGCCGGCGCAGGGCGAACACCTCCGGGGGGTACCACCCGGGCGGCAGGTGGAGCGTCACCAGCGTCGGCAGATCGGTGTCCGGCAGGTAATTGAGGAAGTCGAATCCGTGAAAGTGGAGCACGTCCACCGGATGACTCGCCAGTGCCCGCGCCACCGCCGCCCGTTGCGCATCATGTGCTTCCGCCCAGTCGGCGTAGCTGTTGGCCGCCTCCCGCCGCCGCACCTCGACGAGCGTGCCGGCCACGACGGACCCCTCCGCCGCGACGACCACGGAGTGGTGGCCCGCCCGGGTGAGCGCCCGGTCCAGCATGCCAAGCACCTGTTCGGCTCCGCCCGCGGCATCCGGGCTGATCAGTGCCATCGAGTACGCCACGTTCAGAATGGTGAGGCGGCGGAATCGGCGAGCCCGAGGCTCGATTGGGCGCGCGAAGCCAGTCGCCGCCATTCGTGCGCAGTCGGTCCCCATCGGAACATCTCGTAGTACGGCGCACCGTCGTGCGGCGGCCGGGTGAAGTCATAGGCTGGTGCCAGGCGGAAGCGCTCCGCCGACACGTCGAACAGCGCCAACGTACGGCGCTGGCTCGCGAAGCAGGCCAGCATCCGACGCTTGCGCTCGGCATCCGGGGCGGTGAGCGGCACGGAAACGCCGTCGTCGCCGCCCGGCAGAAACGCGCCGGTGCGGAGGACACCATCGATCGCGTGGTACGAGGTCATCTCGATCAGACACGGAGGGCTGTCGCCGCGTCGACGCAGGAGCTTGCACGCGCAGTGCACCGCGAAGGCCGCCGCGTCGTGGTCCGGGTGCCCGCCCTCATACGGATGGGTCACCACGACCTGCGGGCGCTGACGGCGCAGCAGCCCGGCGAGCCTCACGGCCAGGGGCGCCATCGCGAGGGCAGCCTCGCCATCCACCACGCCGAGCCGCCGGAGTCGCACCGCGGGGAGCCCCGCGCGCTCCAGCGCCGAGCGGAGTTCGCGCCGGCGCAGCCGGGCGTAAGCCGCGCGCCCGCTGCAGCCCGCCGCGCGGGCATCGCGATCGTCACGCGGCGCGCCGTCGGTCACGTGCAGCACGGTCACGGCATGCACGTGTCCCAGGCGGATCCCGGCCCCGATCACCTCGTCGTCCGGATGGGCGGCCACCACGAGAGCCACCGGTCCCGGACCGCCGGTGCACCGGGCCCCGCACCACGCCTCGAGCGCGTGAGCCGGATCAACCGCGCGAGCGGCAACGGTCGCGGCGTGCAGGGTTCGAGCTCCGGTTGGTGCCGTGCCGAGCCTTCATGCTTCCGTCATCTCGGGTGCGACCTCGAGTCCGAGGGCCGCGTACAACTGCGGGCGAAGCCGACGCCAGTGCTGCCGGACATGCGCTTCGCCCGGCTGCCCTTGGTACGTCCAGGGCAGCCGCTTCGCATTCAGGCCGACGAAATGCGCCCCGCACCGGCCGAGTGTCTGCCGGTGCGGGGCAAAGGGCCCGCAGATCGCCACCTCGTCCACCCCGACGACATGGGGTGCGACCGGGCGGGAGCAGGCCAGCGCCACAAGGCCCTGCTCATCCAGCTCGGAGCGCAACGTGATCCCCGTCTGCCGCAGGATGTCCGCGAAGGCCGCCTCCAGATCGAACCCCGGCGGGAGCCCGCGAATACCCGAGTTCCGCGGCTCCGGGCCGCACAGCCCCTGAAACTGGCCCAGCATCGTGGCCACGTCCTCGGCCAGCAGACAGCGGCCCGCACCGTCCGACAGCCACGCGGCCAGTGCGGTCGGCAGCGACCAGAGGATGCAGTCGTTGTCCAGGTGCAGCTCCGGGCGGTCGAGGGCGAGCCGAGCGGGCGCGAATTTCCAGCCCACCCCTTCGGCCCGGCTCGCGTCGCTGTGTTCGGCGATCGGGGGCGAGAGCGCATCCGTTGCGTCCAGCCACTGGATCTCCTGCGGCACCGGGCCGGTCAGCGCCTGCGCGCGGTCCAGCGGGACCGTGTTGACGCAGACGACGTAGCGCGCTGCCGGGCCGAAGATGCGCCGCGCGCCGTGGGTGGACAGCCGAAGCGCCTCGAAGCCCGCTACGCTCACGTCGCCGACCGTCCAGCGCACAACCAGATCGTCGTAGTGGCGGGCCATATCGCACTCTGCGCCCGGCGCGCGCGGCATACCGTGAGCCTCGTCACCCATGGGTCTCGCCCGCGCGCCCAGACCTGCCCATGTTGAGGGATGACCCTGCTCCACCTGACCGATCACGGCCTCTACTGCCGGTCCGGCGACTTCTTCATCGATCCCTGGACTGCCGTGGACCGCGCCGTCGTCACGCATGCCCACCGGGACCACGTGGCCTGGGGTTGCGGCGCCTACCTCGCCGCCGCGCCCGGCATCGAGGTGCTGCGCCGGCGGCTCGACCCGTCGGCTCGGATCCGCGGGGTGCATTACGGCGAGACCGTCGACATGAGCGGTGTTCGCGTGTCGCTCCATCCCGCCGGCCACATTCTCGGCTCGGCCCAGGTGCGGCTCGAGCACGGCGGAGAGATCTGGGTCGTCTCGGGCGACTACAAGACCGAGCCCGACCCCACCTGCACGCCGTTCGAGCCGGTGCGCTGCCACACCTTCATCACCGAGTGCACCTTCGGGCTGCCGATCTACCGCTGGCCGCCGCCCGGAGGCGTGCTCGCCGATATTCACGCCTGGTGGCGCGCGAACCAGGTCGCGGGGAAGACGACGCTGCTGTTCGGCTACGCCTTGGGCAAGGCACAGCGGCTGATCGCGGGCCTCGACCCGGCCGTGGGGCCGATCCTCACTCACGGTGCGGTGGAGCGGATGACGGGCGCGTACCGCGAGGCGGGGGTGCCGCTCCCACCCACCACGCATGTCGCCGCGTCCGACCGCGCCACGTGGAAGCGCGCCATCGTCGTCGCGCCGCCCTCCACGGACGGCTCGGCCTGGGCGCGCCGTTTCGGTGCCCAGGCCACCGCGCTCGCGTCCGGCTGGATGGCGGTCCGCGGCGCCCGC
>DATAHW010000124.1:0-25304 GCA_036262935.1 Gemmatimonadales bacterium | reverse complement strand
CGGCATCGGCATCGTGGTCGGCCTCACCGGCATGGGCGGCGGAGCGCTGATGACGCCGGTGCTCGTGCTGTTCTTCAATGTGCCGCCGCTCACCGCCGTATCCTCCGATCTCGTGGCGAGCGCCGTGATGAAGCCGGTGGGCTCCGTGGTGCACCTGCGCCGGGGGACCGTTCACCTGGGCCTGGTCAAGTGGCTCTGCCTGGGCTCGATCCCGGGGGCGTTCAGCGGCGTGCTCATCGCCCGGGCACTGGGACACGGACAGGTAGTGCAGGACTTCATCCGCATCGCACTGGGCGTCGCCCTGCTCCTCGCCGCCTGCGGCCTGATCGTCCGGGCCTACCTCCGGCTGCTGGAGCACGCCCGCCGGCGCGATGGCCGAGCGGCACCGCTGCCCCACGGCCCCCCGACGCTCACGCTGCGCGTGGCGCCCACCGTGGTGCTCGGCCTGCTCGGCGGACTCGTCGTCGGCCTGACATCGGTGGGATCGGGCTCGCTCATCATCATCGCGCTGATGGCCCTCTACCCCCGGCTCACGGCCAACGAGCTGGTCGGCACCGACCTGGTCCAGGCGGTCCCGCTCGTGGCCTCCGCCGCCCTCGGACACATTCTCTTCGGGGACTTCCACCTCGACCTGACGACCTCGCTGCTGGTGGGGTGCATCCCGGGCGTCTGGGTGGGCGCGCATCTCTCCGCGCGGGCGCCGGGTGGAATAGTGCGTCGGGCGCTGGCATTCGTCCTGCTCGCGTCGGCCCTCAAGCTCCTCGACGTGTCCACCCGGGACACCGGCATCGCCCTGCTCATCGTGCTGGCGGTGGCGCCGGTACTCTGGATGCTGGTACGCCGCCACCATGGATTCCCGGCTCTGGCCTCGAGCCGACACCGGAAGGCGCACGGCGCCACATCGGGTGACGGCGACGGTGTTCCTGCCCGGAAGCAGCCGGCCCCCGAGTAGCACTCGCGGGCCGGACGCCTCAGCCGTGCGCGGCCCGGATTCGCTGGTACAGCTCGATGTGCCGCTCGGCCATCGCCGTCTGGGTGAAATGCTCCGCGACCCGGCGGCGCCCCGCGTCGCCCAGCGTGCGACGGCGCGCGGGGTCCTGGCACAACGTCTCGAGCGCCTGGGCCAGCGCCTGCACGTCACGGAGCGGCACCTCGAGGCCGGTCACGCCGGGAACGTTCACCTCGCGCACCGCACTCGGGAGCGCCGTGGTGATGACCGGCCGCCCCGCCGCCATCGCCTCCAGTACCACCAGGCCGAACATCTCCTCCACCGTGACCGACGGGAGCACCAGGAAATCGGCGTCGGCCATCCGGCGCGGCAGGTCCTCGTCGGGGTACTCGCCGTACCAGCGCACCCGGTCGGTGATGGCGAGCGCCTGCGCCAGTGTGCGGAGCCGAGGCCCTTCCGGTCCCGAGCCCACCACGTCGAGCCGGAGCTCCGGCACCCGCTCGAGCGCGCGGAGCAGGATGTCGAGCCCCTTGTACGCCACCAGCCGCCCGATGAAGATCGCGCGCGGCGCCGCGCCCGGCGGCGGCGGCGGGACGGTCTCCCAACGCGACTCGTCGATCCCGAACGGAATCACCTCGACCTTGCTCTCCCAGCCCACCAGCTCGGTCGAGAGCGCCAAGTGCGCACGGCTCGGCACCACCACCGCCGCCGCGCGCCGGAGCACCAGTCCGGTGACCGGCCGGTAGATGGAGCGGCGGGAGTCCGCGTGCTGGGTGACGACGACCGGTGTCCGCCCCGCGCGGAGCAGGCACGCCAGGTCGGCGAGCGGATGCGGGTGATGGACGTGGATGATGTCGGCGCGCCTCCAGGCCGCGGCGATGTAGCCGGGCGCAATCTCCTGCGAGCCCAGCGCCGCGAAGGAGAACGCGCGGGTGACCGACGAGCGCTGCCGGCCGGCCCTCGGCGTCCGGCCCCGGCCTTCGATCGCGACGACCTCCACCTGGTGACCCAACGCCGTCGCGCCCTCCGCGAGGCCCTGGACCACCCGTTCCATGCCGCCGGAGCGCGGCCAGTAGTACTTCGCGAGGTGGAGGATGCGCATGGGTAGTTCCGCCAAGTTCGCCATGGGCCGCGACCGAAGTCAACCGCGCGGCCGCCCCTTGGTCCCGGTCGCGCGCGGGGTGAGATTGCGGACGTGCGCGCCCTCATCGTTTCTCGTGTCTACGCCGATCCCTCGGCGCGGGGCAAGCTCCGCGCACTTGCCGGCCTCGACGTGGCCGTCGCGGCCGCCGTGCCCGACCGCTGGGTGCCCGCGGGGCTCGACCGGGAACAGCAGACCAACTGGGGCCAGGATGGCGGCGTCCGCACGGTGCCCATTCCGATCCGGGGCAACGCATCGGCCGACGCGGACCCCTATTGGCATGCGCGCACGATGCGCGGCCTGCTGACCGACTACCGGCCCGATCTGCTGCAGATCGAGGAGGAGCCCGGGTCCAACGGGGCCGCAGCCGTCGCCCGTGCGGCGCGGCGGCTCAAGATCCCCTACGTCCTGCTCACGCGCGAGAGCCTCCCGGTGAGCCGGGGCACGCTCGCGGCGCTCCGCCGGAACCGGGCGCTCGCCGGTGCGGCCGGCCTCGTGTCGGTCAATCAGCACGCCGGACGGCTCTCGCTGCGCGGGCATCCCTCGCTCCCGCACCGCACCATCCCCCAGCTCGGCGTGCCGCTCCCGCTCTCGGTCGAGCGCCGGCCGCACACCGGCCTGGCCATCGGTTTCGTGGGCCGCCTCATTCCGGAGAAGGGTCTCGACCTGCTCTTCCGTGCCGCGGTCAAGTTGGTCGGCCGATGGACCATCACCGTCGTCGGCACGGGCCCCGCCCAGGAGGAGCTCGAGGGCTTGGCCGAGCGCCTCGGCATCGCCGGCAGGGTGACCTGGCTCGGCGCCCTGCCGCGGAGCGGGGTGGACCAGGTCTGGCCTTCGCTCGACGTCGTCGTTGCGCCCTCCCGCACCACCGCGCGGTGGATCGAGACCATGCCTCGAGCGGCGCTCGAGGCCATGGCGCACGGCATCGCGGTGGTGGGGAGCGCCGCCGGCGCGATCCCCGAGACCCTCGGCGACGGCGGTATCGTGGTCCCCGAGGAGGACGTCGCCGCACTGGCCGAGGTGCTGCAGCGGCTGCACGACCAGCCCGGGGAGCACGCGCGGCTCGGAGCCGCGGGGCGCCGGCTGGTGATGGACGCCTACACCGACGCGGCCGTCGCCCGTCGCACGCTGGAGTTCTGGCACGAGATCATTCGCGCAACCGCTTGACTTCGCCTTACTTACGAACGATCTTCGGCCTCCATGCCCAACTCCGCTCCGCGTAGCACACTGCCCGCCAGGGTGTGGTTTGCCCTGGCGGTTCTGCTGGTCGTCGGCTCGCCGCTCCGGGCGCAGGTCCCGAGCGGGCAGCAGCTTCCCTCGCCCGAGCAGGCGGAGGAGATGCTCCGCACCCAGCCCCAGCTCGTGCAGGAGCTGCGGCAGCGCCTGATGCAGTCCGGGCTCACGCCCGATCAGGTCCGCGCCCGCCTCCGGGCCGCCGGCTATCCGGAGGACCTGCTCGACCAGTATCTCCAGGGCGCTGACACCACGGAGGCGGCGACGGTCGGCCCCCATACTATCGACGCGGTGCGTGCGCTCGGCGTCCTCAGCGACCAGTCCGCCGACTCGCTGCAGATCCTCGACTCCACCCGGGTGGTCTCGGATTCCATGCGCGCCGTGCTCGACTCGATGAAGTTCGCGCGGGCCGACTCGCTCCGCGCGGACTCGCTGGCGGACTCCATCGCGGTGCTCCGCGGGGCCGGGCTCAAGCTGTTCGGGATCGAGACGTTCCGCCGCACCTCCACGACTTTCCAGCCGGTGCAGACGGGCCCGGTGGACGAGAATTACCGACTCGGACCTGGCGACGTGCTGGTCCTCATCCTCACCGGCGACGTCGAGCGGGTGCAGACGTTGACGGTCACCCGGGAAGGGTTCGTGGTGATCCCGCAGGTGGGCCAGCTCTATGTCGCCAACCTCACCCTGGGCCAGGTGCAGGACCAGCTCTACTCGCGGCTCGGTCGGGTCTACTCCGGCGTACGGCGCGGGCCCAACGCGACCACCCGGTTCCAGCTCTCGATCGCGCGGCTCAGGAATATCCAGGTCTTCGTGACCGGCGACGTAGTGCGGCCGGGCGCTTACCAGATGTCGAGCGCCGGCACCGTGCTCACGGCACTCTACGCCGCCGGCGGCCCGACCAGCAACGGCAGCTTCCGGCACGTCGAGATCCGGCGTGGGCGCGCGCTCGTGGACAGCCTGGATCTCTACGACTATCTGCTCCACGGGAGCAATCCGACCGACATCCGGCTCCAGAGCGGCGACGTGGTCTTCGTCCCGGTGCATGGCGGCTTCGCGTCGGTGACCGGCCGGGTGATCCGCCCCGCCATCTACGAGCTCCGCCCGGACGAGACGCTGCGCGACGCGATCGACTTCGCCGGCGGGTTCCAGCCGAGCGCGGGGCAGGCCCGGGTGACGATCCACCGCATCCTGCCGCCCGACGCGCGCGGCGGCAGCGGACGCGCCCGCGTGGTCGTGGCCGTCGGCGCCGACCAGTTCTCCGGCGGCGTCGCGCCCGCCGTGCCGATGGCGCCGGGCGATTCGGTCACGGTCTACGCAGTGCCCGACCGGCAGCGGGGCTTTGTCACGGTGCGCGGCAACGTGTGGGTCGAAGGCGAGGTCGGCTTCACGCCGGGGATGAAGCTGAGCGACGCGATCCGGCTGGCCGGCGGCCCCCGGCCCGATGTCTATCTGCCGCGCATCCTAGTGACGCGCGTCCGCGACGACTCCACGTTCGTCCAGCTCCGCTCCGCCTTCACCGACTCCACGGGCCACGTGCGCGACGACCTGGCGCTCGAGGACGAGGACGAGATCCGCATCTTCAGCCGGACCACGTTCCAGCCCGAGCGCTATGTCGCCATCGTGGGCGCGGTGCGGCGGCCGGGCCGGCTGCCGTACCGCACGGGGATGACGATGCGCGACGTCATCCTCCTGGCCGACGGGCTGACCGAGGACGCGCAACTGCAGGCCGAGATCGCCCGGCTCCCGGAAGATCGGCCGCCGGGTACGCTCGCCCAGACCGTGCGCGTGCCGCTCGACTCGACGTTCCTCTTTGCCCGGCGCGGTACCGCCGCGGGTGGAACGGACGGCCCGGCCGAGGCGCCCGGATCCGCGGGCGACGCTCCGCTCCAGCCCTACGACAACGTCCTGGTGCTGCGCGAAGGCGAGTGGGGGCTGCAACGCACCGTGGCCATCACGGGCCAGGTGAAGGCGCCGGGGCGTTACTCCCTCACCTCCAAGACCGAGCGCCTGGCCGACCTGCTCCAGCGCGCGGGGGGGCTCACGAAGGAAGCGTACGCCGGCGGGATTCAGTTCTACCGGCCCTACCGGAACAATCAGCCCACCGGCACCGACCGGCTCCAGCCCGTGCTCGCCTCCGACGGCTCGCGGCGGGACAGCCTCCGGGCCGGTGTGCCCGAGCGGGTCGGAATCGACCTTCCCCGCGTGCTCGAGGACACGACATTCCGCGACAACCTCATCCTGGCGAGCGGGGACTCGATCCATATCCCCGAGTTCAATCCGATCGTGCTCGTGCAGGGCGCGGTGAGCTCACCGGGAGCGGTGGCGTACACGCAGGGCAAGAACCTGGATTGGTACGTGAATGCGGCGGGCGGCTATACGCAGACGGCGGACGATAACCATCCCTACGTCACCCAGCCGAACGGAGCGCGCGAAGGGGTCAAGCGGAAGGCGGTGCTGGCGGATCACGTGCCGAGCCCGAAGCCCGGAGCGGTGGTCTATGTCCCCACGCGGACCGCGCAGGAGCCGGGGAGCAATGTGGTCGGCCTGCTCTCCACGGCGGCGCAACTCCTCGGCACCCTCATCACCATCATCGTGGTGTCACGCCGCTGATCCGCGCCGGGTCGCCAGCCGCGCTTCCTTGCCGCCGGCGTCCTGGAAGTCCGGCACCATGCGGAGGAGCAGCTCGCGGATCTCGTCGTCCGGCCGGCCGCTCCGGGCGCTCTCCACCAGGAAGTCCACCACCGTGCCGAGTCCCAGCGGCAGCGCGCCGTTCTTGGCGCGGAGCACCTTCGGGTGGCCGGTGGCGATGGCGCTCTCGGAATCGAAGAAGAGCTCCTCGTAGAGCTTTTCGCCGGGCCGGGTGCCGGTGAAGCGGATTTCGATATCGGTGCCCACCTCGAGCCCCGAGAGCCGGATCAGGTCGGTCGCCAGGTCGAGCACCTTGATCGGCTCTCCCATGTCCAGGACGAACACCTCACCGCCCCGACCGATCGCGCCGGCCTGCAGCACGAGTTGCACCGCCTCCGGAATGGTCATGAAGTAGCGCCGCATCTCGGGATGCGTCACGGTGACCGGCCCGCCGGCGCGGATCTGCCGCAGAAACGTCGGGACCACGCTCCCCCGGCTTCCCAGCACGTTGCCGAACCGCACCGCCACGAACTTCCGCCCATGCGCCTCGGCGACTTCCTGCACGATCTGCTCGGCGATCCGCTTCGTGACGCCCATGATGTTGGTGGGCCGGACCGCCTTGTCGGTCGAGATCAGCACCAGGTGCTCCACCCCGGACTCCGCCGACAGTTCGACCACGTTCTTGGTGCCGAGGACGTTGTTGGTGACCGCCTCCGCGATGTTGGCCTCCATCAGCGGCACGTGCTTGTGCGCGGCCGCGTGGAACACCGAGTAGGGACGGTACTGCTGGAATACCTGCCGCAGTCGCTCGCGGTCCCGGACATCGGCGATGATCGGGACGGCCGTCACGCTGGGGAACCGCTCCGTCAGCTCGGCGAGCACGTCGAAGATCGAGTTCTCCCCATGCCCCAGGAGGATGATCTGGGCCGGCTCCAGCCCCGCCACCTGCCGGCAGAGCTCGCTGCCGATCGACCCGCCGGCGCCCGTCACCATGACGGTCTCGCCGGTCGCGAGGGAGCGGACCAGCTCCAGGTCGGTCTGGATGGGCTCGCGCCTGAGGAGGTCCTGGATCTCGACCTGGCGGAGCGACGCCACCTTGACCCGGCCGGAGATGATGTCGAACATCGCCGGCACCGTTCGGGTCTTGGCGCCGGCCTCGAGCGCGGCGCGCACCACCGTCCGGACCGTCGCCCCTGGCGCCCGGGGCATCGCGATCACCACTTCGTCCACTTCGTGGGCGAGTACCACCTCCCTGATCGCGGAGAGGGGGCCGAGTACCGGAAGGTCACACATCCGGTGGCCGTGCTTCGTCCGGTCGTCGTCCACGAACGCGATCGGGTTGAGTCCGATCTGGGGATTGCCCAGCAGTTCCTTCACGATCATCTCGCCCGCGGCCCCGGCCCCGACGATCAGCGCCCGCCGCCCGTCCGCCAGCAACCGGCGATGGCCCCGCCGTCCCAGCGCCCGAACCATGAGTCGAGGCGTCGCGGCGAATGCCGCCGTGAGGAGCCCGTCCATGAACAGGATCGAGAGCGGCACGCGGCTGGGCGTCCATCCGAGGCCAGGGAGCACCGCCACCCCGATCAGAAGGCAGACGATACCCGATACCGCGGACGCGGAGATCAGCCGCTCGACCTCGACCATCCCCATGTACCGCCAGAGGCGACGGTAAAGGCCGGTCGCCCAGAACAGGTACAGCTTGATCGGGAGCGTGCACGCGACGTAGATGGCGGCGGCGAGGCTCTGATCCGATCCCCACTCGAAGCCCTCGAATCGAAGGGCGAAGGCGAGAATCGGGGCCGCCGCGAACAGCAGGAGGTCTGACGCGAAGATGTAGCGGTTGCGAACGTGGGTCGGACGAAGCGGGAGCGGGTCGTTAACCATGGCGCAACAGTATCCTCAGGGGACAACTCGGAGTCAAGATTTTGCCCTCGTGAGAGTTACGTTCTGACGTCCCGGGTTCACTCCCACCAGCTCCGAAGTCCCACAGAAAAAGCCCTCCCGGCCGCAAGGATCGGACCGCACGCGGGCTCCGGCGAATCCCCGCTCGGAAGCAGAGTTCGGTGTCGGAGCGACACGCCGCTACCGCCCGGCGCGGCCCCCCTCCCCCGATCCAGCCTTGTAAGATGGGCGACCGCGGGCGAGTTCTCCAGTTGAGCGGTTTGCGCCCGGCTCCTCATGGCCCCCGGCCGGCGGCATCGGACGCCGGCGCTCCAGCGCCAGGTAGAGCACGCCGAGGATCCCGCCCGCCGCCGCGAGCACGGGCACCTGGAGGCCGGGACGAGCGATGGCGGCGGCTACGGCCATGCCAAGGGCGCCGCTGAGTGCCGCCACTACCGAAGTGACCCGACGGTGCGACCAGCCCGACTGCACCGCGCGTTGATAGGCATGGGTGCGGTGGGCGGCGTGCCAGCGGTCACCCCGGGCCATCCGCCGGAGGAGCGTAATGGTCGCGTCGATGAAGAAGGGGCCCAGCAGCACGAGCCAGAGAAGCGCCGGCAGCGCACGCGCATTTTCGGTGGCCACCGCGAGTCCACCAAACATGAACCCCAGAAAGCCCGATCCCACGTCGCCCATGAAGAGCCGGGCGGGTGGCCAGTTCCATACGAGGAACCCGGCCGCGGCCGCGGCTACGAGCAGGGCAACGAGAGCCAATGGCGTGGCGTGGGGCGCCAGCAGCAGCCACCCCGCGGCGCCGACGACGACCGCCTCGGTCGCCGCCAAGCCGTCGATGCCATCCATGAAGTTGTAGAGATTGGTGGCCCAGACTACTCCCGTCACCGCCAGGAGCGTTCCGGCCAGGCCCAGGTGCGTCGTGGTCTCGCCCAGAGTGAGGTCGGGCATTCCCCGGAGCAAGGTGACTGTCCAGACGGCGGCCGCGATGTGTACGGCCAGCCGGACGCCGGCGGAGAGCCCGTAATGGTCATCCAGCCAACCCACCGCGGCCACCAGCGCGCCGCCCCCACCGAGCGCGATGGCCGGTCCCGCTCCGACCGACCCGAGCACCGCGAGCAGTGCGAGGCCGGTCAGGACCACGACCGCGATCGCGATGCCGCCGCCTTTGGGCGTCGGTACCGAATGCGAGCTGCGTTCGTTCGGAACGTCGATCAGCGCGCGCGCGAGCGCGTAGCGCCGCGCCAGCTTCGACAGGCCGAGGCTCGCCAGAAACGCCGTCAGACCGAGGATCACGGCCATCCCCGCCCGCTCCGCCATCATGCGCGGCCTCCCGCGGCGTTCAGGTACCATTCGGCGGTAAGCCGGAGGCCGTCCTCGACCGAATATGGCGGCCGGAACCCCACGGCCCGGGTCAGGGCGGAAGTGTCCACCACCAGCGAGCCGAGCAGGCGATCTACTGCAGCGGACGTGAGCGGCACCGGAAAGAGCCGGGAGATCAGGTCGCCGGCCCTTCCGGCCAGTCTGAACAGCGGAGTGGGGACCGGCACCAAACGGACCGTCCGCCCCAGGGCACCGCCGATCAGACGCAGCAGCTCCGGGGTGGAAAGGTCACGTCCGTCCGACACGAAGAAGGTCCGCGCGGGCGCGGTGGATGACGGCAGCACCGCGAGCATGGCCGCCACCGCGTTGCCGACGAATGCCAGGCTCCGCCGGTTGTGCACCAGGCCGAGCGGCAGGGGCATTCCCCGCCCCACCAGGCGGAAAAGGCTCAGCATGTTGCCCTTCATGCCGGGGCCGTAGAGCAACGGCAGCCGGAGAATCGTGGCGTCGATCGCGCCGCGCTCGGCGACGGATCGTACCACGGCCTCCGCCTCCAGCTTGCTCACGCCATATGGGTCGGCGGGTCGGGGCACGGCATCCTCGGTGAGTGGCACACTGCTCGTCTCCCGTACCGCCTTGACGGTGCTCGCGAAGACGACCCGGCGCACGCCGGCACGCACCGCTTCCTCCAGAAGAACCCTCGTTCCCTCCACGTTGACGCGCCGGAACTCCTCGAGCGGCATCGCGGCCGACTCGCGCATCACGTGCACCCTGGCCGCCAGATGGAACAGGGTGTCGGCGCCCGCCAGAGCGGGCCGGAGCGCAACCGCATCCAGCAGGTCGGCTCGATGATAGCTCGTGTGCCGCCCGAGGGCGCCGGGAGTCCCGCGCCCGATTCCGCGCACCTCGGTGCCACCCTCGTGGAGCGCCGCACAGAGCCAGGACCCGACGAAGCCGTTGGAGCCGGTCACCACGGCCACACGGGGTGTGTCGTCAGGACGGGACACGAGCAGCCGCGGGGCCCTGCTCCAGGATGTCACACAGGTGGCCGCACAACTCGGTCTTGCTGAGGCCCTGCTCGAGGACGCCCCGTGCACGCCGGCCCATCTCGGCGAGGCTCTCGCCGTCGCGCTCGACCAGCCCCCGCAGCAGCTCCACCAGTCCATCCACGTCGCCGTGCGGGACCCGCCAGCCGATCTCCTCCCGTGCCAGGAGATCGCCTACGTGCGACTGCGCCGGACCCACGAACAGCACGGGGCGCGCGACGGCCATCGCGCCGTACACCTTGCAGGGATGGACGATGCCGACCACGTCGTCGCCCATCGTGACCAGGTGCACGTCCGCGGCCGAGAGCGAGTAGCGCAGCCGGTCGAGCGGCTGGTACGGGAGTGACAGGATCGTGGGCCCGGCGACCGCGTCCACCTCCGATTTTCCGATGCCGCCGCCAATGAAGACGAACGCCAGACGCGGGTCGTCCTGCAGCCGGAGCGCCGCCTGGAGGACGGTCGTGAGCGGGTTGGACGGGCCGTGATTGCCGCTGTACATCACGACGAATTTCCCGTCCAGCCCGTGCTCCCGGCGGAATGGATTGCCGTCCCTCGGCGTGGGGCCGAGATGATCCTCATGAGGCCACGGCGGGAGCACGGCGAGCTTGTCACGCACGTCGAGCTTGGCGAGCACCCGCTCGGCCATGAATCGGTCGAGCACGATCACCGCCCGGGCGCGGGCGAGCACCCGCCGGTTGAGCCCGTCGAACAGCTTGACCGCCGGATGCGCCGGGCTCAGCAGCTTGAGCGCCACCATCTGGTCCGGATTCAGATCCATTACCCAGAGCGTGAGCGGCGCGCGCCGGAGCCGGCTCACCAGCAGACCCGCGAGCTGCGCCAGCGGGGGGGAGGTGCTCACCAGCACACCGTCCAGGCGTCTCAGCCGAATGCCGGCCCACGCGGCCTGGAGCGCGAACGACAGGCCGCCGAGGAGACGGACGAGGATGGAACGCTTGCCGAAACTGGAGAATCGCAGGCGGCGAACCTCCACGCCGCCCACCCGTTCACGGCGGGGGAACCGCCGGGTGGGATCGTCGTAGCCGCGATCGGCAGTCAGCACGACCGTGCGGTGGCCACGCGCCGACATGGCGGAAGCGACGTCGGCCATGTGCTGGCCCACGCTCGCGGGATCGGGGGGATAGACCTGACTGATGACCAGCAATGACTGGCCGCCGGGACCGGGCGGCACGGGCGCTCAGTCCCCGTACGTGCGAAGGTACTCGTCGTGGATCCAGCGGTAGGTGCGCTCCATGCCGTCGCGCAGCTTGATCGAGGGCTCCCAGCCGAGCGCGCCGCGAATCATGGTGTTGTCCGAGTTCCGGCCGTTCACGCCTTTCGGGGCGCCCAGATTGTACCGGCGCTCGAGCTTGACGCCGGCGATCTCCTCGGCGATGTCCACGAGCTGGTTGATGGTCACCAGCTCGCTGGAGCCCAGATTGATGGGGTCGAGGATGTCGCTGCGGGCAATCGCGAGGGTGCCGCGCACGCAGTCATCGATATACATGAACGACCGGGTCTGATGCCCATCGCCCCAGATCTCGATGGCGTGGTCGCCGGTCTGCTTCGCGCGGATCACCTTGCGGCAGATGGCGGCCGGCGCCTTCTCCCGGCCGCCGTCCCAGGTGCCGTGCGGCCCGTAGACGTTGTGGTAGCGGGCCACCCGGGTTTCGAGACCGAAGTCCTCCCGGAAGTGACGGCACATCCGCTCGGAGAACAGCTTCTCCCATCCATAGCCGTCCTCGGCCATGGCCGGGTAGGCGTCCGACTCCTTGAGCGGCACCACCTCGGGCGAGCGTTGGCGGTCGAGGTTGTAGACGCAGGCGGAGGAGGAGTAGAAAAACCGGCGGGCGCCCTGGTCGCGCGCGGCCACCAGCATGTGGGTGCTGGTGAGCACCGAGAGCATGCAGAGCGCCTTGTGGTTCTCGATGAACCCCATGCCACCCATGTCGGCCGCGAGCTGGAACACGTCGGACGCGCCCTCGCAGGCGCGCTGGCATTGGTCCACAAGCTTGAGATCGGCCACGCGGTTCTCGGCACCATCGATCACCTGGTGCCACTCGTCCAGCGGCTTGATGTCCACCGCCCGGACGCGAGCCCCCTGCTGCCGCAGGGCGGACACCAGGTGCCCGCCGATGAAGCCGCCTGCCCCCGCCACAACCGTAAGCTCGCCCGCCATGCAGGACTCCGGTGTTTACTGAAACGCGATGTCTGGACAATCAGGGGTGGCGGACTCGCCGGCACCCAGCGGGCGGAAAAGTCTCCCCCCGCTCCCGGAGTGTCAAGGAAAGACGGGGATCAGAAAGACACGTGGCGCCGGCGGCGCTTAGCACTCGTTTCCTCACACGCGGCGACCCTAGGTTCCGTGCACGAGGCCAGCCGATGCATCCGCGGCTCGCCATCAGCAGCACGCTCAAGTCCGAAACTTCCTCAACTTCGGCCCCACCCACTTCCGGCTCAGGAGACGATCGACCTCTGAGGAGGCAACCGAGCGCGAGCGCTGGATCACCCGACGTTTGGACCACAGCCTCCTCCACTGCCGCAGCACATCCCGCTTGCCCCGGAGGAACGCGGATAGGCGCCCGACGCGGGCGAAGTAGAGCAGACTGCCCCCCGTGTACAGGAGGTGCAGGCCCGCGTATTTCACCAACAGCGACGTCGGCATATTCTTGACGAATATCGCCGCCACGTTTCGCTGACCATGGTACACGTAGGCCGGGCTGTTGTAACGATGGGTGACGGAGACCTTGTGATACACCCGGGATGATGGAACGTTGACGATGCGGTACCCTCGCAGCCGGGCACGAAAGCTCCAGTCCACGTCCTCGTAACCCGCAAAAAAGTCCTCGTCGAGACCGCCAATCTCGTTCAGGACACGTCGCGCGTAGATGGCCGAGCAGGCGACTGCGGTGAAGACTTCGGCCGGCTCGGTGATTTCCCAATCCTTCCGGCCCTGGCCCCGCCACTCCGCCGACCCCGCTATGGTGTACGTCGCCCCGGCGCTCCAGATGGTATCCCGCCGGTCGAAGTACAAGATCTTCGAATCGCAGGCCGCGATCGAGGCGTCCCCGTCAATATGCCGGACGAGCTCGCCGAGCCACTCCGGCTCGACTTCGGTGTCGTTGTTCAACAGCACGATGTACTCGGCAGTGGCGGCCCGGATGCCCACATTGTTCCCGCCGCAGAACCCCTGGTTGGTGGGGAGAGCCAGGATCCGGACCTCCGGGTATTCCGCCCGCACCCACTCCACCGATCCGTCAGTGGACCCGTTATCGACGAGGATGACCTCGAAATCGCGGAACGTCTGGCTCCTCACCGACTCCAGGCACTCGGGAAGGAGCTGCCTCCCATTCCAGTTGACAATGACCACGCTTGCGGTCGGCATGTCTCGCCGGCTACGACGGCGTGCTGCGGAGCATCCGTCCGAGCGGCCGCCAAGGGTGAAGGAAACCGCCCAGTGCTGCGTCGCGCAAAGTCGAGAGCTCCTCCGCCGTGGAACCCTCCGGACGACGCGACGTTCTCGCCATGCTCCCGATCACGGTACCGATCGCGTGAGGGGCACTATCGTCTGAAGGCGCCGCCGTGCGGACCGGAATAATCCCGTCGCGCGGCCCGGCGTGAGCAGCCGTTCGACGTCGGTTGTCGTAATCGTGCGGCTGCGCTGAATGACCTTGCGCTTGGCCAGGGTACGTCGCAGCCGTCTCAGGTTCTCCCACCGTGCCCCAACCACCTCGCGGGCACGTCCGCGGAGAATCCATAGCATGTCGCCCGCCAGGTAGTACCCGACGATCGGAAGACAGTGCTTGAGGAGCAGGGATGTGGGCATGTTCTTCAGCAGGACCTCTGCCATGTTGCGCCTCGCGAGCCTGATGCCGAGGCGAGAAACCCCGGAGAATGAGGCGCCCACGTGGTGGTGGACGATCGCCTCTGGCACATACAGGCACTGATAGCCCTGCAGCTGCGCCCGGAAGCTAAGGTCCAGGTCCTCGTCTATCGCGAAGAGATCCTCGTCCAGGAGGCCGATCCGGTCGAGCATCTCCCGACGGTACATTGCCGCGCCGGCACATGCCCCGAAAACTCTTTCCGCCGTATGGTATCGCTCCTCCGGCTCGCCCGTCCCGCGTTTGCCCCCGACACCGTGAGTGTAGAATAGATCGCCCGCTGCATCTATCGTACCGGGCTCACGGAGCCGAACCAGGCGGGAGGCACAGAAACCCACCTCAGGATGACTGTCGAGCACCTGGACGAGAGACTCGAGCCAGGTCGGTGACACTTCAGTATCATTGTTTAGGAGGGCGACATACTCGCCGCTCGTTGCCGCGATACCTCGATTGTTCCCGCCGCAGAAACCAAGGTTCGACGATAACGCCAGCAGTGGTATGTCAGGGTAGGTGACGCGCACGTACTCCAGCGAGCCGTCGGCCGATCCGTTGTCGACGACCAGGATCCGGAACTCGCGAAAGCTCTGGGCCTGGAGTGCGGCGAGGCACGGCCCGATGACCCCCCGGCCATTGAAGTTCAGGACGATGACGTCGACGCTGGCTTTCCTCACGCAGCAGGCCTTCAGTGCTGATGACGGGGTGGTGCATCGCTCGCCACGGCGGCCTGGCCGCGACGCACAGGACGGTCGGCGCGGAACAATCCCCCGAACGCCTGACGTGCCGCGGCGAAGAACGCGCCCAGTGCCATTCCGACCAGACCGGCCAGCATACCCTTGAGCAGCGCCAGCCGCGGGTTCGGTTTGGCGGGCAGATCCGGCGCCTCCATGAGCGTGATCACCGGAGTATTCCGCACCTCATCGATGCGCGCCGCCTCGTACGACTGTGCCAGCGACGTGTAGACCTGCTGTTGCATGTTGACGTCGCGCTGCAGGCGGTCGAACTCGAATTGCAACTGTGGGGAGTTTCGATACTCCCGATTGCGCTGCAGGAAACCTTGGAGCCGGGCTTCCGCCGCCCGCAGGCTGTCCTGAGCCTCGGTCACGCGCCCCTCGACGAACCGGCGCTCCGCCCCCGCCTTGGTCTGGCGCCGGTGCAGGTTGAAATCGCTGACCAGTTCGATCATCCTCGCGCCCACTTGTCGGGAGAGCTCCGCCCATGGCGTGGTGACCTCCAGGTCGACCGTGCCGGTCTCTCGGCCGACCTTGATGTCGATGCTCTTGAGCAGCTTCCCTGACGCGTCGTCGCGGCGGGCGGGCGGGGTATCGCCCCGGCCTCGGAGGAGCTTCACCAGAGTTCCGCGCAGGGAATCGCCCGGTGCCGCGAAGGCGTATTGCGTCTCGACGGTGCGCCGCAGGATGTCACGCGACTGGAGCAGGTCGGCGTAAAACGCCGGGGATGAGCCGGGGTCGCTCAACGGAACGGACACGCCGAACGTCGCGGCGAGGCCGGAGAGGCGCGAGAGCGCGCCCTCCGAGGCCTGGGGCATGAACCTGGCCGTCGAGGTGTAGGTCCGGGCACTCACAAATGCGATGATGCCGATCAGGAGAAAGGCGACCAGTCCCGTGCCCAGGATCAGCCGCCGGTGCCGCACGAGAAAGCTGAGCAGGCCGACCAGCGTGAGATCCTCACCGGCCTGTGGCCAATCGCGCGCCGCGGGGGCCCCGTCCGATCCGTGAGCTTGGCTCATATCGTCAGCTCCCCCTGAACGACGCAGGATGCCGCGGGAAGGCGCCGCTCGCCGCGCGAGCCGAAGATAACCGCATCCTGGTCAGCCGTGCGACGGCGAATTGTCATGCGGCGATACCAGGTCCGCCCACTGCAGGAGCAGGCAGGCGAAGATGCTCATGCTGACGAGGTTGAGGACCATCGGGTTGGTCATCTCCGCGATGAGCAGCGCAACGCAGGCTCCGAGGAACGACGCCACCCGAGAGGGACTCCGCCGGCGGACCTCCCACGCGGTAAGGCCCCAGCTAGACACGAAGATGCCGCTGACCAGCACGCCTAGGAGTCCCAGCTTGGCCAGCAGGGCGTACGGCATGTGCTCATAGCTGTACGGTGCGTCCTGAGATCGTAAGTGTCCCGCCGAGTACGCCCCGTAGCCGCTCCCCACCACCGGATGCTCGTACCAGAGCTGGAGCAGGTACGGCGCCTGTTCGAGCCGCGCGCTGATGCTCGTGTCTTCGCGTGAGGTGGTTGACCTGAACCGGGAGACTCCGCGCTCCAGTGTACCCGTGGCGGCCAGCACCCCCACGAGAGCGCCGGCGGCGGCGAGGCCGATCACGGCCGAGCGGGCGAGCGTCCGCCCGAGCCGATGCCATGTCAGCGTCGCCCCGAAGGCGACGAGCACACCCGCCAGCAGACCGAGCCAGATCCCGCGTGAGTAGGCCACGAACAGGTCCATCAGCAGCAGACCCTGGAACAGCCAGCGGAAGCGAGTGGCCGGTAGCGCGACGGGCGCCCAGAAGGAGCCAAGCAGACACCAGAGGGTGGATATCCAGAACACCCGAAAGAAGCCGTCGGCCATGGGCCCGACGAAGAGTTGGTCGCTTACCCCTGGAAATATTGCTCGCAGCACGAGCGGCACCACCCAACTCACGTCGCCGAACAGGGTGCCGACCACCCACAGGCCGACCTGAAAGGCGGCAAGGACCAGGGCTGTCACCACGACGAGTCGCTGGAGGCGGGGCAGCGTACGGGCCAGCTGGTCCCGCCGGAGGAGCCCAAGCACGAGCACCACCGGCACAAGCACGATGAATGAGTGTGCCTCACGCAGCGTCCAGTGCATGTCCGTCCCGGCCAGAACGGGAACGATGGCGATCCAGATCCCGTTCAGGATGAGAAATGCGCTGATGCTGAGCATGGGCAGCAGATGCGCCTGCTCAAGACGTCCCCGGACGAGCACCGCAAAGAGAAGAATGCCGCACGAAACCCCGAGCAGCAGCAGTGGAACGGAAACCCCACCGTAGACCCCGGATGGCCCGCCCAGGATGACATCGACGACGAAGCACGCGGGCAGGAAGAGCACGGCCGCGGGCAGGCGGCCCGCCTGTCGGCGCAGGCTCACGTCGGAGTACCGAGGCATGGGAAAGGCGCGCCTAGGTTTGAGCCGGCCGGGACCGTCCCTGAGGCGCCGCCGCGCCTCGACCGCCCCCAGGGCTGAGGCGACGGTCTGACTCGTCGGGGAGTCCGGCGAGCATGCGCAGATAGAAGAAGAATGGCAGCGTGAGACTGGGAGGCCTGATCCCGAGCCGGCGGACCTCCCGGCAGCGGCGGACCGGACTGAGTGGACCACGCAGCGCCACGGAGGCGTGCTCGATCAACGCGAGCGCGTCGGGCGCGACCTCGACGCCCGCGGGTAGCGCGCGAAGTCGGGCGGCAAGCTCGGCGACCTGGGCACTCGACGCCGCCAGGTTCCGGCCGCCGAGCCCCCACCACCGCAGGGGTGCACGCAATGCGTCCAAGTAGAGCTGCGTCGCCCCCCGGCTCCCGAGGGTATTCCTCCCGTGCTGCCGGTACAGGACGGTGGGCTCCGGGAGAAAGAGAATGGTGCCGAGCGCGGCGGCACACTGCGCCAGCCACCAATCGTGCATGACCACGGAGGGCACTGGCGTCGCCACCGCGAGCAGGGCGCGGTTGATCACGACCGTGCAGCCGGTGACGAAGTTCTGCAGCAGCAGACGCCGAAGCGGGTCGTCCGCCACGTGCTGCAGCCGTTGAAAGCGGAGATAGGACGGATGAATCGGCCGGAGGTCGCGATCCACCACGGCGAGATCCGAATGAATGAGCGTGGGATGCTCCGTGCCCGACGATGCTTCGTGCGCCCGGAGCAGCGCCAGCTCGCGCTCGAGCTTGTCCGCCCGCCAGACGTCATCCTGATCGGAGAGAGCGACGTAGGCCGCCTGGCGCTCGAGGGCGTGGTCCAAGAGCACGGCGAAGCTGCCGAGTGGCCCCAGGTTTCCTCGCCCGTCGGTGAGCAGGCTGACCCGCGCGTCCTCGCGGGCGAACCCCCGTACGATCTCGGGGGTGGAGTCCGAGGAGCCATCGTCGCGCACCAGCAGGGTCCAGTCGCGGTACGTCTGGCGGCGGATGCTTTCGATCTGCTCGCCGATGTACCTGGCGCCCTGGTAGCAACTGAGGACGACGACGACCGCGGCCATCAGAAGGAACTGTGCTGGCTGGTCGCGACCCGGACGTCGGTGCGGCGGGGCCGGACCGGTCCAGGCTCAGCCCAGGGCACACGGCGCCGGGGCTGGGCGGCGAGGCTGCCGTCCTCCCGCTCGAGGCTGAGATTCGCGTTGTAGTTAGGGTCGAGTCCCAGCACGCTGCCCCAGCGCAACTTCATGTACTGCTCCTCGTCCGCCAACGCGCGCTCGGGCGCTTCCCCCGCAGGCCGGCCGGGCGCGTCGGCACCCAGCCAGGTCAGCTCGGCGTACGGCGTCCACAAGGTCCGGTATCCCGCCGCGCGCAGGCGTAGACAGAGATCCACGTCGAAGTAGACCGCCGGTAGGTTGGCCGCGTCGACACCGCCGACGCGCTCGAGCAGCTCCCGCCGCACCACGAGGCACGCCCCGGCCACGGCCGAGTACCCCTGGATCATCCAGAGCCGGCTGATGCGGCAGGCCTGGTCCCTGGGCACTCCGCGGTAGAGCCGTCCCGCCACGCCGCCGGCCCCCAGGACGATGCCGGCATGCGCGATGGCGCCCGCCCCGTCGTACAGCTTGGCCCCGACCGCCCCGATTTCCGGCCTGAGCGCGTGGCTGACCATTTCCGCCAGCCAGTCGCCGGCGATCGGCTCCACGAACCCGAGCAGGCCGACGATGTCGCCCCTCGCGTAAGCCAGCGACGCGGCGATCGTCGGCCCCTCGCTGGCCGTCGCGACGTCGAGCCTCCGCACGCGCGGATCGCATTCGAGCTCCAGCGGCAGCGGCATCGCTTCGGCGAGCCGGTCGCCGGCCAGCAGGAGCTCGAACGGGACGGAGTCGGTGCGGGCCAGGAGAGCCGCCACGCTGCGGTGGAGGAGCTCAGGCCGCCGGGTCACGGGCAGAATGAGGCTCACCAGGGGGGCCGGGCTCGGCAGCGGATAAACCACCCGGTGCAGTGTTGCGTGCTCCGGCGCGCTGCGGACCTCGGCCCGGATGCCGCGCCGTTCGAGGTGCGCGCGGATGGCGCGGCGCGCCGCGTCGTGCGCGTACTCCTTCTCCCCCGACGCGAGCGCGACCGAGCCCGGGATGGCGCGCCAATGATAGAGGACGTGCGGGATGTGCCGGATGGCGCTGGCCGGAATCCGCTCGGTGACCCGCAGCGTCAGGTCGTAGTCCTGGCTTCCCTCGACGCCCTCGCTGAAGCCGCCCACCGCGCCGAGAACCGACCGGCGATACACGGCGAGGTGGGTCACCAGATTCATCGAATAGAAGAGGTCGGGGTTCCAGTCGGGCTTGAAGTGGGGTTGATACCGGCGCCCGCGGCCGTCGATCTTGTCCTCGTCGCTGTACAGCAGGTCGGCGTCGGGATGCCGGTTGAGCTCCTCCACGACCGTGTAGAGCGCGTGCTCCGCGAGCTCGTCGTCGTGGTCGAGCAGCGCCACGTACTCCCCGGTCGCCAGCGCGAGCGCGCTGTTCGATGCCGCCGAGATGTGGCCGTTGCTTTCCCGGAAGACGAGCTTGATGCGCGGGTCCCGGCCCGCGTACTCCTCGAGCACGGACCGGACGTGCGGCTGGGAGGAGTTGTCGTCGGCCAGGCACAGCTCCCAGTGGGAGTAGTGCTGCCGGAAGACTGAGTCGATCGCCTGCCGGAGCCACGCTTCGCGTGGGTTGTATACCGGCATGATCACCGAGATGAGCGGCTGGTACGGCAGCTCGCGCAGCCGGGAGCGAATCGCCCGCCGGTCCGTCCCCGTGAGCGTCGAGTGCCGTTCGGCCCAGAGACGGTAGGTCGTATCCGCCCGGTGCTGTTCCAGACGGAGCCGCAAGCGCTCGGTCACGTGCCCCACGACCTCGTGCGGGGCCAGGCGCAGAGCCTTGCCGGTCGCGGCCACCAGCCGCTCGAGGCCGGGGCGACCAGCCCCTCTTCGGGACGCCGCCATCAAGCCCCGACCCGCTGGCGGCCAGCGGACTCGAGCGCGGGCTCGAGCTGCGTGGTCCACGGCAGAACCGGACGCACCACGCCGGGCATGTGTCCGGCGAAGTCACCTCTTGCCGAGTCCCCGTCGGTAGTGTCGACGACGCGAAAAACGACTACGTCGCGCTCAAGGAAGTGCACCGCCATGGGCGTGTAGGTGCTGGCCGCCGCAGTGACGAACATGCTCCCCTCGGCGAGGAAGTTGCCGGGCACCCAAAGGGTGCTGGTGTATCGGCCGGGCGGCCGGGGCGTGAATCGCCACTCGGGATCGAGGTCGTGGGCGATGAACGCGCACACCCCGTCCTCGTTATACACGTGATAATTGGGCATCAGGACCGCGCCCGGCTCCAGCACGTCGTACACCATCTCCAGCCCGACCGGCCGGCGGATGTCGATCGCGTCGATCGTCGCGCCCGCCTCGTCGCGAACGCGCACGCTGCGGAGGCGCGCAACGTCGTTCCCGGGGGCCAGGTCCGGCTCATCCCACCGGCGCTCCGCCATGGTGCCAAGGCCCGAGCCGACGTAGTAGCTGATCACCTCGGATACGGGACCGTCCCGCGCGACGGCGCCGTCGGCGAGCAGGAGCACCCGCTGGCACAGGCGAGAAATGGCGGGCATGCTGTGCGAGACGAATAGCACGGTCCGCCCGTGCCCCTGCACGTCCTGCATCTTGTTGAGGCATTTTCGTTGAAACGCCAGGTCGCCCACGGCGAGTACTTCGTCCACGACCAGGATGTCGGGCTCCAGGTGGGCGGCGACCGAGAACGCGAGCCGCAGGTACATGCCGCTCGAGAAATGCTTGACCGGGGTGTCGATGAATTTCTCCACCTCGGCGAACGCGACGATCTCGTCGAACTTGCGCGCAATCTCGGCCCGGTCCATCCCGAGGATCGCTCCCGCGAGAAAAGTGTTCTCGCGCCCCGTCAGCTCCGGATGGAAGCCGGTGCCGACCTCGAGCAGGCTTCCCACGCGCCCGTACAGCTCGACGCGGCCCCGGGTGGGCCGCGTGATGCGGGAGAGGACCTTGAGCAGCGTGGACTTCCCCGCCCCGTTCCGTCCGATGATGCCGACGACCTGCCCCGAAGGAATGTCGAAGCTCACGTCGTTGAGCGCCCAGAGCGTCGGCACCCGAGCGTGCCCGTTCCGGCCCAGTCGGAGCGGCGCCCGGGCGGCCCTCACGAAGGCCTCGCGGAGCGTGCCATAGGGCGCCGCTCGCACGCCCAGACGGTACTGCTTGCTTACGTGCCGTGCCCGGATGATCGCGTCCATAGACTCTCAGATGACGTCCGCGAAGCCCTCTTCCATCCTGGCGAAGGCCAGGAGGGCGTAGAGCGCGATCGCGAGCGTGATTCCGGCGGCGAGCGCCAGCAGTGGCCAGTCGAAGTCGCGGCCCAGCAGCGCCGCGCGGAATCCCTCGATTATCCCGGTGATCGGGTTGAGCCGGAGCGCCCATTGCCACCGCTCGGGAACGAGCGTCCTCGGGTACACCACGGGCGAGGCGAACATCCAGAGCTGGACCACGAACGGCAGCGCGTAGCGGATATCCCGGAACTTGACGTTCAGTCCGGCCATCCAGGTCCCCACGCCAAAGGCCAGCAGCACGAGCACGCCCAGCAGGAGCGGCACCAGGAGCACGCCCCCCGTGAGCGGGATGCCGTAGTAGACCAGCAGCGCCAGCAGCACTACGAACGACACGGAAAAATCCACCAGCCCGGCGAGGACGGCCGCGGCGGGGATAATCACCCGCGGGAAATACACTTTCGTGATGAGGTTGCTGCTCGTGATGAGGCTGTTGCTGGCGCCGCTGACCGCGTTGGAGAAGAACATCCACGGCACCAGCCCGAGGAAGGCGAACAGCGGGTACGGAACGCCGCTCGAGGTGACTCCCGCGACCCGGCCGAGGAACAGCGAGAACACCAGCATCGCCGCGACCGGCTGGAGCACGGCCCAGGCCACCCCCAGGAAGGTCTGCCGATAGCGGAGCTTGATGTCCCGCACGGTGAGGAAATAAAGGAGCTCCCGGTATTCCCAGGGCGCGCGCAGATCGAGCGCCGTCCAGGGGCGGCCGGGCTCGATGACGATCGGCGGTTGACCCGCGGCCCCCGGTGCCAGGTTTACAGTCATAGAGGGAATCTACACGGCCCCGGAGGCCGGCCCGCCATACTGCCGGACCAGCCACTCCCGGTAACTCCCGTCCATCACCGCCCGCCACCAGCGCTCGTTCGCGAGATACCAACTCAGAGTCTTCCGAATACCGGTCTCGAAGCTCTCCCGTGGGCAGAAGCCCAGCTCGCGTTCGATCTTGCTCGCATCGATGGCGTAGCGGCGGTCATGCCCGGGGCGGTCCCGAACGAAGGCGATGTGTTCCTCGCTGGACCGGCCGGCCGCCGCTGGCGCCCGGGGGAACCGGCGTGCCAGGGTTGGCTCCACCGCGAACGCCTCGTCCACCAGGCGGCAAATGACCCGGACGAGGTCGATGTTCCGCCACTCGCTTCGTCCACCCACATTGTACGTCTGGCCTGGCGTCCCTCGCAGGAGGACCTGCTCCACCGCCCGGCAGTGGTCGTCCACGTACAGCCAGTCGCGCACGTTGAGCCCGTCGCCGTACACCGGGAGCGGTTTTCCTTCGAGGGCGTGCAGCAGCATGAGCGGGATCAGCTTCTCGGGAAACTGAAATGGCCCGTAATTGTTGGAGCAGTTGCTGGTCGTGACCGGAAGCCCGTATGTGTGATGATAGGCCCGGACCAGGTGATCCGATGCGGCTTTCGTGGCCGCGTAGGGCGAGTTGGGCGCGTAGGGCGTGTCCTCCCGGAACGGCGGGGCACCGGGGCCAAGCGAGCCGTACACTTCGTCGGTCGACACATGGTGAAAGCGAACGCCCGCCGGAGCGGAGCCCTCGTCCAGCCAGACCTGCCGGGCCGCCTTGAGGAGCTCATGGGTGCCAAGGACGTTCGTCTCGAGGAAGGCGTCGGGACCGTGAATCGATCGGTCGACGTGCGACTCCGCGGCAAAGTGAACGATGGTCGTGACCCTGTGCTCCCGGAGCAGCCGCTCCACCAGTCCCGGCGTGCGAATGTCACCCTGCAGGAACGTGAGCTCGGGTCTGGCGCGGACCGCGTCGAGGCTGGCCAGGTTGCCGGCGTAGGTAAGGGCGTCAAGCACCACGATGGGCTCTCCGGGATGCCGGGCGAGCCAGTACTGAACGAAATTGGCGCCGATGAAGCCCGCCCCGCCGGTCACGAGCAGTCTACGCATCCGCGAGTCCTCGAAGCATGGTCCGCAAGTTGACACGCCAGTGGGTGGCCGAGAGCCCGAGCGCCGGCCGGGTCGCGCTCGTGTCCAGTACGCTGTACGGCGGCCGCGCGGCCCGGGCGGGATACTCCTCGGTCCGGAGCGGCCGGACCGGCACGGCGCGCTCGAGCATGCCCAGGGCGAGCGCTTCCTCCTGGATGGCAACGGCGAAATCGTACCAGCTCGCCACCCCGGCATCGGTCCAGTGGTGGACCCCCCGGAGCGGGGGCAACTCCGCCGCGGCCCACAGGGCCCCGGCCAGCGACCGGGCCCAGGTCGGCGTGCCGACCTGATCACTCACCACCCCCACCATGTCGCGCTCACGCATCAGGCGGAGCATCGTGCGCACAAAGTTGCGACCTTGGCTGGCATAGACCCAGGCGGTGCGCACGATGAGCGCCTCACCATGGGTCAGGCGGGCCGCCTCTCGCTCTCCCCCCAGCTTGGTGCGGCCATACACCCCGAGCGGGTTCGGCAGATCACCCGGTGTATATGGACGGCCCTGCGCCCCGTCGAACACGAAGTCGGTAGAGACGTGGATGAGCCGGGCGCCCACCTCCCAAGCCGCGCTGGCCACATGGGCCGTCCCTGCCGCGTTCACTGCCTCGGCCCGCTCCGGATCCTCCTCGGCGGCATCCACGGCCGTGTAGGCAGCGGCATGAATCACGATGGCCGGGCGCTCCCGCTTGAGTACGGCGCGGGCCGCCTCCGGGCGCGTCACGTCGAGGTCGTCGGACCCGCATGGCACGACGCGCCAGCCTGGCGGGGCCGTGGCCTGGAGCTCGAGGCCGAGTTGCCCCCCCGCGCCGGTGATCAGCGCCGTGCGTCCGGCTCCGGCCGTCACACGGAGCCTGCGTTGGTCACGGGTAGGTCGGCGCGTCCCGCAACGCCAGTCCGGCAGTGTCCTTGGCCGAGAGGAGCGGCGCGCGCCCATCGAGGAGAGGCCACACGATCCCGACCTCGGAGTCGTTCCAGCGCAGCGTGCGATCGTGCTCGCGTGCGTAGTAGTCGGTGCATTTATAGATGACGTCCGCGGACTCGCTGGTCACGTAGAACCCGTGGGCAAATCCCGGGGGCACCCAGAGCTGGCGCTGATGATCGCCCGAAAGCACCGCGCCGACCCAGCGGCCGAACGTGGCCGATGAGCGGCGGAGGTCCACAGCGACGTCGAAAATCTCGCCGGTGATCACCCGGACCAATTTTCCCTGGGGTCGCTCGACTTGGTAATGCAACCCCCGGAGCGTGCCGCGGACCGAACGGCTGTGGTTGTCCTGGACGAACGGGAGGTCGATGCCCGCACCCGCGTAGCGTGCGGCGTGCCAGGTCTCGAGGAAGAATCCTCGCTCGTCTCCGTGCACCTCGGGCTCGACCACGAGGACGTCCGGAATGCCGGTGGGCGTGACCTTCACCGGTGGTGTGCATCCTGGAGCAACTGCAGCAGGTACTGCCCGTAGGATGTCTTGCACAGCGGATGCGCCAGCCGTTCCAGTTGCTCGGCGTCGATGTAGCCCATCCGGTAGGCAATCTCCTCGGGACAAGCCACCTTGAGCCCCTGCCGCTCCTCGATCGTCTGGATGAAGGTGCCGGCCTGGAGCAGGGACTCATGGGTGCCCGTATCCAGCCAGGCCGTGCCCCGCCGGAGCACCTCGACCTCGAGCGCGCCCATCGCCAGATACCGCGCGTTCACGTCGGTGATCTCGAGCTCCCCGCGGGGGGAGGGCCGGATCTCGCGGGCGATGTCCACC
>DATAHW010000123.1:0-2634 GCA_036262935.1 Gemmatimonadales bacterium | reverse complement strand
CGCGATCTTCGCGTGGCTGCGCGTCGTGGCTATCCACGAGGCCTACCGCCTCTCCGCCATCGAACACCGCGACGCCAGGCTTGAGCGGCTTGGTCACGACGATGCCGACTGGCAGGACCTCACCGTCGACCCTCATTCGCTGGAGGACAAGCTGCTTCAGCGGGCCGTGGTGGAGGTGCTCAACGCGGTCTATGAGCAGTCGGGTCGCCGGGAGCGTCTCAGCTCCCGGCTCCCACGGATCCCGGCGTGACAGTCTCCCGTCACCGGGCTCTTCTCACCGGCCCGTCAGTAGTTGCGGACCAGGCGCCAGTGAACGAACAGGCCGGGCTGCCGTACCAGCAGCCCGGTCCACCATCGATCAAAGCGCTTGGCGCTCCGCAGCCGTCTGTACTTCTTCGCAGCCCAGCGCCTCAGGTAGGAGCTGACGCGCTGCAGGAGCGGGTCCAACCCCGCCCGGTAGAACCGGCCGTAGTAGTGGATCCACCCGGTGACGATGGGGTTCAGCCACCTCGCCAGGTCGTCCAGCGTCAGGTCGGTGCGGTTGGGTATCCGCATGTCGCGGAGCCGGTCGCACTTGGCCTTCAGCGCCTCGGGGCTGATGGCGGGCAGAAACGACGTGAAGTTCACGCCGTCTTTGCTGCGCGCCTCCCGTGGCCGGAAGGCGTATCCGAGGAAGGTGAAGTTGGTGTGCTCGTGCTTGCCCCGACGGTTGCTGTCCTGGCAATAGACGATCCGCGTCTTGTCGGGGTGAAGCCGAAGGCCCACCTCCTGCATCCGCTCAGCGATCCCGGCCAGCACCAGCTCGGCCTGCGCTCTGCTCTTGCAGTGCACGATGGCATCATCAGCGAAGCGCTCGAACGGGCAGTCCGGATGATTCCGGACCATCCACAGATCGAACGCATAGTGCATGAACAGGTTCGCCAGGACAGGCGAAACCGCCGATCCCTGCGGAGTTCCCTTCTCGCGCTTCTCAAGGGTCCCGTCCGGATGCTGAAGCGGCACAACCAGCCACCGCTTGACATACAGCAGCACCCAGCGACAGCCGGTCACCGCCTCGACCGCCTTGACGATCAGGTCCCACGGCACCTCGTCGAAGAACTTCTGGACGTCGAGATCGATCGCCCAGTCGTACTTCCAGCACCGTGCCCGGCACGCCGCCAGCGCATCATGAGCCGACACGTTCGGGCGGTAGCCATAGGAGTCCGGGTGGAACCTGGGCTCCACCAACGGCTCCAGATACTTGGCCACCACCGTCTGCGCGACCCTGTCTGCAATCGTCGAGACGCCCAGCACACGAGACCCACCGCCATGCGGCTTGGGGATCACGACCGCCCTGACCGGCGGTGGAAACCAGGTCCCCGAGCTCATCCGGTTCCAGACCTTGTAGAGGTTGCCCTCGAGATCCGACTCGAACTCGTCGAGGTCCTGCCCATCCACGCCGGGGGCGCCCTTGTTGGCCTTGACCTGCCGCCACGCCTCCCACATCAGCTGCTTGGGAATCGCAAACGACTTGCCGTCAGGCTTTGGCATATCTCTTCTCGCTTCCTCCCGAAGCCGAGGCCCCGGTTGATCGATTGGACATCCCTGGTGAGCCGGCCCCTTCGCTCCACCCCCACCCCAGCGAGCAGGAGCTTCCCAGCTACTACGGGCCGGTCCGCCAGCGAGCGCCGCCACCGGTACTCAATGCCTCGGTTTCTGCCTCGGCACGCTCCCTCTCGCGCCCTTCAGGGCCTGCGACCCCGGGCGCCTGTATCGACGCTCGCCTTCTCACGTTCCATGCAAGAGCCGCAGACCAGGATCACGCCGCCTCTACGCCGGACACCGCCTGGCCAGCAACGCGGGCAGCCGCCAGGCTCATCCCGAAGACAAATCCGCTCCTCGGTTTCGATGTCGTCTCAACCGGTTTCGACGCCTCAAACGACGACGCCCGACCCGAGCACCCGCCCGGACCGGACGATTCTGGAACGTCTTCCTGGTCCCCACCTGACGAGATCGAGCCTCGCCTTCTCCCTGGACGCTCACCACGACGGTCTTCAGCCAACGCAGCTCCAGGGCGGTTTGACGCCCGCCCCCGCAGGGCCGACGCCGGAGGGCCAGCAATCCTCCATCTCTCGCACAGCACCGCTGTTTCAGAAACCGCTGCCTACATCAGCCTCCTTCAGCGTTCGTGACACACGGATCTCCCGGTTCTCGCGCCTGGAGACTCCGCGCATGCACAGGTTCTTCGACCCCGCGGGGTCCGACGACGGCTCGCGACAACGCCGCCGCCGATGTTGCCTTCCGCTTCCTATGACAGCGTCGGCACCCCGAATGGCGTTTACGAGGCTCAATGGCCCAGCCTGCGCGTACCCCTACCGACGCCTCGCCGCCGCCCTCGCGGGCGGCCGACGCACGGCTCGGGGCCGTCGTGATTCGCTAGATCTTCGACGTAGAGCGTTCTCATCTCCTTCTCCAGGCCGGTTTATCCCGGCGCTTTCCATAGGCACGACGTCGCCGCCTGCGAGCTCGCCATCGGTGGGAACTCAAGCACCGTCGCTGTCGCAACGAGGCAGACGCGATAGCGCGCCGACCTGCCGCCTCTCGCGCAGGCGGTCGTACGCGTCAGCCGGGGACGGTCCGGTGACGATCGGGTCG
>DATAHW010000122.1:0-9877 GCA_036262935.1 Gemmatimonadales bacterium | reverse complement strand
TGGGCGACGGCGGGGAACGGGCTGGCGAGCGCCCGGGACTTCGCGCGGCTGGGATACCTGATGCTCCACGAGGGAGACTGGGCGGGCACCCGACTCTTCGCGGCGGCGTGGCTGCGGAACTTCACGACCTCCGCCGCTTATCCCAACATTCGCTCCAACGTGGACTGCCACTGGGGCGCGAAGTATCCGAGCGACATGTACCGCACGACGGGTTCGGGACAGAACTGGGCGCTGGTGGTTCCGTCGCTCGATCTCGTGGTCACGTTCAACGGCCGGACGCCGGCGACGCTGGCGGCGCAGGTCGATACCGCATCGCTGAGTCGACTGTTCGCGGCCGTTACGGAACGCTACGTGGCGTGTGACGGTACGATCGTCAACGATACGACCGGCATCTCCCTGAGCGCGGCGGGCAGGAAACGGGGAGGCTTCGAGTTTGTGGATCTCCGCTGGAGCGGTGCGGCCGGGACGAACGTGGACGTCTATCGGAACGGGGCCAGGCTCGTCACGGTGGCCAATTCCGGCGCCTGGACCGACGCCACCGGAAAGAAGGGTGCCAGGAGCCTCACATACCGGGTATGCCTGGCCGGCACCGGTACCTGCTCGACTAGCGTTACCGTCACGTTCTGACGTTGTCGCCGGCGGCCCGGCCCGCCGACCGTCAGCCTTCCCGGATCAGCGTCCCGCGTCGAATGTCGTACACCCTGAGGCGCACCACCACGCCCGGGCGCCGCGCATCGACCACCCGTACGTGGACCACGCTCCTGTCCTCATCCGGGCGATAGACGATCCAGCTTCCCGCCGGGGCGATGCGCTCGATCCGGGCGCAACTCCGGGCGCGTGGCTGATGCCCGGGCGGCTCGCCCGGCAGCCAGACCCGGCAAAGGCCCGGCGGCGGAAGCTGTCCCGGCGGAATGCCGAGGGCGGCGGCCGTGCTGGGGCCGCGGCGGATGGACGGCGCCGGCTGTTCCCGCCTCGCCGACGTATACGAGCTGCAAGCCGTTGCAGTGAGAACCGCCAGAGCAATCGAGGGGATGCGGGCCGAACGCATGGCTCCTCCGGGGAAATGGTGTGATTCCCCGGATTCGGGCAGGGAGCATGCCGGTCGGCACTGAGCGGGGTGAAGGCTAGGAGGCGTCCCGCTCGGGTTGGGCAGGGGCGCGCGGCCGGCCGCCGCGGAACTCGAAATGCCGGCTGTTCAGGACCTCGGCGATCGAGGCCGCCACGCCGTCGCAGTGCGTGCGGGCAAGCTGGCGCGCGGAGAGCCAGGCGGCGGAATACCACACGTCCGGACGGAGTCCGGGGTACAGCTCGGCGAAATCCGGCCTGAGGCGGGCCTCTCGACGAGACGTCATGGGAGCAACCCGGCAGTGGGGGACGCCTGAAGCTTAGCAATGGGGCGCCGGGCTGTCCAACGCGGCGCCCGGGGCACTCACTTCGGCCGGCGCCGGATCACCGTGGTGCTCTCGCCGCCCACGCCCCAGTTATCGGTCTCCACCTCGTCGATGATCACGAACGTCGTCGCCGGATTCTTGCCGAGTACGTCGACGAGCAACCGGGTCGCGCCGCGGATCAGCTCGGCCTTCTGCTCGGCCGTGGCGCCGTCGCGCGTAATCCGGATGTTTACGTAGGGCATTGGCCTCCCTCGATCGGTGGGTGCGATTGGTGGCCGGCTTGCATGCGTCCGGCCGGTGTGCAATATCATTGGTCCATGGGCAGCGGAGCGAGGAGCCATGGCGAGCGGGTGATGCGGTGGAGCTCGAAGTTCGCGTTCCTGTGCTCGAACTGGCTGCTATTCGCCTGTGCCGCCGGCACCCCGTCCCCCAGAGACGCGCAACCGGTGCAGGGTCCATGCTCCTTCCGCTCGCCGACGACGTGCTGGGTCGCGACCAGCCGCCCCACGCGTCCGGTGCCCGCCATCCCTCATCGCGACGAGCTCCGCACTCCGCCACCGCCGGTGCTGGCGACCCTTGCTGACACCACTTCGCCCGCGCCGCGGGTGCCCGCCACCGCGGGGCCGCCCTCGCGCAGCCCATAGACCGTGATCCCCCGCTTCGAGGTGACCGCGATCCGCTGATGGCCCTGCACGAGGAAGGAGATCGGCGGCCCCGCGGGACCTTCCACCGCCCGGATCTTTCCGGTGCTCACATCCACCGCGGAGAGGACCCCGAACTGCTCCTTCTCGGGCAGTTTGGTGAAGTGGGCGTGCGCGAAGCGATCGCCGGTCCTCCGCCAGGCGGCCGAGTCGGTCACGAAGAGCATGGGGACGTGGCTCGCCGGCACATAGAGGAGGCCGGTGCCTGGGGAGTAGGCGGGCGGCGGCCAACTGCTGCCGCCGCGGACCGCCGGCGAGGCGCGCACGCCCTGGGGACTCGGGACCGGGAAGATATTCTCCAGCGGGATGAGCGGGTCGCTGCGCCGAATACGGTGGCCGGTGCGGCGGTCGAGAATGTAGACCCAGCCGGTCTTGCCGGCATGCCCCACCGCGGGAATCGTGCTGTCGCCAACGCTGACGTCGAACAGCACGGGCGGGCTCGAAGCGTCCAGATTCCACAGGTTATGCGGGACCATCTGGTAATACCACCGCAGGGTCCCCGTCGCGATGTCGATCGCAATCAACGAGGTGCTGAACAGGTTGTCACCGGGCGGCATGACGCCATCCACGGCCGAAGGCTCGCCGGTTCCCACGATGAGGAGCCCGAGCGCGGGATCGTAGGCCGGCGTGGACCAGACCGGGGCGCCGCCCTTTCGCCAGGCCTCCGCGTAGCGCGCACTGTCCCGTCTTTCCTTCGCTATGTCCCGCGGGAGCCGGTCTCCCTCCGGCGTCGTATCGCTCCACCGGCCGTACCAGCCGCCCTGCTCCGGCGACGGCGTCGTCCAGAATCGCCACAGACGCCGGCCAGTCTCCGGATCGAAGGCGTCCACGAACCCGCGGATCTGGAATTCGCCGCCGCTGGCGCCCACGATGATCTTCCCGCCGGCAGCCAGCGGCGCCATCGTGAACGAATACCCTTCGCCTGGCCTCGCCGCGCTCACATTCCACACGACCGACCCGTTGCTGCGGCGGAGAGCGATGACCCGGGCGTCGAGGGTGGCGAGGTACACCTTGTCCCCATAGACGGCGACCCCGCGATTGACCATGTCCCAGCAGAGCGCGACGGGGCCGAGCGCGGGCTGGTAGCGCCAACGCTCCCGGCCGTCGCGCGTGTCCACGGCGACGACGAGGTCGTTCAGGTCGGTATAGATCAGCAGGTCGTCCACGACGATCGGCGTGCTCTCGTTCCGGGTATTGCGGCGGAAGAGCATTTCGGGGTCGTGCTGCCAGACAGCTGTGCTCGGCTGCCCATGGGTCCCGAATGGTCCGGAGGGTGTGGGGGTAGTTCCGGACCAGCCTACGGCTCGTGCCGTGAAGGGACGGTGAAACCTGCAGGAAGAGCTCTGTAAGAGGCCGCGGGGCCGTTGCTGGTCACCGGGAAAGACCCGAAGTACATTCGACTTGTCCGTCCGGTCACCGGGATCCCGATCAGGAGCCGCCCCTCATGTCCACTGGAACTCATGGCGTCCGCCGGCTGGCGCCGTTCACCTCGGTCGCCGCCCTGCTCGTGCTCGCCGGCTGCGCGTCGGTCACGCCGATCGGCCAGTTGCTCGACAACCCCTCGAAGTACGATGGCAAGACGGTCCGCGTCGACGGAGAGGTGAAGAGCTCGGCCGGAGGGCTGGGAGTGGGCGCCTATCAGTTGAAGGATGAGACGGGAACGCTCACGGTCGTGAGCGAGCGGGCCGACCCGCCCCGCACCGGGTCGAAGCTCGGCGTGAAGGGGAAGTTCGATGCCCTGATCACTCTGGGATCCAGAAGCCTGGCGGTACTGCGGGAGGAGAGCCGGTCGGTGCACTGAGCGGGCCGGCCGAGCCCGGGGGGCATGGCCGCTGGTGAGCCATGCCCCCCGGCCCGGATCCGACGCTCAGAAGCCGCGCGGCGCGCTGGGGTTCACTTCCGGCTGCTGCTCCACGCGCTGCGTGGGACGGTTGGTCGACTGGCGGTTGCGCCACCACTTCGCGGCAAGCAGCCCCGCGCCGGCGAGGGCCGCCTTGGTCAGGTTGCTGGTGCTGAACGTGCCGCTCCGTCCCCGGCGGGGGGAGTTCCCGAATCCGAACATGGTCCGACCTCCTATCGGTTGGCGCCCGAGCCGCAAGGCAACGGGCGATCTCGTGTCGTCGTGCATCCGGCCGTTTCAAGGGCCTATCGTGTGATAATCGCCCCGGGGGCAAGGGGCAAGCGAGCTGAACCGCGTCACCCATGAACATCGCCATCGGATCGGACCACGCCGGCTTCCGCTACAAGGAGCTGATCAAGACCGCGCTCGCCGCCCTCGGGCACGAGATCACGGACTTCGGGACCCACTCCTCCGAGCCGGTCGATTATCCGTTGATGATCCGGCCCGTGGCGGAGGCGGTGGCCGCGGGGACGTTCGCGCGCGGCATCGTGCTGGGCGGCTCCGGCAACGGCGAGGCCATCGTGGCCAACCGGGTGCGCGGCGTCCGCTGCACCCTCTGCTGGAACGTGGAGTCGGCCCGACTCGCCCGCCAGCACAACGACGCCAACGTCCTGTCGCTGGGCGAGCGGCTCATCGCCGAGGCGGAATTGATGCCGATCGTGACCACCTGGCTCACGACGGCGTTCGACGGCGGCCGGCACGCGCGCCGGATCGCGCTCATCGACCAGCAGTGAGGGACCGACATGCCAGACCGATTCGTTCCGGCGCTCACGCCGGAGCAATGGGAAGCCCGTGACTACCGGCAGGCCGCGCGGGAGCTGGACCGCTGGGCACAGGACAACGCCGCTCACGCCGGCGATGACGACTCCACGGAGTATGTGGCCAAGCTCGGCCTGAACGCGGCCGGAAGCGTCATCGCGATGAGCCGTGCGCACGATCGCGTGCTGGTGCCGCCGCCGGCGCGGCCGGTGCTGGCGGCCTTCGCGCTGGACGGCCAGCCATTCGGGTTCACCCACGCCGACCTGGCCGCCCTGCGCCGGGCGTCCGAGTCCATCTCCGATGAGCCGACGGCGCGGGCGCTTCGCGACCTGGGGGAGCGCCTCCGGGTGCTCCTCCCGCCTGCCCCGGCTTGACCATTCCCCCTGCGGTGCAGCCCCCCCGGACCGTCTTCGCGATCCTCGGCGCGATCAGCTTCTGTCACCTGCTCAATGACATGATGCAGGCGCTCATCCCGGCGATGTACCCGATGCTCAAGGCCGGCTTCGGGCTCGATTTCGGCCAGGTGGGCCTCATCACCCTCACGTTTCAGCTCACCGCGTCGCTGCTGCAGCCGGGAATCGGCCTGTACACCGATCATCACCCCAAGCCGTACTCGCTCATGACGGGGATGGGGTTCACCCTGACGGGCCTGCTGTTCCTGTCGGCCACCCGCAGCTACCCCGGCCTGCTGGTCTCCGCGGCCCTCGTGGGGCTGGGTTCGGCGGTGTTCCACCCGGAGTCGTCCCGCGTGGCGCGGATGGCCTCCGGGGGGCAGCACGGGCTGGCGCAGTCAGTGTTCCAGGTCGGCGGGAACACCGGCTCCGCGGTGGGGCCGCTGCTGGCCGCGTTCATCGTGCTGCCGCGCGGGCAGTCGAGCGTCGCGTGGTTCTCGCTCGCGGCGCTGCTCGCCATCCTCGTGCTCTGGAACGTCGGCCGCTGGTACGCGCGCCATCGTCCGGCCGACCGGACCGCCAAGGCGGAGGCCGCCAGCGTCCATCCCACGCTTCCGCCGCGGAAGGTCAGGCTGGCGCTGGCCGTGCTCATCGTGCTCATCTTTTCCAAGTACATTTATCTCACGAGCCTCACGAGCTACTACACGTTCTACCTGATCCACCGGTTCGGGGTCTCGGTCCGGAGCTCCCAGATCCACCTTTTCGTCTTCCTTGCCGCCGTGGCGGCGGGCACCATCGTGGGCGGGCCGGTGGGCGACCGCTTCGGGCGGAAGCTGGTGATCTGGTGCTCCATCCTCGGCGTGCTGCCGTTCACGCTGATCCTCCCGCACGTGAACCTGTTCTGGACCGGCGTGCTGAGCGTCGTCATCGGCCTGATCCTGGCCTCCGCGTTCTCGGCGATCCTGGTCTACGCCCAGGAGCTGGTGCCGGGAAAGATCGGAATGATCTCGGGGTTGTTCTTCGGATTTGCGTTCGGCATCGCGGGGATCGGTGCCGCCGTGCTGGGCCGGCTGGCGGACGGCACCAGTATCGAGTTCGTCTATCGGCTGTGCGCGTACCTGCCGGCACTGGGGCTGCTCACCGCGTGGTTGCCGGATCTGGAGACGGGGAGTCGGCTGCGGCGGGCAGGACGGACGTCGGAGTCGGTGAGCGGGCCGGTTGGCGGGGACTCGCCGTGGTAAGCTGTGCGAGTGCGAGGGACCAGGCAACACGGTAAATGCGAAGGATCTGACAGCAGTGTCATCCCGAGCGAAGCGAGGGATCTACTCCCCCGGAGCTCGAACACGGCCGAGCAAGATCCCTCGCTCCGCTCGGGATGACAGTGGACAGGCGCCGCTCCCGAGCACCCCGACAGCGGACAGGCGCCGCTCCCGAGCACCCCGGCAGTCGACGGCCGCCGCTCCCGGGCACCCTTCTCCGACCTACTGCTTTACCCACGTCGGCCGGAGATCCCGCGTCACCCCTCGCACCAGCTCGCTCACCACCTGACCATAGGCGTCGTCCGGATCCCGCACGGCCACCGACGGCAGGCCGCCGCTCAGCGCGAGTTTCCCCACCGTCCGATCCGCGGCCGCGCTCGAGCGCCAGACCGTTCCGCCAGTACTCGTGGACAGCAGCCGCACCGTGAGCTCGGCCGACACCGACGCGCTTACCCGGGCGCCCCCCGCGACGCTCAGCAGCCCGTGCGGCTTGACTCCCGATACCGTGAGCTGCCCGAGGAACACCGCGGGCACGTTCTTCTCGCGGCCGAGCGCCTGCGCCAGCGTGGAGACATCACCGGACGCGGCAAGCGCCCGCAGCGACGTGTCCGCGCTCGTGAGCTCGAGCAGCTCCACACCGGACTGGGTCGCCAGCAGCGCCTCGGCGAATCGCTGGGTGGCCGCCACGCTGAGCTCGCTGTTCGCCTGGTCCGTCGTGAACGTGACCAGGGCGACCCGGCCGTAGGGCTGGAGATCGAGGCGTGCCGGTATCTGCGCGTAATGCGCGGCGCACGCCGACAGCGCCAGCGTGCCGCAAACCGCGACCACGCCTCGCACGGGCGCGGGCCGTCCTGCACGGTTCCTGAGCATCGGGGGCACCTGATGAGGGGGAACCGCGCGAGGCGCAAGAGGCGGGCCAACCCCGGCAGACCGTTGTAGTATTGGGACGCTCTCGAACGATCGTCTCACCCCCGGAGATTCGTCATGCCAGAGAAAAAGCTCATCGCGGTGGTCGGCGCGACCGGTGCCCAGGGCGGCGCCCTCGTGCGCGCCATCCTCGCCGACAAGGGCGGCCCCTTCGCGGCGCGCGCGCTCACCCGGAAGCCCGACGCCGACAAGGGCCGGGCGCTCGCCGCCCAGGGCGTCGAGGTCGTGGCCGCGGACCTGGACGATCCGGCGACGCTCGCTTCGGCGTTCGCCGGCGCCTACGGCGCGTTCTGCGTCACCAACTTCTGGGAGCACTTCTCGGCCGAGCGGGAACTGGTCCAGGCCACCAACATGGCACGCGCCGCCAAGTCGGCCGGGCTGCAGCACGTGATTTGGTCCACGCTCGAGGATACGCGGAAGTGGATTCCACTCTCCGATGACCGGATGCCCACTCTCGGCGGCAAGTACAAGGTTCCCCACTTCGATGCCAAGGGCGAGGCCGACCAGGTCTTCCGCGATCTCGGCGTCCCGACCACGTTCCTGCTCACCAGCTTCTACTGGGAGAACTTCATCTACTTCGGCGCGGGGCCGCAGCGCATGCCGGACGGCACGCTCGCCATCACGATGCCCATGGACCAGAAGAAGCTGCCGGGGATCGCCGTTGACGATATCGGCAAGTGCGCCTACGCCATCTTCAAGCGCGGGCGCGAGTTCATCGGGAAGACCGTGGCCATCGCGGGGGAGCACCTCACGGGCGCCGAGATGGCCGCGGCCCTGACCCGCGCGCTCGGCCGCGAGGTGCGCTACAACGCGATTTCGGCGGACGCGTACCGCGGCCTCGGCTTTCCCGGAGCCGACGACATGGGCAACATGTTCCAGTACAACCGCGACTTCAGCGACTACTTCGCCGGCGTGCGCGACCTCGCGTTCACCCGCTCGCTCGATCCCGAGCTGCAGACGTTCGAGCAGTGGCTCGCGCGCCACAAGGACGAGATTCCGCTTCCAGCGTAGGAGGACCGATGTCGGACCATATCTACAAGACCATCGAGCTCGTCGGGTCATCCCCGACGAGCGTCGAGGATGCCATCCGCAAGGCCGTCGCCAAGGCCGCCGAAACCGTCCGGAACCTGCGCTGGTTCGAGGTGGTCGAGACCCGCGGACACATCAATGGCGCCGAGGTGGGCCACTGGCAGGTGTGCCTCAAGATCGGGTTCACCCTGGAGGACGGCGAGTAGCGTCGCGACCGCCGGACCGTGTCCAGCGATGCCGCCGCCGTCGTCGAGGCCGTCTACCGCGCTGAGTCGCGGCGCGTTCTGGCCACGCTCATCCGCCTCCTCGGCGACTTCGATCTGGCCGAAGAGGCGCTGCACGATGCGTTCACGGCCGCGGTGGAGCGCTGGCCACGGGACGGTGTCCCGGCCAACCCGCGTGCATGGCTCGTCTCCACCGGGCGCTTCAAGGCGATCGACGCCATCCGCCGGCGGGCCCGGTTCGACCGGTCGGTCTCCGAGCTGGCCATCCGCCTCGAGACGGACACCGGGGATGCGCCCGACGGCGCCGAGGGCCTCGAGGACGACCGCCTCCGCCTGATCTTCACCTGCTGCCATCCCGCTCTTCCGGCGGACGCCCGGATCGCGCTCACGCTGCGCGAGGTCTGCGGCCTCACCACCGAGGAGATCGCCCGGGCATTCCTCAAGTCGCCGCCCACGCTGGCGCAGCGGATCGTGCGGGCGAAGGCCAAGATCCGCGTCGCCGGCATTCCCTACCTGGTGCCCGAGCGGGCCGACCTCCCGGACCGGCTCGGCTCGGTGCTTCACGTCGTCTATCTCGTGTTCAACGAGGGCTATTCCGCGTCCTCGGGCGCGGCGGTCACGCGGCACGACCTCTCGGCCGAGGCGATCCGCCTGGGCCGGCTGCTGCTCGAGCTGCTGCCGGAGCCCGAAGTGATGGGGCTGCTCGCGCTCATGCTGCTCCACGAGTCGCGCCGCGCGACGCGGACGTCGCCCGAGGGCGAGCTGGTGCTGCTGGCCGATCAGGACCGCTCGCGCTGGGACCGCGAGCTGATCGCGGAGGGCACCGGGCTCGTACATCGGGCCCTGGCCTCGCAGCGGTTCGGTCCCTACACCGTGCAGGCGGCCATCGCGGCGGTGCACGCCCTGGCGCCGAGCGCCGACGCCACCGACTGGACGCAGATCGTCGGCCTCTACGACGTCCTGCTGCTCGCCGACGCGTCGCCCGTCATCGAGCTGAACCGCGCGGCCGCCGTGGCCATGCGCGACGGACCCGCCGCGGGGCTGGCGCTGGTGGACGCCATCCTGGGGCGCGGTGAGCTCGGCGATTATCACCTCGCGCACGCGGCCCGCGCCGACCTGTGCCGGCGGCTGGGCCGGGCCGAGGACGCCCGGGTCTCCTACGAGCGGGCGCTCGCGCTCGCGACGCAGGAGCCGGAGCGGCGCTTTCTCCAGCGGCGGATCGCCGCGATGCGGTGACCTCGCTCACTGTCGGGCGCGGGCCGCGAGGCCATCATGTGCCCTCGCATCCCAATGGC